>SLLG01000003.1 GCA_007134215.1 Opitutales bacterium | reverse complement strand
TTAGAGTCGCATGGGCATGACCACATAGAGGGCATCGCCACCCGTTGGCTCCTCGATAACCGCAGAACTGTTGGCGTCGGATACGGTAATACGGACCTGATCGGATCCTAACACCGCTAAAACATCCTGCAGGTAGGACACATTGAAGCCCATTTCCAGACTGCTTCCCGTAAATTGAACCGGTACCGATTCCTCAGCTTCTTCCTGCTCGGGATTGTTCGCCTGGACGGTCAGCAGCCCTTCGGACAGGGTAATCCGAACCCCCCGGTACTTTTCGTTGGATAAAATGGAAGCACGGGAGAAGGCCTCCCGAAGCTGCTGACGATCACCAATGCTCTCTCGCGTACCGCCTCTCGGAATCACTTTCTCGTAATCCGGGAAGCGACCATCCACGAGCTTGGTAATGAAGGTATAGCCTCCGAGCTCCGCCTTGAGATGGTTGCTGCCTAGACTGAGACGCATCTGATCGTCGCCCTCGGACACCAGCCGAGCGAGCTCGTTCACACCCTTGCGCGGAACGATCACCTGATGCTTGCCGTTGCCAGCACCTGGCTGCAGTGTACACATGGCCAATCGATGACCGTCGGTGGCCACTGAGCGAAGATATTCGGGGGTCACTTCCAGTAGCATGCCATTGAGAAAATACCTCACGTCCTGCTGGGCCATGGAGAACGCGGTTCGATCGATGAGCTTCCGGACCTGGCTCTGGGCAAGATCGATATCCAGCTCACCAGCGCCCTCGTCAATACCAGGAAATTCTGACGCCGGCAGCGTCGCCAGCTGGAATTTACTGGGTCCTGATCTCAAGACAGCACGCTGATCATCCAGGACAAAATCCACCTTCGAGCCATCCGGAAGCGCACGCCAGATATCGCTAAGCTTGCGGGCGGGTAGGGTTATTTCGCCGTCCTCGGCAGCAGACTCCGGCAGCCGCACCCGAGCCACAATCTGGACCTCCAAATCCGTCCCGGTCAAGGTCAAATGTTCGCCGTCGACGCTGACCAGAAGGTTCGAAAGCACCGGCAAAGTCTGTCGACGTTCAACCACACCTGTCACCAACTGCAGGGGGCGCAACAGCAGGTCGCGCGATACCGAGAACTTCATGCTGATCTCTCTTATTCAACCTGACCCGGTTGTCATCGGTGCGTCGCTTCAGGTAGTCAGCAAGCGCACCAAGTTCTTATAGTCTTCCGCCAGATCTGTACTACTCCCGCGCAATTCAGCCACCTTTCTGCAGGCATGCAGCACCGTAGTATGGTCACGACCGCCAAAGGCATCGCCAATCTCAGGCAGACTGTGACTGGTCAATTCCTTGGCCAGGCACATGGCCATTTGCCGTGGGCGGGCTACAGCTCGATTACGGCGCTTGGACAACAGATCGGAAATCTTGATCTTGTAGTATTCCGCCACTGTTCGCTGGATGTTGTCTACGCCAACCTGGCGCTCCTGGATGGCCAGTAGATCCCGCAAGGCCATACGCACCTGCTCGATACTGATACCCCGGCCGGTGAACTGGGCATTCGCTATCACCCGCTTGAGGGCCCCCTCGAGCTCCCGGACATTGGAACGAATGCGCTCCGCAATAAAGAACGCAACATCCTGATGCAGTTCGACACCTTCCTGCTCGGCCTTCTTCATCAGGATGGCCACCCGATGCTCTAGCTCCGGCGGCTCCACCGCCACCGTCAGACCCCAGACAAAGCGTGATTTCAAACGCTCTTCGAGACCATCGATCTCCCGCGGGTACCTATCGCAGGTCAGAACCATCTGCCGGCCTCCCTCGAGGAGACCATTGAAGACATGAAAGAACTCTTCCTGGGAACGGAGCTTATTGGCGAAGAATTGGATATCGTCAATGAGCAACGCGCTGACTGAACGGTAGTAGTTCATGAACTCCTGCATCGTACCCTGCTGCAGTGCCTTGACCATGTCCTGGACAAAGCGCTGAGAGTGCAGATAAACCACCCGGGCGGATCGATCCCTCGCCAAAATGAGATTGCCCACGGCCTGCATCAGATGCGTCTTGCCGAGCCCCACTCCCCCGTAGAGCAACAAAGGGTTGTAGGAACGACCAGCATTTTCGGCGACCTGCATAGCAGCCGCCTTGGCCAGCTCATTGGACTTTCCCTCCACGAAGGTGGCGAAGGTGAAACCGGGGTTGAGTTCCGATCGCGCCCCACCGGGTGAGGCCGGCAGAGGAGGAGGCGCCGGCGGAGCTGTCCGGGCCTCGGGCCGCGCAGCTTCCACCAGATCAGAACTGCCAACCAAAACTTCTACACGGGTCTGCCCGTTGTGAGGAGCGAAACTGCCTACCAGTTCGCTTATGCGAGCCATGAAACGATTGGACACCTGATCGCGGACGTAGACATTCGGAGCCAACAGACGAATCTCAGTTTCGCCTTCCACCGCCTGCAGCGGTCTGATCCAGGTATTGAATTGCTGGGCGCTCAGCTCATCCTGCAGATGATCAAGACACTTACGCCAGACGGCTGAGTCCATCCTGCTTCGCCCCTCCTCCAGCCCGTACTACGTGAACAGGAATACCCCATAGAGTCGATCATTCTACCCGCACCGGGGCTCTGGAAGCCATGCCCAAGATCAGCTTCACTCGATGCGATTAAGATTAAAAAACCAATATTTTCAATAAGATAAAATTAAACTAACCGCTCAGCGATGCGTCATCCTCGAAACACCATCCAATGAAATCCTGTGGGCGAGCAGGGGATGTCCTGTGGATAACTTTAACTCTAACGCACTAACTTGGTGCACTAGACATTTACGCACAATCGTTACCGCAATTACCTACAGACCTTAGGGCCAATCGCCCACAAGCTGCCATCACCCTCGAACCCAACCACCACAAGCCCTGCCAGGAACTGTCCACAGATATTGCCTGCTCCAACCATCAACCATAACAAGATTTTTCTTTCTTCTATCTACTACTTGATCCAAACAGATCCACCTCTCCCAAAGGACATCCCTCCCTCCAGGATTCAGCCCCCCAGACACAGCGTGAGAGTCCAGTCGCCCCTCCTGGCCCCAAAGACATGAACTAGAAATTGACACCCTGGGGGGGCGTCATTAGAATCGCGGCTCTTTTGCCGGTGGCGGGCTCATCAATCGGGCAACAATCCGGATCGCTGCCACTTCGGCAGGTATTCAGATCGGTGAGTAGCAACCATGAAGCGCACCTTCCAGCCCAGCAATCTCAAGCGCAAGCGGACCCACGGTTTCCGGGCTCGTATGGCCACCAAGAACGGTCGCGCGGTTCTCGCTCGCCGGCGCGCGAAAGGCCGCAAGCGCCTCTGCGCCTGACGCATATCCCAATCGAGCGGTCGTTTCTTAACGGCCTTGATGGGGGCATGAACAGCCGTTCAAACGCATTCACAATCCAACGCAGGCTGCCCGCAAAGGCGGACTTCGATCGTGTTTTCTCCCAGGCCACTATCCGTCTCAACAGCCATCCCTTTCTGCTACTGGCCACCAGAGGCTCCACAACAGAGAGCAGGATTGGCATGGTGGTGGGCAAGCGCCACGCCAAGCGGGCCGTCGACCGCAACCGGATCCGGCGTCGGATACGTGAATCATTCCGATTGCAGCACTTGCCTTGCCCTCTCGATGTGGTGATCCTTGCGCGCCCAGGCGCAGGCGCTTGCGACAACCAGGCACTGGCATCAAGCCTTGACCAGCTCTGGTCCAGATTGGCTCGCAAGCTGGAAAATCATTCCGAAGCGGGGCGGGACAGCTCCGGGAGATGACCGTGAAACGGCTCTTGATCGGTTGCATACACGTCTATCGATATCTGATCAGCCCGCTGCTCGGACCACATTGTCGTTTTCACCCAACCTGCTCCAGTTACGCCATCGAGGCCATAGAGCAGCATGGTCCCCTTCGCGGGGCCTGGTTGGCGATTCGTCGAATCGGGCGTTGCCATCCCTTTCATCCGGGTGGTTATGATCCCGTTCCCTGCCCGCACGAGGCCAAGCACTGATGCAGCAGACCGAAGTCATTCGCTATGCCCTACTCGCCGGTCTGCTGATCACCGCCTATTTGTTGATTCTGGCCTGGAACAGTGATTATGGCAGTGCGGCCCGTCCGGCCGACGCCGGGGCTGCCAGCGCCGATCCCCTGCAGGATATCGAAGTGCCTCAAGGAGAAGTGCCGGCCAGTACCGCAGTCACAGGTCCAGCGGTTGGCCTGCCGCCAGCTGATGACAGCGTTCCCGAAATCGTTGCCGGTGAAGTCCCCATACTGACAACCGACGATCCGCATACCGTCAGTCAGCAGGAAGGACTGATTCGAATTCGTACGGATACGCTCAACGTGTGGCTCGATCGCCGTGGCGATATGGTGAAGGTGACGTTGCCGAAATATCCGGTGAGTCTCGATTCACCCGATGTTCCGCTGACCCTGCTTGATCGCACACCCTCGTTCCTCTACGTCGCTCAAAGCGGCCTTGCCGGACCGGATGGCGTGGATGGGCGGCCTGAAGGAAGACCGAATTATCGCGCAGAGCGTGACCTCTTCGAAATGCGGCCCGGCCAGGATCAGCTCGTGGTACCCCTGTTCTTCGAGGACCCTGATGGCATGCAGGTGGAGAAGCGCTTCATCTTCACCCGCGGTGACTACAAGGTTCGCCTCGAGTACCACATGACCAATCCCCAACAACGTCCGCTTCGGGCCGCCATGTACGGCCAGATCCGCCGTAGTGGGGGCCAACCCCCTGATTTCTCACCCCCAGGCATGGGTATGCGCCCCTACGCGGGGGCTGCTTTTACCACTGCGGATTCGCGCTATGACAAGGTGAGTTTTTCCGATCTGGCTTCGGGTTGGGAGAGCCGAGTGCAGCGAGGCTGGGTTGCCATGCTGCAGCACTATTTCCTTTCCGCCTGGATTCCAGATAGCGATGAGGAGCACCTCTATCGAGGTCGCCAAAGAGCGGACGGGACCTACCTCATCGAGTTCATCGGGCCGGTCGTCAATATTTCCCCTGGCGCTACGGAAGTCCTGGCTGCGTCCTTCTACGCTGGCCCCAAGATTCAGAGCCGGCTGGCAGAGATAGCCGATAATCTCAATCTTACGGTGGATTACGGCTTCCTCTGGTGGATATCAGTGCCCCTTTTCAAGGTTCTGGATTTCCTCCACGGCCTTGTGGGGAACTGGGGTTTCGCCATCATCCTGCTCACGCTTCTGGTCAAACTTGCGCTGTATCCCTTGAGCGCTGCAGCCTACCGTTCCATGGCCAACATGCGGCGCATGGCGCCGGAAATGAAGCGACTGCAGGAACGCTATAGCGACGACCGCCAGAAACTTTCCAAGGAGATGATGGATCTCTATCGAAAGGAGAAGATCAACCCCCTTGGTGGCTGTTTGCCCATGCTCATGCAGATGCCTGTGTTCCTGGCGCTCTACTGGGTGCTCTATGAATCGGTGGAGTTGCGCCACGCACCTTTCATGCTGTGGATCCATGATCTGTCGGCCATCGATCCCTACTTCGTGCTGCCTTTGCTGATGGGTGCCACCATGTTCCTGCAGATGCAGCTCAATCCTGCACCGCTGGATCCGATGCAAGCGAAGATCATGAAGCTGATGCCCGTCATGTTTACCGTGCTGTTCCTGTTCTTCCCGGCGGGTCTGGTGCTCTACTGGCTGGTGAACAACGTGCTCTCCATTGCCCAGCAGTGGTGGGTCATGCGGCAGATCGAACAGGCTGCACCGGCAACCAAGAGCAGCAAGTAGGTCCTATGTGGCTGACTGACCCATGACGGGGGTGAGGGATGCCGACACCATTGCCGCCATCGCGACGGCTGATGGACGCGGCGGTATTGGCATCCTCCGCCTGTCCGGACCGCAAGCCCTTCTCATCGGTGAACGCTTGGCGGGACGCAGCTTGCGACCCCGCCATGCGCACCATTGCCGAATCCGCGATCGTTCTGGCGACACCCTCGATGACGCCATTGTCATATCCTTTCCCGGTCCGCGTTCTTTCACTGGTGAGAATGTCGTTGAAATCCAGGGTCATGGAAGCCCTGTCGTACTCCAACAAATTCTGCGGGAGGCCGTAGCGGAGGGGGCCCGATTGGCACGGCCCGGTGAGTTCTCAGAACGGGCCTATCTCAACGAACGTATTGATCTTGCCCAGGCGGAGGCTATCGCTGATCTGATCGCTGCAGGGACGGAAGCTGCCGCGCGAGGTGCGATGCGCAGCCTGCAAGGCGAGTTTTCCCGTCAGATCCACGCGTTGATGGAAGCGGTCACCGCTTTGAGGGTCTACGTCGAGGCCGCCATGGACTTTCCCGATGAGGACGTGGATTTTCTCGCCGACGGCGACGTC
>SLLG01000347.1 GCA_007134215.1 Opitutales bacterium | reverse complement strand
TTCACGGCATTGCCGACAAGGTTGAAAAGCATTTGGCTGAGGCGGTTGGCGTCGCCCCGCACGGTCGCCGGAATACCCTCTTCAATCTCGAGCGTGAGCTCAATGGCCTTGCGCCGCTTCTGAAAACTGAAGGAGTCGAGAACGCTGCTTGCAATCGCTTCGACGTTGAACTCGTTTTCTTCGAGGACCAGGTTGCCGATCTCGGTTTTACTCAAATCGAGGATGTCATTGACGAGCGAGAGGAGCGCGGAGCCCGCGAAGCGCAGGGCCTCGAGGTTCTCCACCTGATCGTCGCGCGGATTTTCTTCGCGAAGAAGTTGGGTCGTGCCGAGGATCGACATGAGCGGCGTGCGGATCTCGTGCGAAACCGCGGAAATGAACCGGATGGGTCCCGTCGCGCTTTCGTCAGTATCGGCCCGTTGCTTAGACTCGGGAAGGAGCGTGCCGAGATCGAGAAAACATCCTCCGATACGCACCGGCACTCCGCCGTTGTCGCGGTCGATCACGCACATGCGCAGATGGGTGGAGCGTTCGTTGCCCTCGGCATCGACGCACGCTATGGCCTCTTCCTCGACGCCTTCCGAACGGCGGTCGGTGAGAAGGCGTGTGACAGCCTGCCGCCAGCGACGCGTGTCGGTCTCACTGATGAACTCCGGGCAGCGCCCTTCGACAGAGATTGCCCCGCGCGGTGCCATGCCGAGAAGCGATTTGAGGGAGGGGCTGGCAAAAAAATGGTTGCTTGCAAGATCCCACTCCCAATAGCCCGCAAGCAGCGATTTCAGAAGCGCGTTGTAATGGTAGTTCCTGCTCTCACGCTCGAATCCGCCGGGAAATCCCGTGTATTCACCGGACGAAGCGCCGCTTTCTCTCTCTGCGAATACGGAAGTGTTGAGCATGTGATGATGAGAGGCGGTATTGTAGTCGTGTCCCGGGTCCGTGAGTGGGGCGGGGAACTCAGTGAGAATCGGTCAATTCTTCCGGCGGGCGTCGGCATTGCGCCGGTTGGTTGCGTAGAAAACCGTTTACTTCTCGGGTTGAGCGGTCTGCCCCGGGGCGTGTATCGCCGCAGTGGGCTCCCCGGTTTTCACGAATGCCGGACGAATGTAGCCGAGCTTGAGGAGGAAGAAGAAGACAAAGGAAGCCGTGAGGCTGAGCCCGAGCGCAATGGCCGCCGGGTTGGATGCCGCGCTGATGAGGACGGCGGTCAGACCGAAAATGAGGCTGATGCCGTAGAGAAGGTGCACGGTGTCTTTGTGGGAATAACCGAGACGCCGGGCGATGCGATGGTGGATGTGGTCGCGGTCGGGCGAAAAGATGCCGCGGCGCTCGGCGGCGCGGCGCGCGATGGCGACGAGCGTATCGGTGATGGGAAGACCAAGAGCGAAAATCGGCACGAGAAAGGTCAGGTTGAGGGACGGCTGCGCTGTCACGGGCAGGGCGAAGGTGGCAAGAATGAAGCCGAGGAAGAGGCTGCCGGAATCGCCCATGAAGATGCTCGCCGGGTGCTTGTTGTGCATGAGGAAGCCGACAAGTGCGCCGACGAGGCAGGCCACGAGGACAAGGTCGACAAAACTGCCGTTGAGCATCATCGCGGCGGAGATCGAGACCATCGCGATGAGGGTGACGCCGGCGGCCAGGCCGTCGAGTCCGTCGAGCAGGTTCAGCGCGTTGACGATGCCGATGATCCAGAGAAAAGTGAAGGCGACGGAGATAAAGGCACCAAGTGTCCCCATCTCGTCGAGCGGGAGGAAGTGGAGATTGAAACGGAAGCCGCCCGCGATGATGAAGAGAGCCGCCGTGCATTGCATGGCGAGCTTCGTGCGCGGTTTGAGGTTGCGGAGGTCGTCGCAGAGCCCGACCGCAAACATGAAGAGTGCGGCGGTGAGGAGCCAGGGCGAAGGCATCGGAATGGCGCCAAAGGTTTCCGGAGCGATGTAGCCAAGACCGAGGAAATACAGGATTCCCGCAAGGAAGCCACCGGCGATGGCAATCCCGCCCACACGCGGCATCGGCTGCGTGTGCATGCTGCGCTGGTTGGGAGCGTCGGTGATTTGGTACTTGATGGCGAGCGACTTAACGAAAGTGGTCAAGATCGCTGTGACCCCCGCGCCGACGGCTATTCCGGAGGCGAGAAGGAAGAACTGAGTAGAATTCGCGATAGCGGACATGTTTTGCGACCAGTGATTAAGTATTAAAAACGAAGTGATCCTGCATGGTTCCGCAGGTAGAGTCAAGTAAGTTTCCGGAAAACATCGAAAAAATACGCAGGGCACGGCTACGCAAACTACTTATTTGCTTTTAAGGCTTTATATCTACGTATGATCGCTCCGGTGCCCCGTTGGTTTTTCTGGGACCACCCCATGCGTATACGGATTCAGCCCCGTTTTTCGTCCTGATGCGTCCTCGTCGCCTGTAACTTGCCTCTTTTCGCACCGAAGTCCGGTAGTCCGGGTGATTCATCCCAGGACCCCAGGGGCTGAAAGCTTACCGACGCGTCCTTCATAGGAGCCGGTGCCCGAGACCTCCGGCAGGCCCCTGCAAGCGTCCCGTGTGAGAAGCGTCCGGCCGGGTGGCTCCGCCCGGAGCGGACTGCCGCCACGCCAACGCGTCAGGCAAATAAATTTCCCGTAGTTATATAAGACACAAAAACATATCTGAAATAAAATACTTTATTCACATCCCGGAATTAAATAATTTGACAGAAATCCGGGCAGGCGCGGCGTGTCCGGGAGGGTGGCTGCCTACGGCACGCCGGGGAGGGCGGTTGCCTAGTGCGGGGGAGAAGCGCGGTTGTTGGGACAACCGCGCGGTGCGGTGCCTTCAGGCGAGGGGAAGGCGGATGAAGAAGATGGTGCCGACGTTGGTCTCGGTCTTGAAGGCGATGCGGCCGCCGTGGGATTCGACGATGGATTTGACGATGGCGCTGCCGAGGCCGGTGCCTTCGCGTTTGCCGAAGGTGACGAAGGGATCGAAGAAGCGGTCGCGGATCTCCTCGGGGATGCCTTTGCCGTTGTCGCGCACGCGGATTTCGACGAGCCGCTCTTTTGGGATGATCTCTCCGGTGATCTCGATTTTTCCGCCGTCTTCGCCGAAGGCGTCGATGGCGTTGCCGACGAGATTCTGGAAGACGCGGAGCATCTTGCCCCGCTCGCCCATGAACTCGGCGGGGGGGACATCCATGTGGATGCGGATCTTTTCGCTGTCGAAGTAGGGGTGGTTGAGGCTTTTGAAGTCGGCGAGGATATCGCGCAGGCTGAGGCGGACTTTGTTGAGGTGGGTCTCGCCGCGGGAGAACTCGGCCAGTTCCCGCGCCATTTCGACCATGCGTTCGACCTGGTGCTCGATATTGTCGCACATGCGCGCGGCGTCCGGCGAGGATACGCGCTGGCGCAGGATCTGCGCGCTCATGCTGATGAGGCAGAAGGGATTTTTGAAGTCGTGGATGATGGAATTCACCATGGCACCGACGACGGCCATTTTTTCGCGGTGGAGGATGTCCTCGACGTAGTGGCGCGTCGTCTCGTGCAGGTGCTTGATGACGCTTTGTAGCAAGGTGTCGACGGGACCGGGGAGCGTGTGGAGGAAATCGCGCAGGGCGCTGCCGCTGACTTTCGCGATCGTGGCATCGCCGTCGACCTCCGCGCGCAGGGACCGCCGTTCGCCGGTGAGCACGCCCACTTCACCGAAGTGGTCGCCCTTGCCGCTGTAGCTGACGGTCAGGTAGTCGCCGTTGACGAGCCGTTTGCGGAAGGCAACGCGGCCTGCAAGGATGAGGTAGATGGCGTCGGAGGCAGTGCCTTCTTCAAAGACGACACTTCCGGCGGTGAGCTGGGCAGTACGCGCGGATTCGAGGAGCGGCCGGAGCCGTGCCTGTTCGATATTGGCGAAAAACGGATGCTTGGGCAGGGCGATGGTGGTGGACGCCGTCATGTAGATGAGTTGGAAAAGCAGAGAAGGAGTACTGTGGATACCGGATTTTTCGCGGTTTCTTTACCGGTGGCTGTCTCCGGGGTCGAGAGAAAAAGCGGCGTCTGCCGCCGGGCGCTTTTGCCTTGTCAGGCCGTGGTTCCTGCGCGAGTCTCGTTGCGGCTCTCGGGTATTGGGGGCATGCGGCGGTTTTGGAGTGCGCTTGTCCCTGATAACCTGAATGAAAGGTGCAACGATAACTAAAAATGGCATCCGTCCCCGAAAATGATCTTCGCCTCAACCTTTCCATGCGCGCTGCCGATCACGTGTGGTGGGAGTGGTATCCGGCGAGCGACCGCATGATACTGCAGAGCGCGGGGCCGTGCGTCCTCGGCTATGACTTGTTCGACGGGGTGCTTCACCGCGACTATTGGGCGGAGCGCGTCCACCCCGAGGACGCCCCGCGGGTGATGGAATCGCTGCGGGAGCACCTGGAAGGCAAGACGGACAAATGGCGGGTGGAGCACCGCTTCCGCGCCCGCGACGGCAAATGGATCTGGGTGGAGGAGTTCGGCGAAGTGCGCGAACGTTCGGAGACGGGCGAGCCCGAGCGCGTGGTGGGCATTACGCGCCAGGTGCACGACGACCATTTTCTCGCGCGTCTGTTCGGCGAAGCGGACGAGCTATTGCAAGCCCTGTGCGAATCCCTGCCGGTGGCATTCTGGCTGCGGGATGCGTCGGGGGTGGTCTGCCTCGCAAGCGCGGCGGCGGGGGAGCGCCTGCCCGGCCTGCGGCGGAGCCGGCCGGAGGACATCGCCGCCGACGCGGAGGAGGCCGCGGAGTGGGCCGAGGTGATCCGCGCGGCCGTTTCTGGTGAGGGGCGCCGCCACCTTCGCCGCGTCCGCGAAAACGGCGGAGTCGTCACTCTTTCGCTCGAAACGCATCCCTTGACGGGGCGGAGCGGCGCCGTGAACATCGTTGAATGGATCGTTCCGGACTGACGGACCTCGGGTATCTTCCGCGCCTTGCGCATGCGCCCGGGGCGCGGTCGCTTTTGCGGGAGTGGGCGGACGAATGGAAGACGGCGGGCAGCGGACCCGTCGTGGCTGTGACGGGAAGTGGTTCGTTGCGCCGCCGGGGGTTTGAAGCGCCGATGCTCGACGCGCTGCGCGGCACGGGTGCTCCGGTGGAAGCGTTTTCCGTGGCGGGCGAGCCCTCCGACGAGTGGGTGGATGCGACGCGTGGCGCTCTGCGCGCCGGACCGCGGCCGGTTCTCGTCGTAGCGGCGGGAGGCGGAAGCGTTCTCGACGCCGGCAAAGCCCTCGCCGCAATGCTCATGGAGGAAGGTCCGACGATGGAATGGCTCGAAGGCGTGGGACACCAACGACCGTCCGGGCGCTGTCTGCCGTGGATCGCCCTGCCGACGACGGCGGGAACGGGCAGCGAGGCGACGCACAATGCCGTTCTCGGGCGGGTGGGGGAGGCGGGCTTCAAACGGTCGCTCCGGCACCCGGCTTTCAAGGCGCGTGGCGTGCTTCTCGACGCGGAGTTGGCCGTCGGTTGCCCGCCGGAAACAACGGCGGCTTGCGGCATGGACGCGCTCACGCAGTTGCTCGAGTCGTACCTTTCGCCCCTGAGTCCGCCGCTTCTCGACCGGTGGCTGGAGTGGGGGATCGAACTGGCGGCCCGGTCCCTCCCGGCTGTCGCGTGGGGACCGTCCGCCCGCCCCGAGCTCGATTGCCGCCACGATCTCGCCATGGCCGCTTTCCTCTCCGGCGTGGGTCTGGCCCACTCCAATCTCGGGACAGTCCACGGATTCGCGGGTCCCCTCGGTGCGCGTGTGCCCGTCCCGCACGGGGTTGTCTGCGGCACGCTTTTGGCACCCTGCCTGCGCGAAACGGTGGCATGGCTGGAGGCGGACGGAAGCGACCGCACGGCACTCGGCAAACTCGCCCGCGCCGGCTGGATTTTCGGCCGGGCGGCGAAGGGTGGGGGAGACCGGTCCGCGGCACCGGAGGCGGACGGAGAGAGCCGCCGCTTTCTGGTTGAGACGCTCGCGGCGTGGACAGAGCGTATGCGGTTTCCGCCCCTGCGTGAATACGGCGTGGACGAAGCGGTCGCGGATGCCGTGCTCCCGTCCGTTTCCAACCGGAAGAATCCCGCCGCGCTGCCGCCGGAAACGCTGCGCAAAATACTCGTGGAGCGCATGTAAGTCCGCTCCGGACGAAAAAAAACCGCCGGACCTGGGTCCGGCGGCTTTGGAAAGGTGGCGGGATAGACGGGACTTGAACCCGCGGCCTCCTGCGTGACAGGCAGGCGCTCTAACCAACTGAGCTACTACCCCTTTGCCGTTGAAAGAAGCCATGAGAAGATGCCGGTGCCGAGGGGGGCGTCAAGGGGTTTTCTCGCCCGAAAGGATGTTTTTTCCGGCTTTGGCTGGCCCGGCGGGACGGGGCCGCCACGATGTGGTGCGATGGCGGCGGAGGTTCTGACAGTGACGGCGGATGACCGCGAGCGCGGCAGCGCGGTTTTCCGCGCGCTCGGGCAGATAGAGGGTGTCGACCTGCGGTGGGAGCGCATGACGGCAGGCGACTATCTTGTCGACGACGGGTTTCTCTTCGAGCGGAAGACGGCGGGGGATTTCGCCCGTTCGCTGGTCGACGGCCGCCTCTTCGCGCAGGCCGGGCGGCTGCTGGAAACACCGTTTCGCCCTGCTTATATACTCGAAGGGACCGCCGCGCAGTGGCGCGGTCTCGGTGTGCGCCGCGAGGCGCTCCAGGGAGCGCTGGTCACGCTCATGATGGTCTTTGACCTGCCGGTGTTCCGGGCGCTCGACGCGGCGGAAGCGGCGCGGATCATGGTCTACGCCGGTCACCAGCGCCTGCGACTGCGCACCGACGCCGCTCCGGCTTACCGCATCGCCAAGGCGAAGCGGCGGCGCACGCGGCAACAGCGACTGTTGCAGGCGCTGCCGGGCGTGGGGCGCGACCGGGCGGTGCGGCTACTCGATCACTTTGGGTCGGTGAGCGCGTGCCTCTCCGCCGGACGGGAGGAACTGGAGTCGGTCGAAGGAATCGGCCCCAAAACAGCGGAGGCGATCTTCCGCACCGTCAACGAACCGGGTGCCCCCTACGGTGCCATGACCTTGCCGGAAGACGGCATGGGTCTGCTGTAGTCTTTACTGGAAACCGTAGCGCTTGCGTTGTTCCGGGGTGAGGCGTCGCACGGCGTCGCGCACGGCGTTTTCCATGGCCTCGGTGAGGACACCGTAATCGTCCGGCTCGAGTGGGATGCAATCGAGATGGACTTCGGCCATTTCATCGGTCGAATCCGGGCCGAAGGTGACGTGCCGGGGCGGATCGCTCGGATTGGAGGGGTTGTCGGCTGAATTGTCGAAGACCCATTCCGCGCTCACCACGGTTCCGGCGGGGAGGTAAACCGGCTCCTCCAGCCGGTAGCGGTCCTGCCAGTTGAAGTTCCAGCGCCGGATTTCGAGGAGAGTCTCCTCCGTTCCGCCGGGCGTGCGCGCCCGTACCCGGACCTTGCGGCCGAGGTAGTGCATGTGCGGCGTGAGCGCGAGGACGAAGACATCGGCGGGGAGCCGGAAACGGTCGGACACACGGTGGCGCTCGGCGCCGGGGGGAATTTCGAGATCAAAGCTTCCGAGGCGCACAGGCGCGGTGACGCGGCGGACGGGTTCGCGGCTGAGGTGGATGCCGATTTCGGTACGGTCGGTCTCGGTCTTGCCCGTGGGGCTGTAGTGCATGTGCAGTACAATATCGCCGTGCAGGTCGAGGGTGTCGGCGATGCCCGGCGGCCACCGGCCGGGCGTGCTTCCGGGCGTGTAGGCGCCGAGGAACCCGCTCGGCTCGAATCCCGGATCGCCGAAGCGTTCGTAGCCGGGCTCCGTGTCGGCCGCGGCGAGGCGGCGGGCGGTGCCGGTCGAGTCGACAAAGACGAGGGCGTGGTGGACCGTGCGCCGGTTGCCGGGGCGGACTTCGACGGCGCTGACCCCGACGACATCCGAGCCGGGTATGCGTGCCGTCCTGACGAGGTCGGCGGGGAAGCTGTCGGCGTCGAAGGACAGGACGAAGGCGCGATAGATGTCACGGTTGGCGGCGGGGATCTCAAACGCTTCCTCCATCCGCAGGATGATGTCCGGTTCACCGAGTTGCCAGCGGGAATCGGTTTCCGGCTCGGGGATCGGTTCGCCGCCGTTTCTGCCCGCCGGGGCACCGGCTTGCACCCATGCGCGGAGGCGGTCAATCTCCTCGGCGCTGAGGCCCCGTTGGCCGATGAAAGCGTGCCCGCCGCGCTCCGGCAGCCACGGCGGCATGTGTCCGCTCTCCACCGCTTCAACGAGAAACCCGCCGCGTGCGGCAACGTCGCTGTGGCGCAGAAGCGCGAAGGGCGCGGACTGCCCCGGGCGGTGGCATTCGATGCAATGCCTTCGGATAAGCGCGGCGATTCCGTCGTCCCATGTGATCGTATCCGGCGGGGTTTCCGCCGCAGTCCCGGAGCCCTCCTCCGGTGCGGCCGAGGCGGGTGGTAGACCCAGCGAGAGGACGGCGGCGAGGAAATTGAAACGCTTAATCGGCATCGGTGATCTCCGGAATGGGGCAGCCGAATCCGGGGCGGTCCTTTTCGCGGGGCGCATCGCCCGCCGTGAGTGCAGCGAGTGCTTCGTCGAGATCCCGCCGGGTGGCCTCGGGGCGGCTTTGCCCGAACCCGCCGAAGCGGTCATCGACCCGCCCGCGGTAGCGGACGGTGCCTTCCCGGTCGAGGACAACGGCTTCGGGCGTGATACGCGCGCCTGTATAGCGGGTGAGGTGGCGCGCGTCGTCGCGCCAGACAGGGAAATTTACGCCGTACACTTCCGCGTGACTCCGCAACGCGGCGGCGCTCGCGGCGGTGTCCACATAGACGCCGTGTAGTGAAAATCCCCGCTCGGCTGACTCCGCGTGGAGCCGGTTCAACTCGGGGATGCTCCGGTTCGCCACCGGGCACTCCCGCGCGATGAAGACAAAAACCGTCCACTCCGTATCCCCGGCCTCCGCCGCCCGCGCGACGCTACCGTCCAGGCCGGACAGCAGCACATCTTCCCACGCCGCCGACATCGGCGCGGCGCAGAGGGCAAAAGTGATGGCGAAGATGAAAAACCGCATGGCTGCCAAGGGGAGCGGGTTCCACAGAAAAATTCTGCTAAAGGGCGGATCCGTAACTTCCGGCGCGGGCGCGGACGTGTCAAGTCGGCTCCGGACCGCTGCCGCGGGCGGGGCGGAACTGTTCCCGGCCGGGGGTTTTGCTTGTCGGGTGCCTAACCATGGTGCAGTCTACGCGTCAGAGATGGAGATTGCCGATGAGTGAATCACCGATGGATTTGGCGGGCCGGCGGGTCCTGGTGCTGGAGGACGAGACGTTTCTGCGCAAGTCGCTTGTCGCTTACCTGCGGGAAGCCGGTGCGGAGGCGGAGGGGGTGTCCACCGTCGCGGCGGCGCGCAAGGCGCTCGGCGGCGGGTCCTTCGACTTTGCCCTCCTCGACATCCACTTGCCCGACGGCGAGAGCCTCGACTTGCTTGAGGCTGGGGCGTTCCCAGAGTCCACCGGGGTGGTGCTGATGACGGCGCGCGACGGGATGGACGTGGTCCTGCGCGCCCTGCGCCTCGGGGCAGATGACTTTCTCTCCAAACCTTTTGATCCGGAGGCGCTGCCCGTCGTTTTCGCGCGGGTGACGCGCTCCCGCCGCATGCGCCGGGTCGGTGAGCACGCCCGCTCGGGCTTCCGGGCGGAGTCGGAGGATCTCTTTTTCGGGCCGCAATTGAAGCGCCTGCGCGAGCAGTTGGAGAAGATTCTGGAGACGGACCGGCGGCTCGGCCAGCGGCTGCCGCCGGTGCTCCTTGAAGGCGAGACGGGCACGGGCAAGTCGACGCTCGCCCGCTGGATCCACGCCAACGGACCGCGGGCCCCGGAAGCCTTTGTCGAGATCAACTGCGCGACGCTCCCCGAGTCGCTCGCGGAGGCGGAGTTATTCGGGCATGAGCGCGGCGCGTTCACCGATGCCCGCGAGGCGCGCATGGGCCTGTTCGAGGCGGGGAGCGGCGGAACGCTGTTTCTCGACGAGATTTCCAGCCTGAGCCTCGCCCTGCAGGCAAAGGTCCTCACCGCCATCGAGGATCAGAAAATCCGGCGGGTGGGGGCGAGCCGGGTGCTCTCCATCGACACGCGCGTCATCGCGGCATCGCTCGACAACCTCGAACTCCGCGTCGGGGAGGGCAAGTTCCGCGAGGACCTTCTGCACCGGCTGAACCTTCTGCGCATCCGCATCGCCCCGCTGCGCGACCGGCGCAGCGACATCGGTCCGCTCGCCAAGCACCTCCTCAAAGCGCTGCGCAAGCGCTACCGCCGGCCGGACGCGACCCTATCGGAGGCGGGCCTGCGCGCCCTCGAGACCGGTGAGTGGCCCGGGAACATCCGTGAGCTGCGGCACGAAATCGAGCGCGCGTTGATCTTCGAGGAGGGCGATTCGCTTTCCTTCGCCCACCGCGCGCGGCCTGAATCCGCAGAGGGGGCACCGTTGCCGCAGCTGCTCAACCCGGCGTGGGAGCTGCCGGAAGAGGGTTTCGCCTTCGAGGAGGCGTTGGAGGCGCTGACCATGCGGGTCATCGGCGAAGCCATGCGGCGCACGGGCGAAAACGTCTCCGCCGCCGCCCGCCTTCTCGGCGTTCCGCGCGATTTCGTGCGCTACCGCCTGCAGGCGAAGTCGTGAAATCGGCGGGCGGAACCGGCAAACCGCCTTCCGGCTTTGCTCAGGGCCTGAGCCTCTCGAACCTCACCCCAAGGCGGGCTGCGCCGGGCGGCAACCCGGATGGTCCCACTCAGACAGCCAATGCGCGCTCAGCGTTGCTTGAGCGAAGCGGGCGGTAGACATTGCCTTCGGAAGAGAGGGGCGGCCGGGAAGCTCATGCTCTTGCCGCAGATCCCCGAGCCACCGCCCGAGACCGCAGTGCTGCCTGATAGTCCGCTGGCTTCTAGCGCCAGTCGGGGTCCAGCGAATTCATGTGTTCCTCAATGCTCAACGCAGGCGCGAGGCTCTGTGGAACCGCCGCCGCAGGCCGCGGGTCCGCCACGACGGGCCGAGGAACCGCCACCGCAGGCATCGTCGGCTCTCCAGGCTGACGCTCCCGCACCGTCCAGTAGAGGATCGCCCCAATCCAGTTGAGAAAGATCAGGACCAGCGTCCACGTCAGACGGTCCGGTTCATTCTTCGAAAAGCCCAAGTGCCGGACCAGCGTGATGAACCATATGATTCAGCCGTTTATCATATTTACCGGGCTGGGTCGGCAGGCGACGGCCATGTGGGTGGCCGGACAACGGGCTTTCGCCTCCGCGCCGCAATTTGCGGACGGGGCAAGCTCCCTTCGCGCGCTCAGCCCCCTCTTGTGCGAACATTGCGGTTGGGCGGCGGTGGATCCGGGCCGGTTCTCGTTGTGTGTGTCAGCGGTTGTGTCACGTGGCTGTCGCCGTTCGAGGTCACCGTAGTGGCGGGGATGGAGCACCGCCCGAAGGCGTGTTTGTGGATGTGAGGGCGGAGGCAGGAAAAGCTCCGTTTCCGAATGACGAAAAACGGGTAATTGCGGTTGCCGACAGGGCGGCCGGCAGTCTGCGGGACGGTAGGGGTGCGGGGGCTTTGGTGCCGCTCACCAGAAGATGATGTAGAGCACGACTGTCAGGCCGATGACGCCGAAGCCGCAGAGTTTGGCGCCTTTGGAGGGGGTGATGTCCATGGCGGCGTTGACGGGGAGGACGACGGGGGTGCGCAGGGGCTTCCAGAGGGTCATGACGGTGCAGAAGAGCGCGACGATGAGGAAGCACAGGCCCATGCGGTCGAGGAAGGACATGTTGTCGGAGAACCAATACCCGCGGGCGGTCATCCAGTCGCCGAGGCCCCACTTGAAGGTGCCGTAGAGGACGGCGTTGAGGACGATGCCCATCCAGCCGAGGAACTTCGGCGCGGTGGGGATGAGCAGTCCGAAGAAGAAGACGGTGAGGATGCCGGGGCTGATGAAGCCCTGGAACTCCTGGATGAAGGTGAAGATGCCGCCGAAACGCGGGCTTGCGAGGAAGGGGGCGATGATGGCCGCGATGATGACAAAGATGACAACGAAGGTGCGCCCGGCCATGACGAGGGCGGGCTGCGAGGCCTCTTTGAAGACGCGGTTGAAGATGTCCATCGTCGCGATGGTGGAGGCGGAGTTGAGCATGGCCGCGAGCGAACTGACGACGGCCCCGAAGATGGCCGCGAGGACGAACCACGAGAGCCACGGTTTGTCTTTGACGAGCATGCGCAGAAGCACGGCGAAGGTGGCGTCGTAGTTGTATCCGGTGAGCTGCGCGGAGCGGATGGAGCGGTCGGCGGCGCGCGCCTGCGCGGCGGTCTCGTGGGCGAGGGCGGTGAGGATCTCCGGACCGGCACCC
Source organism: Opitutales bacterium (assembly GCA_007134215.1). Lineage (GTDB taxonomy): Bacteria > Verrucomicrobiota > Verrucomicrobiia > Opitutales > Oceanipulchritudinaceae > SLLG01. The sequence continues at coordinate 8,641 of SLLG01000347.1, read as the reverse complement.
GGATCGACGGCGGGCGCGGGCTGCCCGGCGAGGGCTGCGTTGCGGGCGATGACGCGCCGGGTCAGCTCCGGCTCGAGTTCGGCGAAGTTGAAGGAGACGGTGAGGGCGCGGTCGCCGCCGGTTTCGAGCTGTTCGAGGTGCACGGCATTGCGCGCCTGCGCGGCCTCGCGCAGCTGGTCGGAGAAGAGGTTGAAGGCGAGTATCCCCGGAATCACGACGACGAAGGGGATGAGCAGCTTGAGGAAGGCGGCGAGGACGATGCCCTTCTGCCCCTCGGCGACGGACTTGGCGGCGAGGGAACGCTGCATGATGTATTGGTTGAGACCCCAGTAGAAGAAATTGGGAATCCACAGGCCGAGGAGGAGGACGGTCCACGGGATTTCGGGGTCGTCGATAGGACGGACCATGTTGAGTTTGCCTCCGGAGGTGTTCGGACCGGTGCGCGGTTCGCCGTCGTTGAGCAGCTTGAAGCGCTCCCATGCGCCCGCCTGCTCGATGTCCTCGATGGTCGCGGAAGAAGTCGCCACGCGCGTCTGGATGAGTTCCTCGGCGGGTGCCTGGGCGAGGGTGCTGAAGGCGAGAAACATGACGATGGCCCCGCTGACAATGAGCGAGGAACCCCAGATGAGATCGGTCCATGCGCAGGCCTTGAGCCCGCCGATGAAAACATAGACGGCGGCGACGATGGCGATGAGCCAGCAGGCGGCGGTGAGGCTGCCGAGGACGGGGACGTCGGGGTAGTAACCGGAAATGACCGTGGCTCCGGAGTAAATCACCGCGGCGGTGGGCACACCCACGAGGATGACGAGGGTGGCCACGGCCATGACGAATCGCGAAAACGGTCCGTAGCGGTATTCGAGAAACTCCGGGATGGTATAGATACCCGCCTTGAGGAACTTGGGCAGAAAGACCAGCGCGACGACGACGAGGGTGATCGCGGCCATCCACTCGTAGGAGGCAATGGCCATGCCGAGCCAGTCGGAGGCTTTGCCGGACATGCCGACGAATTGCTCGGTGGAGATATTCGCGGCGATGAGGGAGAAGCCGACGAGCCAGAAAGTCAGCCCGCGCCCGGCGAGGAAGTAGCCGGAGGCGGTCTTTTCGTCGCCGCCGACCCCGCGTTCGCTTTTCCAGATACCGAGGCCGACAACACTGATGACGGCGATGAGAAAGAGGATGATTTCGAGGGCGTGCATGGTGTGTGGATTGGCGTGGAGTGGATGGAGTTAAGAGGAAGAGGGAGAGGAAGGGAAAGATAAAGAAGAAGATGAAGAGGGTGAGGATCAGTCGCGGGTGAGGGGGACGGGGAGGGTGTCGGTGCGGAAGGGGAGGGCGGGGAGCCCGGCGGAGTTGACGAGGTTGGGATTGGCGGTTTCGTGCCATGCGAAGCGGGCGTGGCGCGGGCGGGGGACCTCCGGGCTGTGGAGGATGACGGAGTCGCCGTCGATTTCCGCTTCCGCTTCGACGAAGGTGCCGTCCTTTCCGGCGATCAGGAAGTGACTGGGGGCTTCGCCGTCGCGGGTGCGGAGCCCGTCGCCGGTGTGCTCGAAGCGGAGGGCGAGGCGGCCGCCGGACCGCCGCTTTATGTCGGCGAAAGCGGGGCTGTGGACGAGGCGTTCGGTGCGGCCGTAGGTTTCGGCAAGGGCGAGACCGGCGAGGCGGAGACCGATGTCGCGCTTGTTCGTTGGATGGATGTCGCGGGCGTTGCCGGCAAGGTCGGTTGTAACGATCATTCCGGTATAGGGAATCTCGGTACACGAGGCCTGGACTTCCCAGAAGTGCGGGAGGGCCCCGGTTGTGAGCTTTTCGGGAAACTGCTCGCGCTCAGAGTAGTTGAACGGGGCGAGCTGCACGAAGTAGAAGGGCGCGCCGGGGTTGTTCCACGCCCGCCGCCAGCCCTCGACGAGCGCGCGCTTCTTCGCGCGGTAGATTTCGCCGTCGGCAACCATGACATTGGCCTCGCCTTGGTACCAGAGGAACCCGCGCAGGGTGAAAGGCAGGACGGGGCGGATCATGCTCTCGAAGAGTTCGGTGGCCTGCACGCCTTCGACCCATGCAAAGTAGGCCTTCTCAAGCAGCGGTTCGAGGCGCGGGTCGCGGCGGAAGGCCTCGCGCGGCGTCCATGCCTCAATCATGGTGCCTCCGTAGCTGGAATGGATGAGCCCGACGGGCACGCCCAGTTCGCGGACGAGCTCCCGCCCGAAGAAGTAGGCGGCGGCGGAGAATGGAATGGCGTCGACAGTCTCCGGCGAACAGGGCAGCCAGCGCATCTGGACTTCGGGGCGCTTGACCTCGCCCTTGTGCGGCACCTGGAAGAGGCGGAGCGTCGGGTGGTCGGCGGCGGCGATCTCTTCCCCGTGGTTGTCGGTCGGCTTTTGCCCGCGCATTTCGCCGAGCGGTTTCTCCATGTTGGATTGCCCGGAGGCAAGCCACACCTCGCCGACGAGAACGTCGCGGATGGTGCGTGTGGCACCGCCGGTGCCGGTGACAGTAAGCGCGCGGGCCTCGGCGCTTGCGGTGAAGGGACCGAGGTAGAGCGCCCATTCGCCGTCGCCGCCGGCGCGGGCCGTCGCTTCGCGGTCCGCGAAGCTTACGGTGACGGTTTCGTCCGGCGCGGCCTGCCCCCATACTTTCACGGCGCGGTCGCGCTGCAGGACCATGTGGTCGCTGAAGACGGGCGGTAGGATGATCTCCGCCCCGGCAAGGACGACCGGCAGCGCGAGGGCGAGAAGGGCGGTGAGACGGCGCGGGGTGCTTCGCATGGACGTAGGGCGGGCGGCTCTCAGAAGTGGCCGGATTCGATGGAAACCGAGCTTTCTCCGAGGCCCGGCGCGCGGGCTTTCAGGTCGATCCCGCCGGTTTCGGGAAGCGACCGGATGACGACGAGGGCACGACCCCCGTGTACCCGCCGCGTCGTTGCTTGGTAGGATTTCCGGCTGGTGAGGTCGGCGCTGCCCACGGCGACGATCTCGCCGGGACCGGTGAGGCTGTAGGTAACGGAGTCGTCGGCGCCGTAGAGGCGGCGGTCCTCGTCGTCGACAATCTCGACCACCACGAAGACGAGGTCATTGCCGTCGGCGGCGATACGCGCCCGCTCGGGTTGCAGCGCGATGCGGGCGGGTTCGCCGGCAGTCTCGAGGACAAACGTCTCGACCGCCTCTCCGCCGCGCAGGCCGACGGCTTTCAACTCGCCGGGGCGGTAGGGCACGGAAAAGACGGCCTTGAACTCCTCGGCGCGGGTCGTCGGCGCTTCGCCGACGCGGCGGCCGTTGAGGTAGAGGCGCACGGCTTCGTGGCGCGAATACACCTCCACGCGAAGCGGCTCGCCCTCGTGGCCGGGCCATGTCCAGTCGGCCCGCATCGGGGGGACGGCCCACTGCGAGAGGTTCCATGACCCGCCGTCGGGGGCGGGCTTCTCGACGGCGGCGTAGAGCGTTTCGCCGCGCTCCCACACAATGTTGCGGTAGTGGGAGACCGGCTTGCGGTATCCGGTGATGTCGATGTCGCCGCAGGCCGCGCCGTGCCATGGATAATGGCTGCCCTCCCAGTGGGCGTAGGGCTCTTCGTCCGGCGGGAAGACCCGCCCGATCCCGGCTTCGCCAAGGTAATCGATAGCGCTCCAGACAAAGTCGCCGATGACGTAAGGATGGTCGTGGGTCGCCGCCCACGAGGCAAAGGCGTCCTTCTGGTAGGACTCGGATCCGTAGATGATGCGCCCGGGCACGCGTTCGTGGTCCTCGGCGTGGCGGTGCAGTTCGTAGTTGTAGCCCGCGACGTCGAGTGTCGCAAAGAGGGGATCGAGCCTGGACCAGTCGCCGGTGTCGCCGAGGCCGTTGACGCCGGCCGTGGCGAGGCGCACGGGGTTGTTGGGGTGGGCTGTGACGAAGGAGCGCACGCGCTCGACCATCGCTTCCGCCATGTCCACGGCGCGGGGGGCGGCGCGCTCGTACATTTCGTTGCCGATGCTCCACATGACGACAGAGGCGTGGTTGCGGTCGCGCCGGACCATCATATCGAGATCGTATTCCCACCAGTCATCGAAGATCTCCCCGTAGTCGTGGGGCAGCTTCTTTGCGCGCCAGCCGTCGAACACCTCGTTGATGACCATGAGACCGAGGCGGTCGCAGGCTTCGAGAAAGGCGGTCGACGGCAGGTTGTGGGCGGTGCGCACGGCATTGAATCCGGCTGTCTTGAGGAGCCGTACCTTGCGCTCCTCGGCGGCGGAATGGGCGGCGGCGCCGAGGGGACCGTTGTCGTGGTGGACGTTGCCGCCGAAGAGGTGGAGCCGCTGATCGCGGATCAGCTCGAAGCCGAACTCCGGGCGCACCCGCACGTCGCGCACACCGAAGGTGGTCTCGACTCGGTCGGTCATGAGGTCGCCGACCCACACACGGGTGACCGCACGGTAGAGCGCGGGGTTGTCGGGCGACCAGAGATCGGGACGGGCGATGGGAATCTTGCGGCTATCCATGACCGTCTCGCCCGGCGGGATCTCGACCTCGAAGCCCGCCGACTGCCGCGGGAAGTGTTCGGGATCAATGAAAACGGTCTCGACGCGCGCCGTCTGCGCGGTGTCCGTCGTGTTGCGCACCTCGACCTTGACCCACATCGTGGCGGTTTCCGGGTAGATGTCCCACGGTGCGACCTCGACGCCGTAGGGTGCGACATGCACGGGATGGGTCACGTGCAGCCAGACCGGACGGTAGATGCCGGAACCGGTGTACCAGCGGCTGTGCGGCTGGGGCTCGTTATCGACGCGCGCGGCGAGATGGTTGGTTTCGCCCAAATGGATGTGCGGCGTCAGGTCGAACCGGAAGGGTGTGTAGCCGCTCGGGTGTTTGCCGAGGCGCTCGCCGTTGATCCACACCGTGGCGTTGCGGTAGACGCCCTCGAACTCGACCTCGATCCGGCGCCCGACCCAGTGCGCGGGGGCTTCGAATTCGTGGCGGTACCACCCCGTGCCCGTCGGGAAATAGCCGCCGCCGCCCGCCGACGGAGCGTCCGGATCGGTCGCAAGGCCGATGCTCCAGTCATGGGGGAGATGGACGGTTTCCCAACCGCGCGGCTCGAAGGCAGGGGCTTCGGCGCCGTCGACATCGCCGTGGTGGAAATGCCATCCGCGGTCGAGCGGGACACGCTCGCGCGCGAGCGCCGAGGCCTCGGGCGCGGCAAAAAGCAGAAAGACGGCCGCGGCGGCGGCATGGGATCGGATGTCCGGAAAACGCATGGTCATTGGCTTCGGGAGGGTTTCTGGAGGTTGTCGGTTGAGCGAATGCGCGCGGAGATCGCGTGCATTTTCTTAGAGTGTGGACCGGATTCCGGTTGACACAAGGTTTTTCATGAAACAGACAAATAAAAGTATTATTTCATATGAAACAATGATAGATTGCTCCCCTGACTCCTTTTCCCGGTCCGCGCGCACCGCCGCCGCGTGGATTCGCCGCCTCGGCGGCGCGCTCGCGCTTGCGGCGTGCGTGCCGCATGCCCACGCCGGTCCCGCCGATCTCGGCGCGCTTTTCGACGACCCGCCCCGCGAGGTGGCGCCGTGGACCTACTGGTATTGGCTGGAGGCAGCCGTTTCCAAAGACGGGATCACGGCGGACCTCGAGGCCATGGCCGCCGCCGGCATCGGCGGTGCCTTCCTCATGACGATCCGCGGGCCAGCCGATCCGCCGGTGTGGGATCCGCCCGTCAACCAGCTGACGCCCGAGTGGTGGGAAAAGGTCCGCCACGCTTTTGCCGAAGCCGACCGGCTCGGCATCGAGATCGCGCTGCACGCGTGCGACGGCTTCGCCGTGGCAGGCGGTCCGTGGGTCACGCCCGAGCTGTCAATGCAGAAGGTCGTGTGGACGGCGGCGCATGTCGAAGCGGGGCGGCGCATCAACATCACGCTGGAGCAACCGGAGGATTATGAAGGCTATTACGAAGATATCGCCGTCTTCGCCTTTCCTACGTATCCCGGCGCGGGGAAGGATTCGCGCACGGTGCAGCCGGTTGTGACGACGAGCTTGGAGGGCGTGGACGCGTCGTTCCTTGCGAACGGACTCGGAGAGGACCGCCTGCGCCATGATTCGACGGAGCCGGGATGGATCCAGTACGAGTTTGCGGAGCCGTTTACGGCGCGCTCGCTTTTGCTCAACCCGGACGGGCGCGATTTCCAGTCGCGGCGCATGAGTATCCATGTGAGCGACGACGGGGAGAATTTCCGGCAGGTTTACCGCATGGAGTCGCCGCGGCACGGTTGGCAGGACTACGAGCAGAACCTCACATACTCCATCCCGGAGGTGACGGCGCGGTATTTCCGCTTCGAATACGACCCCATGGGCACGGAACCGGGCGCGGAGGACCTCGACACGGCAAAGTGGCGCCCGCGCCTGCGCATACGCGGACTCCTGCTTTCGAGCGAACCGCGCATCCACCACTATGAGGGCAAAAACGCAGGTATCTGGCGCGTCAGCCCCTACACCACGGACGAAATGGTGCCGCCCGAAGCGGCGGTGTCGAAAGATAAGCTCGTCGACGTGACGGAGCACATGCGCGGCAACGGGCGCTTCCGCTGGACACCGCCGGAGCGCGGGACATGGACGATTCTGCGCGTGGGCCATACCTCCACCGGCCATACCAACGCCACCGGTGGCGCGGGGGTCGGTCTCGAGGTCGACAAATTTAATCCGGAGGCGGCGCGCCTTCAATACGACAAGTGGTTTGGCGAGGCGCTGCGGCAGGCGGGGCCGGACCTTGCGGGCCGCGTGTTGAGCGCGCTGCACAACGACAGTTGGGAGTGCGGCAGCCAGAACTGGTCGCCCGTCTTCCGCGCGGAGTTCACGGAGCGCCGGGGCTACGATCCCGTGCCGTGGCTGCCCGCCATGGCGGGCATTCCTGTGGAGAGCGCGGAGGCTTCCGAGCGTTTCCTGCACGATGTGCGCGAGACGGTCGGCGAGCTGATCATGGACAACTATTTCAAGGTGATGCGCGATCTCGCGCACGAAGACGGCTGTTTCTACACCGGCGAGGCCACAGCGCCCGTGACCGTGACCGACGGTTTGCGCCATTTCGACATCCTCGACGTGCCCATGGCGGAGTTCTGGCTGCGCAGCCCCACGCACGACAAGCCCAACGACAATCTCGACGCCGTCTCCGGCGCGCACATCTACGGCAAGCCGATTGTCGCCGTGGAGGCGTTCACGCAGGTGCGCATGGCATGGGATGAGTATCCCGGCATGCTCAAGGCGCTCGGCGACCGCAATTTCGCCCTCGGCTTCAACCGCTTCGTCTACCACGTCTACGTCCACAACCCGTGGATGGACCGCAAGCCGGGCATGACGCTCGGCGGGGTGGGGCTCTTCTTCCAGCGCGACCAGACCTGGTGGGAGCCGGGCAAGGCGTGGGTCGACTACAAAAAGCGTGTGCAGGCGCTCCTTCAACAGGGCACGCACGTGGCCGACGTCGCCGTCTTCATCGGTGAGGACATGCCGCGCCGGGCAGTGCTGCCGGAGCGGCTGGCAGTGTGGGCGCCGGGGCTTGTCGGGCGTGAGGCTTATTTGGAAAACCAGTTGCGCCGGATCAACCGCGATCTCGCGCTCCAGGAAGAGCCGATGGGCGTGATGAACTCTGCCAACATGGCCCGGCCCGAGGACTGGACCGACCCGCTGCGCGGATACAAATACGATTCCGTGAACCGCGACGCCCTCCTGCGCCTCGCCGAGGTGCGCGACGGACGTATCGAATTTCCCGGAGGCGCGAGCTACGGGATTTTGATCATTCCCGGGTCGCGCAAGATGTCGCCGGAGGGTGCCCGCATGTCCATTGAAATGGCCCGCCGGATCGGTGAACTGGCGGAGGCCGGTGCGACCCTCTTTGTGAATGAGCGCCCGGAGCGCGGCTTCGGAAAGCAGGACGATGAAAAGCTCGGCGAGCTTGTCGACCGCTGGTGGCCTTCCGGCTGGGAGGGCGTGCGCGAGGTGGGCGACGGTCTAGTCCTGCGCGGCCCGGTGTGGGACGACGATCTTGCCGCCTATGGCATGGAGCGCGACTTTTTTGCCCTTGAGAACGACGGATCACTCGCGCGCCGCCTTGCGTGGACACACCGCCGCGGCGACGGGTTCGACGTGTATTTCCTTGCCAACCAGACCGGCGGAAAACGGGAACTGGAGGTCTCCCTGCGTGCCGCCGGGCGTGTGCCCGAGCTGTGGGATGCCGTCACGGGCGAGCGCCGTATGGCGCGGACATGGCGGATCGAAGACGAACGCACGGTCTTGCCGGTGCGCCTCGACGCGGAGGGATCGGTCTTTGTCGTCTTGCGCGAACCGGCTCGTGCCGATCGAGCGGAGAACGGTCCGAACTGGGAGGAACCGCAGCCCGCTGGGGAGGTCGCGGGGCCGTGGCGCGTGCGCTTCAATCCGGACTTCGGCGGCCCGGCCCGGCCGGCGGTCTTCGACACCCTCGTGGACTGGACGGAGCACGGCGACTTCGGCATCCGCCACTATTCCGGCACGGCCTCATACCGCACCTCCTTCGATTGGAACACCGCCCGCTACGATGGTCGGCGTGTCTGGCTCGACCTCGGCGAGGTCGGTCACATCGCGCGTGTGATCCTGAACGGCGAAGACGCCGGTGTGGCGTGGACGGCCCCCTACCGCGT
>SLLG01000123.1 GCA_007134215.1 Opitutales bacterium | reverse complement strand
TCGCGCTCGATGGTGCGTATGAGGCGGCGCTCGTAGAGGGAGAGGCTCTCGCGCTCATCCGTCTGGACCGGACGCGCAGTTTCCCGCGCGGGGGCTGGAGCCGGACGCTCTGCCAAAGGGGAGGAACAACCCGCGAACACCATGGCGCATGCCGCGAGCACGGGCATCGCACGCCGGGCGGTGCATTTGAGAGACGAAGCCATCATTGCGAGACGGGAGGTTTCCGGAGAAGCCTCACCGGTATCCTGCCCTAACGCGTTGACTCGTAGGCGTTGCGCACGGCGTTGAGGTAATTCTCGACGTTGCGCCGCGGACGGATCGACTGGGCTTCCTCGAGAAAGCGGACGGCGTCTCCGTATTCACGCTGGGCGACGCGCATGCGGGCCTGCTGGACGAGCGCCTCTGCCCGGTGGTCGGGGAGATTGCGCGCGCGCTCGTAGAAGAAATCCGCTTGTTCGAATTCTCCCTGCCGGAAGTAATAGTTGCCGAGGAGAATGAGCGCTTCGCCGTTGAGGGGGTCGGCGGCGACAACGTCCTCGAGGATTTCAGCCGCACGGGCGTCGTCTCCGCGGCCCAAGGCGATCTCCGCCTGAAGGTTGAGCAGGGTCGCGCGCTGGGCGTCGGAAAGCTCGTCCGCGTAGGTGGAGAGGACGGAGTCGATGAACGCGTCGGCTTCTTCGAAGGCGGCAAAACGGGTGAGGTTCCGCGAGACGGTGACGGCGGTCGCGACTGGTAGGCGCGCGTCGCGGTCGATGGCCGCCTTGTAGTTCGCCAGCGCGAGCGGGAAGACCTGCTCGTTCATGTAGATGTCGCCCAAGAGCTTGAGCGAAGCGGCGTCGGCCCGGCCCATGCGTTTGACCAGCTCAAGGTGTGTGGCCGCCTCTTGCTCACGCCCGAGGGAGATGAGCGCGTTCGCGCGGGTGAGCCAGAAGTTGCGGTCGTTCGGGTGGCTCTCGATAAGTTCCTTGAGGATGGCGGCGGACTGCTCGTGGGAACCGGTTTGGGAGAGCGCCTGGGCTTTGCCCACCTTCCAGTCGCGGTTGCCTGGGCGCAGCACATAGGCCATGCGGTAGGCGTCGAGGGCGGACTTCGGCTTGCCGATATTGAGGTAGGCGTAGCCAAGCAAACCGAAAGTATTGCCGTCGCCGTCGCCCAGTTCGATGCCCTTCACAATGTGTTCAATGGCATCCTCGAACCGGTTCATCTGCAGGAGCGTGAGGCCGAGGTTCTTGTAGGCGCGCATGAAGTTCGGGAACTTACGGATGGCGCGCTCGTAGTTGCGCACCGCTTCATTCAATTCGCCCTGCTGAAGGTGCAGGCTGGCGAGGGTGTAGTCGAGGGCGGCGCTGGATTCCGGGGTGATCCGCTGGCGCAGGCGTTCGATGGCGCGGCGCGGATTGTCCGGGATGATGTCGACGAGTTCGCTGAAAAACTCCCCTTCCTCGCGCGTAATCTCGGGTTCGACGCGGGTATGCACTCCGTAGCTGCCGAGAAAGCGCTTAACGAACTCGGGGTTGTCCCACGTGTTTTCGCTGAGCGGAAAGACCTGCGCCTGCGCGGAGGGCGCCGACAAGGAAGCCAGGGCGAGCGCGCCGAGAAGAAAGGCTGCGGAAAAAGATGCCGCCGCCCGGAAACGGGGAAATTCGAGTTGGATCTTCATGTCGTGATGAATCAGTTGCCGCTAAAGTCGTAAGTGATGGGTTGGATATAGGCGGCGCGGACGCGCTCGCCTCCACGCTCCGGCGGTTCGAAGCGCCATTGCGCGAGGGCCTGCCGAACCGGCTGCACGGCCTCGCGGTGGGTGGATTCCACAATTTCAAGGACGGACACGTTGCCCTGCTCGTCGATAAGGATGCGCGCGCGCACGACGCCCTGCAGGCCCCGTGTCTGCATTTCCATGGGAAATGTGGGCGGAATCGCCCGCAACCGCCGCGGGCGCCGGTCGAGGTCGGAAATGTCGAAAATTTGGATTTCGTCGGTGAGTTCCTGCGCCGTGCCGAAAGCACCGAGATCGATCGCCTGGCCCAGCGCGCCGCCGATACCCGGGTTGAGGGCGGCCTCGAGTTGGCTGAGAGAAATGGGAGGAGGCGGCGTGGAAAGGTCTTCGACCTCCTGGTCGCGCTGTTCTTCCTCCGGCGGCGGGGGATCGGGCGGCGGAGGCGGCGGAGGCGGCGGCGCGATGTCAACGGAACGCACGCGGTGCAAGTCGCGCGGATCGGTCTGCAAAAGCTGGGTGAAGGGCAGGATGAAGATGATCGCGAGCGTCATGATGACCGTCGCGAGCACCATGCGGATAACCAGCGGGCGTCCCGTCGGCTTGTGGAATCCTTCTCTGCCGTTGTTCAAGGCCATGAAACGGGGACTACTGGTCGGTGGAAATGTTCACCGAGTCGGCGCCCGCGAGCTTGGCCTCGTCGATGACCTGCACAAGGAGGCGGGTGGGCACGGCCTCGTCGGCCTGGATGATGACGGGCATGCGCTTGTCTTCGAGGAGGCGGCGCACGAGCGGGCGCACGCCGCTCACACCGATGCCGCGCCCGCCGTATACGACATCGCCGTTGGCCGTGATTGCGATGAGAATGCTCTCGCGCTCAAGATCGATGGCGGAGGCGGCCTGCGGCTTGGAAACCTCGACGCCGGTCTCCTCGACAAAGACCGTCGTGACGATGAAGAAGATGAGAAGAATGAACACCATGTCGATGAGGGGCGAGATATTCATCTCGGCCATGCCCTGCGACCCGGTGGCAAATATGCGGCGGCGTTTCATGCGGATTGCGCGGTGGAGGATTGCTGTTTGGTGAAAAGCTGGGAGGTCATAGACTCAAGGGCGTTCAGGCATTCGTCCATCTCGTTGCGCCGTTTGTAGATAGCCCATGCGATAACGTAGCCGGGAATGGCGATGATGAGGCCCGTCTGCGTCGTGATGAGCGCCTCCGAAATACCCTGCGCGATGAGGTCGACCGTGTTGCCGCTGCGCGTCGCGCCGAGGCCGGCGAACGTGGTGAGCATCCCCGTGACCGTTCCAAGGAGCCCCATGAGCGGCGCGGCGGTGATGAGGGTCATAAGGAAGCGGTGCATGGAGTCGGGAAAGGCGAGGTAGTCGCTGCGCACCTCGTTGAAGCGGCTGTGGATGGAGCGCATCGAGCGCATGTCTTCCTGCGTGTATTCAAGGATGGCGCGGACCTCCTCCGGACTTGACTCGGGAGATTCGACCCACCCGGCCCAGTTGCTCCGCTTCGTGCGGTAGAAAGGATGCTGGGTGAAGTAGAAAAAGAGCCGGAATGCCGTGCCGTAGATCAGCAGTGCAATTAGAACGAGCGGAAACATCAACCAGCCGCCGTCTGACAGGATGGTGATCGTCTCCTCGGTGAACCGGTCCCAGGTCATCGAATCGCTTTTCCGTGCGCCGGTCAGGCCTTCGGGAGGTTACCGTTGTTGCGGCGGGTGAGACCGTTCACAAAGGCCACCCCCATCCGCTCCATGTTCGCCATCACGCCCTGGGCGCGGCGGGAGAGCAAGGCGTGCATGATGAGCGAGGGAATCGCCACGATGAGCCCGAACTCCGTCGTCACGAGCGCCTCGGAGATACCGGAGGAGAGGTTCTTCGCGTCACCCGTGCCGAAGACGGTGATCAACTTGAAGGTGTTGATCATGCCCGTCACGGTGCCGAGAAGACCCATTAGAGGTGCCGTCGCGGCCGTCACCGCAATAAAGGGCAGGAGCCGCTCGAGCCGCGGCTGGACCTCCAGCATGCGCTCGTAGAGAACTTCCTCGATGAGTTCGACCGGTTCGTCGATATGGTGCACGCCCTCGACAAGCATCTTGCCGACGGGTCCGGGAATCTTCTGCGCAAAGGCCAAGGCCTCTTCCCGTTTTCCTTCGTCGATGAGACGCAAAAGCTCGTGCAATGTGCCCGGCGGCGGCATCTTGACGGTGTAAATCTCGAATACCTTGAAGAGCGCCGTGGCGAAGGCGAGGAAGGCGAAAGTCAGGATCGGCCAGATCCAGATGCCGCCCTTTTGGATGTGCTCCCAGAGCGTCTCGCGCACTTCCTCGAGAGCGAAAGCATCGCCCAGCGTGGGATCGACAGGGCCGCGCCCTTGCCCGGTCGAGACAAGTTGCCGGATATCCGCGTCGAACGCGCCTCCGAGAGGAAAATAGTTCGGGTCGATGGCACCCAGGTCGAGTGCAAGCCCGGCGCCGTCCGTCTCGCCGCTGGCAAAATAGACCAGCGGCCCGATAAGCAGAAAATTGCCCGCTTCGACGCGCCCGCCCGGTGAAACCGCGTGTCCCTCGAACGTGTAGCCGCCGATAAGCCGCTCCATGCGGTCAATGCCCAGCCCCGTGGCCCCGCGCATGCGCATAAGCCGCTGCTGCCGCGTGAGGTCTTCTTCCCCTGCGAGGAGGAGCGGTTCCAACGACTCGCTGTAGAGGCGGCGTTCGCTAATGTCCTTGCGCGAGTCGAAAATGCGCGTGAACTCCGCCACGAGATTCGATACATAATCGATTTCCTCCTGCCGTAGGCGCAGGCCCTCCTCCACTTGGTTCAAATCGATCCGCTGCGTGTCGCGGCGGCGCTGCACGCGGTCGACCTCGCGGCGTTTGTCGCGGAGTTGGCGCTCGAGGTCGGAAACCTCGCGCGCAAGCGGAATCTTCTCGTCGCGGATCTCCGCGCGCAGGGCCGAAAGGCGCTCGAGCGCGTCGCGCAGGTCGGCGTCGGCGCTGCGGGCCGCTTCTCCGGGAGACTGCGCCCCGGCGAGAAATGGAAGAAAAACGAGAATGCTCAGAAAAATGCGTTTCACTGGTCGAAAAGGATCGGAGGATTAGCGCTTGATGTCTGTGACTTCGAGAGGCGTGCCGACATAAGTCGCAAGGACATTGCGACGGTAGACATCGAACAACTGCCGCACCACGGGCCTGTATTCGGGGTCGCCCGTCCACTTCCAGCTGTCTGCGGCGGGAACCCCGTATCCGGCGTGCTCGCCCGATCCGTCGATGAAGTAGGCGATCCCGAGACCGAAATACATGGTCGTCACGGCAATCGAGCCGGATTCGGTTTCCCGCAGCTCGGTCTCGATGGTCACGGACCGGTTGAAGTTGTCCGCTTGGGTGAGGATTCCGACAATGTTCTGCATGCGCTGCGATAGTCCCATCTCCACGTCCCGCCCGGGCCGCGGAATGCGGTTGATGAGCGGGGCCAGTTCCTGCCGCAGCGGTTCGGGGAAGTAACGCACGAGCTCCCGCACGCGGGCTTCCTCCGCCGTGATCTGCTCGCGCATGACGGACTGGATTTCGCGCAGATCATCAAGGCGCTCCGTCAGCTCGGCGCGGCGCGCGTCAACCGCCGTGGTGTCCTCCTCCGCCCGAGTGATGATCTCCTCAAGTTGCTCCAGCTCGTCCTTGTAGACATTGATAAGGTCCCGGAGCGTCGACCGCTCGACCTCCCAATCCGCCCGCTCCCGCGAGATGATACGCTCGGTCTCCACCCACTCTTTCAATGTGGAGGTCGTCTCGTCAAGGTCGATGGTCCTTGCCGAAAGCGGCGCCGTGTAAACAGTCGAGGCGACAGCGGCAGCCGCCGTCCACAAGGCTAATCGTCCGTTCTTCATGCTTCTTTTCAATTAAATAAAGGGGGATATACGCTCCTCAAGCATCAGTGCGCTCCATCCGGTTCTGGGAAAAACCCGAAGGCATGCCCGTCATGCAGGACCCGCGCCGACCGGAGCCAAAGCGGCAGACTCTCAGACGGACGGATCGTTTCCGGCGTTCAGCCCGGAAAGCCGAAAAGCCAATACTCCTGCCGTGCGGCCAGTGCCTGTAACCGAAATAACTCACTGTAAAGCGTATCAAACGTGTCTGTAAAGGGGAGCGGCGGCGGCGAGGCAATTCCAATTTTCCCAAAACCCGTCGTTCGAGCCGGCACCGGTTCGATTCATCCAGATTTACAGCGGCGGGAGCAGCGGACCATCTCCGCCTGCGGAATCCGGAAAAGAAGAAGGCGGGCAGCCTACCCCTAAGCTGCCCGCCATTATTTTCTATTTCACTACTCCTTATTACCCCAAAACTCCCTTTCGGGAAATCTGATGATGTCCAACACTCTGCACCCGAATCGTCGCGGTGCAAGAGAAAAAATCATTTTTTTTCGGAGAACCGCCCCGGAGGCATTTTTCACCCCAAACCGCGTGCCTTCCATCCACAGCAAAAACACATTCCGGCAATTTTTACAAACGTAAAATAGCGTGACGCAAAAACAGACAGGAGCTGACCCAAAGCGAAAAAAAACACCGGAAAACGCACAATTAGGGTTGACCGGCGGTGTTTTCACAGAGCAAATGTTACACGAATTTAACAACCGGGCATCCGTCCCGGAACCAACATTTC
>SLLG01000121.1 GCA_007134215.1 Opitutales bacterium | reverse complement strand
GCGCCGAAGCCACGGCCGCTCTCGGCGAATACGCCGTCGTGCCTTCCGGCGCCACCGGCACCGGAGTGGGCAACTACGACGTCACGTATGTTTCCGGAACCCTGTCCGTCGTCTTCGACGAGGACAACATCCGCTACCACCTCGCCGGGCTCGATGATTCCCTCCGGGGCCGGGGAGTCGGCGAGTGGTTCATTCTCGGCGAGACGTTCCGCATGGACGGTGACGACATCGTCGCCGGCGAGGCGCGCTTCCTGTCCGTCGATCCGGATGTGTTCGTCGTGAAGAATCTTTCCGACGCGGAAGGCCCGCGTGCGGGCGACTTTGTCGACGCGCCGGGTACCGAAATGGGCGCGGACACCGTGGTGATCCCGGATTTCGAGAGCCACAACCGTGTCTACGGTTTCACCCTCGGCACCGGGGCGCACCGGGGCGACACCCTGCGCTTCGCCGCCGCTGCGGACGCGACAACCCTCTTCGGGGAAGTCGCCTCGTTCGCTGTCGCGACCGACCTCACCCGCTACCACGCGGTGTTCCTCGACAAGAGCTTCCTCTCCGTGCGTCTGGATTTCGTATCGGGCGGTTCGCTCGAACTGGTTGATGTCGTTGCCACGGATGTCCTCGAGGGCGCGGCGCAAGGATTGCCGGCGGTCGCCGACGATGGCGCGTACGGTGCCGCGCAGACGGACGCCACGCTCATCGACGCTGTTCTTGCCCAACTGGCTGACGATATACTCTACGCGCCTTCTGTGGCCACGGGTATTGCCGGTTTGGATGATCGCGTGATCCCGGTGACCGCGGACAACATGGTTTCCCTCGGCACTGCCTACGCAATGGACGGAGATCAAATCGTACCGGTCGCGGCGGATGCTCCGGTGGTCAATGAGGATGCCTTCGTTCTCAAGAACCTTGCCGACGCGCAGGGTGCCCGCGAGAATGATTTTGTCTCCCCGCCGACGGAGGAGTTCGGAGCCGATGAAGTTGTGATCAACAACCTCGCCGTCCGCACTGAACTGCACGGCTTCACCCTCGGGACGGATGCGCGCATCGGCGATAGACTCCGTTTCCCGGGATTGGCCGATGAGACGGCGTTGGCAGGAGCCATCGACTCCGTGCAGACGGCTGTCCACATGACCCGCTACAAGGAGTTGTTCCATCCGGACAACAATTTCCTCTCCGTCCGTATTCACTTCGTCGATGGCGGTATACTTGAGATTGTCGACGTAATCTCTCTGTTTTCGCTTCCGCCGGAAGCGGACGGACTGGTGGCGATGGCCGGCGACGGCGGTTACGGTGCCCACCTCGACGATCCTGCGGAGATCGACGGAATCGTCGGCTTGATCGCTGACAACCTGCGCTTCAGCCCGGAGTTTGTCGACGGACTCGCGGCGGTCGACGATATCGTGTTCGGCACGGTCGCGACCGACGGGACAATCGTGGTCGGACAGGCCTACCGCGCGACTGAGGACGGGTCTTTTGTGCCCGCAGCCTCCGCCGGACTCGTCTCCGACGACTCGGTCTTCGTTCTGAAGAACCGCAGCGACGCTTATGGCACGCGTGCGGATGACTTTGAACCCGCGCCCGCTGATGTCTTCGGGGCCGATGAGGTGGTTGTGAACGACCTCTCCGTGGAGCAACGGATATACGGTCTGACTCTCGGTGAAACTGTGCGCCGGGGTGATGTCGTGCGCTTTGCCGGGCTGGCCGACGCGGATGCCCTCAAGGCGGCCGTCACGGCTGTGCAGGTGGGCACTGGGCTCACGGCATACGGGACGGTCTTTGCCGACAAGGAGTTTCTCTCCGTTCGCCTTCATTTCGCGCAGGATGGCAAACTCGATCTTGTCGATCTCATCGCGACCGACGCTCTTACGGGACCGGCGGCGGATCTGGCTCTGATTGCCCGGCCCGGCGGCTACAGCGACTATGTCGACGACCCGGCCATGATCGGCCTCCTCGTCGATCAGCTCGCCCCGAATCTCGCCTACGCACCGACGGTGATTGAGGCCTTAATCGGCTTGAACGATCTTGTCTCCGCGACGACCGGTGACGATGTCATCATCCTCGGTGAAGCGACGGGCGATCTCGTGACCGACCCGGCGGCCTATGTCCGCAAGAACTTGTCCGACCCCGGCGCCACCGGCAGCGAGGAGTTCGGCAACGACACCGTGGAGGTCGCTTACCACGAGGGCATCGCCACGACCCGCGTCTACGGCTTCACGCTGGGTGACACGGAAGGGCGCGGTGATGTTCTGAGCTTTACGGATCTCGCCGACTTCCCGGCACTTGCGGCGGAGATCACCTCCGTGCAGTTTGGGCGGGATCTCACTCCCTACGGCGGCACGTTCGTGGACAAGGCGTTTCTCTCCCTCCGCATCAGTACGGCGGCAGGCCGCATCGAACTGGTTGATCTCGTCGCACTGGACGTGATTTCGCCGGCCCTTCTCGATACTCTGCCGGTGGGCGCGGGAGGCTACGGCGACCTCACGACGCTTCCGGGGTCGGCCGTACCGCTGATCCTCGGCAACCTCCGGTTCGTCATCGCCGGGGTGAACGAAGCCATGCTCTCCGCCGCCATGGGTGACGGCATCGAGGCGTTGGCGGCGGTGTACGCGCCGCTCGACCTCACGGCATACCACGCGCTCGCGGCGAGTCGGAAAACGGCGCTGCACCACGACCTTGTCGCCAACCGTCCCGAGGCCGGTTGGGAAGACGCGGCGGCTTTCAAGGCCGACTTTAATCTATTCCTGGACTTCCGTGTCGCGGCGCAAACCGCGGTGGACAAGGCCAACGCCGACAACATGACGGAGGCCGATTTCCTTCCCGGCGGTGCCGTGGCGGACCTCGCCGACGCGCTCGACGCTTTGTACGGCAAGAGCATCTCCGGCGGTATTGTCGACGGGGACGCCCTGCAGGCGACGGTGGCGAACTTCAACACGCTTCCGCAGCTCGGCAAGGACATGATTCTCGACGCCATGAACAACCAAGGCTTCACTTCCTTCGCCGAGTTGGTCGCGGCCGCGCAGGCCGTTGTCGGTCCGGTGATCAATATCACGCAGTCCGCTGCAACGAAAACGACCGTTCACTTCTTCGATATCGCGACCGCGATTGCCGCCGCGCAACCGGGCGATGAGATCGAGGTCGGCGCGGGCAACTTCCGCGAGACCGTTCTGATTGAAGAGTTGTCCGGCCTCACTTTGCGCGGTATCAGCACCGACACTGTTCTCGAAGCTCCCTATGGAGTGGCGGGCGCGTTAATCACCGTGTTGGACAGCGACGATGTCACCATCGAAGGATTCCTCCTCGACGGAGGCGGCGAGGCCGAAACGGCCGTGGCCGTGAGCGGCGGCGACGGTGTGCGCATCGGCCACAACCGCTTCGCGGGCGTGTTCACCGGCGTGGAAAACATCGACGGCGGCGTTGTCGACGCCACCCGCAACTTCTGGGGAGAGAGCGATCTCACCGGCCCGGCGCCTTCGGGTTCCGGTGCGGCGGTCGCCGGTGCGGTGGATTTCGATCCGTGGTATGCCTCGGCTGACCTCGAGGACCTCGTCCTCGTCCTTTCGGACTTCGCCGTGGCTGACAAGGTCTACGACGGCACCGACGCTATCGATCCCGCCGATGTTTCCTTCAGCGACAACCGGACGGCGGGAGACGTGCTCGGCTTTAGCTTCACAGCCGCCTATCCGGACCGCGCCGTGGGCACTTACACCGTCGGCATCATCGACATCGCCATCACGGCGCCGCAGGATCCGGCCAACAGCGACACCTACGTCCTCCTGACTGGCGGGCCCTCTGTCACCAGTTCTATCACACAGCGCGTGCTGGAGATCACTTACACGGCCAATGACAAGGAGTATGACGGCACGACCGGCGTTGTCGTGGCCTCCTCGGACAACCGCGTCGCGAACGACGATCTGCTCGTGAGCTTCAGCGCGGCCTTTGCCGACAAGCACGCCGGGCCGGACAAGACTGTCCAGATCACGGACGTGACCCTCGGAGGCAGCGACGCGGGCAACTATAGCTTCGCGGAATCCGCACAAACCGCCGCCGAGATTACAAAGCGTCCACTCAACGTCGTTTTCACCGGCATCGACCGGGTGTACGACGCCACGCCTTCCGCTCCCGTGACCGTCAGCGACGACCGCCTTGGCGCCGATGCGTTCACCGTGAATTACACCGCCGTGTTCGCTGATGGGAAGAAGGTCGGCGTGAACAAGACGATCAGCATAAGCGGCGTCGGTCTCGACGGACCGGATGCCGGCAATTACGGGCTGTCCTACAACAGCACGACTTCTGCCACGGTCAGCCACGCGCCGCTTCAGGTATTGGGTACGGTGGCGCATGACAAGATGTATGACGACAACGATGTCGCCCCGGTGAGCGGGTCGTATCTCGGCGGAGTGCTCCTGTCGGACGACGTGTTTATCAGCTCGGTTTCCGCAGTGTTCGCTTCGAAGGAAGTGGGCACGGATATCCCGGTCACGGCGACCGTTGTCATCGGCGGTACGGATGTCGGCAACTACGCCCTCATGCAGCCGTCCGGACTCAGCGCCGACATCACGCCGAATGTCCTGGGCCACTTCACCGTCACCGGTATCGACAGCCCCCGCAACGCGGGCGTATCCGCCGCACCGGTAGTGACTGCCTACGACATCTACGGAAACGTGAAGATCGACTACACCGGCACGGTCGCCTTTTCCAGCAGCGACACCGGGGCCGCCCTGCCGGCGGATTACATCTTCACTGCGGAAGACGCGGGCGTGGTTCTAATCCCCGGCGTTGTCCTGAAGACGGCGGGCACCCACTGGGTGCGGGTGACGGATGCCGACGGCGGCGAAGACGGCGAACAGGCCGGCATCGTGGTCAATCCGGCTGC
The DNA here is from genome assembly GCA_007134215.1 of Opitutales bacterium. Lineage (GTDB taxonomy): Bacteria > Verrucomicrobiota > Verrucomicrobiia > Opitutales > Oceanipulchritudinaceae > SLLG01. Next base: position 16,274 of record SLLG01000121.1, on the reverse strand, counting down.
CGTCGACCACCTCACGATCGGAGGCGACGAGACGCAGACCGCCGGTGAAAACCAGGAAATCACCGTTTCCGCGCGCGACGCCTTCGGAAACATCGTTCCGGGCTTCGAGGGCAACCGCTACGTCACGTTCTCGGGCGCGAATCCGTCGACCGATGTTGAAGAACATCCGCACGTCGTCTCCGAGTTCGGCGAGCAGGCGCCCTTCGGCGACCTGACGCTTGCGAATTTCGTCCAGGGTCAGTGGTCGATCGACATGGTCCTCTTCCGCGCCGAAGTCGCGCAGATCAACGTAAAGGCGTCAATTTCGCCCACGGGCACCGGATTCACGGCGGACGGCTACGAGCTTGAGGTCGAGGTGCTCCCGGCCGAGGCGGAGAAACTTCTCTGGGTCGAACAACCGACGGCGATCGTTTCGGTCGGCGAGACATGGAATGTTGCGTCGTTTGAGATCACCGACCACTGGGGCAACCGTACGGACGACGGCGGAATCGATGTGACCATCGTTCCCTCCGCCGGTGCCTTCGCGGCTGGCACATTGACGCGTGGAACCGACGCCGGTGTCGTGATTTTCGACGACCTCGTCTTCGGCGAGGCCGGTATCGTCACCGTCTCGGCGGAAACCATCGGCCTCGCGCCGAGCCCGGCGAGCCACCAGATTACGGTTGGACCGGCCGAACTCACGATTGACGGTTTGGTCACCGCCGCGGACAAGCCGTATGACGGCACGACGACCGCGGTCATTGACGCCACGGCGGCGACGCTCGCCGGACTTGCGCCGGGAGCGGATGTTCAGATCTCCACCGGGGGCGAGTTCGCTTCCGCCGGGGTCGGTGGGGACATCGCGGTCACGGTCTCCCTCACGGGTGCCGACGCTGCGTCCTACACGCTCGTGCAACCTGCCGGTCTCGCTGCGGATATCAATCCGCGCACCTTGCAGATCGGGGGTTCGTTCACGGCGCTGGACAAGATCGCCGACGGTACGACGGGGGCGGAGATCGCGTTGAACAACCTCACGCTTCCGGACGTTTTCGGTGGCGAGATGGTGCACCTCATGGCGGTGGTTGCCTTTGACACGGCCTCGGCGGGGGAAAACATCCCCGTGCGTATCGTGGACGCCTCCATCTACGGAGACGATGCTGAGAACTACTCGGTGACCACGCTGGACGCTCCCGTCGCAACGGCGGACATCACCGCGCCGTTCGACGCCTTCCTTGGGGAGCACTTCACGCCGGCGGAACTTGCCGACGAGACGCTCAGCGGTCCCCACGCCGACGCCGACGGCGACGGTTGGTCGAACCTCTTCGAGTTCTTCCTCGCCACCGATCCGACCGAAACGGATGTCACCGATCCGGTGTCGTCCACCGTGACGGCAGGCACGACGGTGTGGTCGATGACCCGCCGGGCGAACATAATCGGTGTGACCGTGCGTTACATGGTTTCGTCGAGCCCGCGGAGCGGCTTTGTCGAGCTGCCTGCGGAAAACATTAGCGAGACAGCAGTTCCTGAGAGCGATCTTGTTTCAGTGACGATTGAGGACTCCGATACGGTCGCCCCCGGCGCACCGCGGTTCTTCAAGATCGTCCTCGAGTTAGAGGAGTAGTATGGCCGGGGGGGCGCGCGGATCATCCGATTGCGCCCCCCTCTATTTCATCGCCGACTTCACCACTTTACTACCGCACCTTTCCATGACTCTCGCTATACCGGAACGTTCTGAATTCATGGCCGCTCCGTTCGAGCCTGTGCATGGGAACTCCTCCATGGGGTGAATATCCTGCTCATTGACGACGATCCTGCCGTCTGCTCGGTATACGCCTGCGCTCTTCGGTCCGCCGGTTTCGAGGTCTGGACGGCGCAATCCGGACAGGAGGGTCTGAAAGCCGCAGTGGAGGTATTACCCGAATTGATCCTCTGTGATTACAATCTGCCCGATACAACCGGGGATCACCTCCTTGGTGAGTTCCGGGCTAAACCGGGGCTCCAGCGCTCGCAAATCATCATGATCACGGGCCATCCCGAGATATGCGGCAACCGTGAGCGCATGAATTGCGGAGCCGATGATTTTCTCGTCAAACCCATTGCCGCCGAGGAGCTTCTGTCATGTGTTGGCACGCGGTTGGAGTGGGTGCGCCAGTGCTTGGACGCCGGGACGGCGTTGGACGGCGAAAAGATCCGGAGAGAGTTTCGTGCCTGTCTCTCGCACGTGTTCTACACTCCGCTGAATGGCATCCTCGGTATGGCACAGCTCCTGCGCGCGGAGCTGGGAAGCGCGGGAGATATCGGAATCGCCGAAATTCTCAACGATTTGGAGTGTTCCGGCTGGCGGTTGCAGCGCGCGCTGCGCAACTACCTCTTTCTGCTCGACTCCGAAGGGTGCACAAAGGCGGACAAAATGAAAGGCAACCCGGATTCCGATACGATCAGCGCGGCGGTTCTGCAGGGTGCGGAAACCGCCGTTGAGCGGCACGGACGCGGGACCGATCTAGACATTCAAATCGGCGAATGCACGTTTTGCTGCGATGCCGACGGGCTCTCCATCGTCGTGGAAGAGCTTGTGGACAACGCCTGTTCGTATTCGTCGCCGGGGACGCCGGTTCGTGTGTGGTTGACGCACGCCGGCGTTCTCTCTGTCGCCGACTCGGGCGATGGTATAGACGCGGCTTCACTTGACCGGATCTCGCGCTGCCTTCCCTTCATTCAGAATGACAGCAGCGGCGGCGGTCTTGGCATCGGGCTCTTCATCGTTCGAAAATTGCTTCACCGCTTCGGGGCTTCGATTTCCTTTTCCAGCCGCGGGGGTGCCGGAACGACGGTGACCGTCCGGTTTCTCAATGCGCCTCTTACATTCCGTGATCCCATCAAATGACAACGAAATATATGAACACAAAAATCCTCCTTGCGCTTTTCATGTTTCCCTTCCTCCCGGGGATTGTTGCAGCGCAGACGAATTTCTGCGCCTCAAGTGGCAATAGCCAGCAGTACGAATGGATGTACTACCTTCGGTTGGGGACCGCGCCTGGAACTGGCGGGGTGATCAACCTCGGGTCGGGAACCCGAACTGGATATCACGACGGATCCGCCACGGCGCTTGCCACGGTCGAAGCCGGTTCGACGCTATTCTACGAAATCCGGATGAACTCGACTGCCTCCTACCACCAGCACATTTTCTTCTGGTTGGACACCAACCAAGACGGCGAGTTGGTCGATCCGGGCGAACGTGCCCACACTACGGAGAAAACTGTCAACGGTGTAACAACGCACACGGGGAGTTTCACGGTCCCTGCGGCGACGGGGAACGGGACGGTTTTCGGCAGGGTGATCATGAGGTATTTATCGGCGCCGCCGCTCTGCGGTTCATACGATTTCGGAACGACCTTTGACTTCCGGATCGACGTCACCGGCGGGGTGAACTACAACCAGACAGATATCACGGTAAACGTCGAAGGCACCGGAACGGTCGTGAGCGATCCAGCGGGAGTCAATACGAGTACTTCACAGACATCGAATTTCACGCAAAACCGTGAGGTGGCTTTCACTGCTTCCGGGTCCGGGAGCCAGGTGTTCTCCCACTGGAGCGGAGCAATCACGGGGACGAACAATCCGGGAACGCTCTATACCGGCACGCACGATACGCTCAGCCTCACAGCCCATTTTACGGACCCCTGTACGACCGTTTCCATGCCGACGGCATCGGTGTCCCAATTGACGCCGCACGGCGCGTCACTTACATGGAGCAGCACCACGGGAACACCACCGATCACGTACAACTGGAATGTCCGGCGCGCCGACGATGATGTGAGTGCCCAGAGCGGGTCGACGGAGCAAACGCAAATTTCGATTTCCGGACTACAACCGAACACGACGTATTTCCTGCAAGTGTACGCGAGCAATTGCGGCGGCGATTCCGCAGTACGGACGACGGATGAATTCACGACTTTGCGGATGTCACAAGACGCGCCGGAGACCGTCACCTTTGATGCACCGACCTTCGGCCAAAGCGAGACGCTTACATGGTCGCGTGTCTCAACCGCGGATGAAGGCTACCGCGTAAAAGTGGACCGGGGCGCGGGATTCGTCTATTACGTCAATGTACCGCAGACGGTTGAGGGTAACCTTTCCACGACGATCCCGGCGGAAGAGTTCGAATCGATGGGCACGCGGCGCTTCCGCGTCCGGGCGGAGCAGACGGATACCCGCTTTTCGAGTGCCTATACGACGTCAGCGCAGCAGGCTGTTCAAAAGGCGGACCAATCCTTCGTCTCCGTTGCTGTTGAGCATCTGGTTCGCATATACGGTGAAAGCACGACCGTTACGGCGGCCGGTGGCTCCGGGAGTGGTGCGTTTGAGTTCCGTCATGCCTCGGGCACCGCCGATCTATCTCTCTCAGGAACTGGCGACAGCCGGGACGTTATAACGCTGTCGACCGGTTCCGCTGTACTCGAGGCGCGACGCTTGGGTGACGCCAACTACAATGATTCGCCGTGGGTCGCCGCCTCCGGATTGACCGTGGAGCCGCGCCCGCTGACGGGCCGTTTCACTGTCGAAAGTCCGAAAGTCTATGACGACACAACGGCGGCGACAGTGCTCACACGCTCCCTTGACGGCGTGCTCGAAGCCGATGAAAAGGCTGTCTGGTTGATCGGCGGGGAGGCCTCCTTTGCGGACAAATTTGTCGGCACGGGCAAAGAAGTGAACCTCGTCGGATCCAGCCTGACAGGTTCCGCTGCCGCCAATTACACACTTGCTGAAGTGGTGGCAGTCACCGCCGACATCGTGCCGGGTCCGCCGGCGAATGTCATTGTCGTGTGGCATCCCGGCAGGGCCGTGGCAGGTGTGCCGGTGCCCGGTGACGGCGCAGCGGCATCGCGGGTGCTCGTAACCGATATGTGGGACAACCCCGTGCTCGCAGGTATTCCGGTGACGGTGTCTCCGCAACCGATCATCACCCCTGAGAGCACGTTAAGTGCCGATACCGATGCAACCGGCCACGCGACCTTCGCCAATCTCATCATCGAGACAGCGGGACAGGATTACACGATTGAGTTTACGGCCGGGGACATGCCCGAATGACCGAACCGGATTTCATTGTCTGGGGTGGATCGCCCATGTCGCGATAATGCGACAAGACACGGGTGGGGAAATCTTGTATTCTCATCTTGAGAGAACTTCCGGGCTCGGACGGTTGTGGGCTTGGACGGTTGTCGCTTCACAAGCGTCGCTCCGGCGGCGGTAGCGAAATTCTGACCGGCACCGTCTGGGTTTCCGATCCGTCCATACAGTCCAGACATATGAAAACGCACTATTTCCTGAAACACCTCTTTGCCGGCCTTCTTCTGTGCTTCCTCTTTACAGAGGCGCCGCTCTCCGGTCAAAGCGGGGGCAACCGCAATATTGTCAGGCAGGGGTGGATCAGTGAGCCCGCAACTTCCGCGCAATTCCGTACCGGCACCTTGCCCGACGGGAGCACCGCGCATCGATGGGATGTCTCGTTGCAGTCCGGTCGAACCTACACCTTCACGCACTGCAGTCCGGGTGGGTCGGATTATGATGACTGGCTTTTGTTGTATGACGACAATGGCGTTCAACTCGTCTCGAATGACGACACCTGCGGACTGAAGGCACAAATCACATACACGCCGACCCAGTCGGGTTTATACTGGCTGGTTGTCAGCGGATTCTCCAGCCACTTCGGCACTTACACGACCGCCTATTGGTACGAGCCTCCGGCCACGGAACCCTCGGTTTCAACCAACAGCGTCAGCAACATAGGAGAGACAACGACACCGGGTCGGGTCCGGTTGTGACGGTGCAGGTGCGCGACGCGCAAGGCAATGCGCTGGAGGCGGACAACGCGACGGTCCAACTGGACAGCGGTTTCGATTTCGGGGCCGGGGGAGCGGGTGTGCTTCAATACGCCGGCGGCGGCGCCTACACTGCGGTGGTTTCTTCGACAAAGCGCGGCACGGCGGAGATCATTGCGACGGTCGACGGCATGGCCCTTGCGGAGACGGTGACAGTGGAGTTTCTGCCCGGCGAGCCGACTTCGCTCGAGCTGACCCACCCGCCCGCCGACACCGTGGCGGGCGTGCCGCTGCATCCCGCGCCGCGGGTTCGCGGTTTCGACAGTTTCGGCAACGCGGTGGCGTCGGGACACCGTCTCGCGGCGGTGCTCTCGGCGGGGGCCTTCACTGCGGAGAGCGTCACCACGGTGGAGTCGGACGACCAAGGCCGCTTCCGTTTCGACAACCTCGTCATCGAAAGCGCGGCGGAAGATTACACCATCAGCTTCGAACGCCTCCCACAGGAGCGTTGATCCGGGCCGCCGCCTACGCGCGAATGCGTTGCCGGTAAGGCCCCGGCACTCTTGCGCAGGGCATCATTTCCCGTGTAATGCCGCGTGCACGGTGCGGAGGATGGTCTCGGCGGTGTAGGGTTTTTGGAGGAAGTGCCTTACTCCGCATTCTTCGGCGCGCGCGAGGCTGCCGTTGGTCTTGAGGCCGCTCGCGGCGATGATCGGGAGGTCCGGGACGATGCGGTGCAGCGCGCGGATGAGGGCGACGCCGTCCATGACCGGCATCATGATGTCGGTGAGGACGAGGTCGATTTCGTCCTTGCGGGAAGCGACGATGCCGGTGGCCTGCGCGCCGTCCTCCGCCGTGATGACGGTATAGCCGAAGGCTTCGAGGGTTTCCCGGGTCATGTTGCGGATAGGTTCTTCATCATCAACGATGAGGATGCGTTCGCCGTTACCTCGCGGAATATCGGGGGTGTCCGCCCGGTCCTCCGGCGCGGAGGCGTTTTCCGTTTGCGCGGGCAGGAAAATCTTGAAGCGGCTTCCCTTGCCGACCTCGCTGTACACATTCACGAAGCCGCCGTGGCCGCGCACGATGCCGAGTGCGGTGGAAAGGCCGAGGCCGGTGCCCTCGCCGAATTCCTTGGTTGTGAAGAACGGTTCGAAGATGCGGTCGATGACTTCCCGTTTCATGCCGCAGCCGTCGTCGCACACCTCAATGATGACGTAGGGTCCGGGTCTGGCGTCCGTGAACATGGCGGCGTATTGACGGTCGATGCGCATGTTCTCCGCGCGGACGCGGAGGCGACCGCCCTCCGGCATGGCGTCACGCGCGTTCACACAGAGATTGAGGAGGACTTGGTTGAGCTGGGTCGGGTCGCCTTTCACCGCCCACACTTCGGCCGGCACGTTCCGTTCGAAGACAATGTTCTTCGGGAAGGTGTTTTCGACGATGGCCTCGACCTCGCGGACAAGGCCGTCGATCCTGACGGTTACACGCGCGCCGTCGGCCCCGCGGGCGAAGGAGAGCACCTGTTTGACGAGGGCGCGCCCGCGGCCGGCGCTTTGCTGGATGTTGTCGATGATCGGGTGGAGTTTTTCCTCCTCGTCGAGTTCGCGCAGGAGACTCGCACCCATCATGATGGGCGAGAGTATGTTGTTGAGGTCGTGCGCGATGCCGCCGGCGAGGGTACCGAGACTTTCCATGCGCTGGGCGCGGAGAAACTGTGCTTCCAGTTTTTTGCGTTCGGTAAGGTCGAGATCGAGACTGAACAGCTCGACGGGGCGGCCCGAACGGCGGAGCACGGCATAGCTGGAGAGGACGTCGACGCGGGATCCGTCTTTCCGCAGAAGGCTCAGCTCGCCGACTGGGATGCGGTCTTCTCCGTTTTGAATCGCCGCTATAGCCGAGCGGACATCATCGTGGAGGTCCGGCGGAATGATAAGGTCGAGGATGTTGCTCTTGAGGGCCTCTTCGCGAGTGTAGCCGTAGAGGGCTTCCGAGGCCTTGTTCCAGTAGTGGACGCTGCCGTCGAGCCCGTAGCCTTGCACGGCCACGGTGGGGATATCCTCGAGGAGCGTGCGGAAGCGCTCCTCGCTCTCGCGCAGTTCATCGATGACGGCGCGTTCCTTCGTGATGTCGCGCTGAATAGCGACAAAATGGGTGAGTTCTCCGGCTCTGTCATGCACGGGCTGGATGGCGACATCGAGGAGGTATTCCGTGCCGTCTTTGGCGTAGTTGATGACCTCCTCGCGTATGGGTGTGCCGTCAACGAGAGCGGAGCGCATGCGTTTCCGCGCTTTCGGGTAGGTTCTCGGTCCCTGCAGGATCCGGGGCGTCTTGCCGATAACCTCGGCGGCGGTGTAACCGGTGAGCCGCTCGAAGGCTTTGTTGACAAAGACAATTTCCGGGCCGGGTTCGTCCTGCGGGTGGGCTTTGGTAACGATTACGATGTCGTTGAGGTTGTCCACCGCCTCGGCGAGAAGGCGCATCTGTTCCTCGTCTTCACGCTTTTGCGTGACATCCCGCACGAAGACGGACAAACCGCCGTCGAAGGGATAAATGCGGATATCGAGCCACTGCTGCATCGGGGCAAAATAGTCTTCGATCCGGACGGTTTCCTGCTGCGACATCGCCTGCTTGTAGGCTTGCCCAAAAGGTGTTCCACACACATCCGGGAAGGCATTCCACAGCGTCCCGTCGAGAAGCGACTCCCGCTTCCTGCCGAGGATCGCCTCCAACTCGGCATTGATGTAGGTAAATTTCCAATCGCGGTCGAGCGTGAAGAATCCGTCGGTGATACTCTCGAAGGTCCGGGTGAGGCGGTCCGCCGCCTCGGTCGCCTCCTCCTGGAGTGACTTGATTGCGTGGATGTCCATGCCCGTCCCGTACCAGCGCACCACTTCGCCGGAAGCGTCGCGCACGGGCACGGCCTGCACGCGAATCCAGCGGTAGGCGCCGCCTTCGCGTGACCGGAGGCGGTATTCGGTGTCGTAGGGTGTTTCTTTCGCGACGCACTCCTGCCAGCGCCGGAGGCAACCGTCGAGATCCTCCGGATGCACAAAGTGCTGCCAGCGGGTGTGCGGGTTTTCCTCCGGATTGGCCTCGGTCATCTCGAAGAGGCGCTGGTTGGCGTAGTCGATGGTGCCGTCGGGCCGGGCCGTCCAGACGATCATCGGCATGGACTCGGCAAGGTGGCGGAAGCGCCGCTCACTTTCCTCGGCGGAGGCTTCCGCTTCTTTGCGCGCGGTGATGTCCTGAAAGGCGCCTTGCACGCGTATGAATTTCCCGGAAGCGTCGCGCACGGCCTCGCCGATGGCGGTCACCCAGATGCGCTGCTGCTTCGCGGTGATCAGCTCCAGTTCAAATTGGAAGGGAATGCCTTTTTCGATACACCGCTCAACGTGTCCGGCGACCTCCGCGCGGTATTCGTCCGGATAGAAGCGGATGGCCTCCTCAAGGGTCGGTTGCTCGCCGCCGGGAATTTCGTGAATCCCGCGCACCTCGTCCGACCATGTGAGTTTGCGCTCCGGCAATTCAATGGTCCAGCCGCCGATGCGCGCGACGCTGCCGGCGATCTTCAGGAGGGTGGCCGTGCGGGCGCGCTCCTCTTCGATGCTGCGTCGCTCGTGGAAGTTCCGCAGCATCCCGCCGAGAGCGTCGATGGCTTGCTGCTCTTCTTCGTTGAACGCGGGTTCGGCACCTTCCGGAGGCGTGCGGGTGTAGACGACATCGATCCTGCCTTCGGTGTCGCCGCGCAGCGCGAACGCCGCCGTTATCACGGGGCCGGTCCGGCGGAATCCCGGAGTGGCTGCGGTTGTGCCGCCGAGTGCGATGCGGGCCTCCGCGCAATCGTTGTATTGCATGGCGGGCGGGATGAGCCGCACAATCCTGTCGAGGAGTTCCTCGAGCGGCTTGTCTTCATCGCGCAGGATCTCCGAGGCCCCGTGATAAAGCCGCAGTTCCTTCACGCGCTCGCCGAGGTCGCGGAGGAGGCGGGTGCGCTCGGCTTGTGCCCGGAAGCGCTCCGTGACATCGTTGAGGGTGACGATCCACGCGGGGCGCGCTTCCCACTCGGTTTCATTGACGCGGAATTCAGCGATGGTCTCGACGCCGTCGGGGCGGCGTATCTCGACCTCGCGCGGTTTCGTGCTGTCGAGCGGAAATCCGAAGGCACCGTCGGCGAGTTCCGCCTGCGTGCGGCCGAAGAGCGACTCCGCCGCGGGATTGGCGAACTGGATCGTGCCCTCGCGGTCGACGACAAGGACGCCGTCGGCCTGGCGCTCGATCAAATCGCGGAAACGCGCCTCGCTCGCGCGCAGGCGCTCTGTAAGCTCGCGCTGGCGCAGGTGCAGGCGCACGCGCGCGAGGAGTTCCGTGCCGGAGACCGGGCGGGCGATGTAGCCGTCGGCCCCCGCGTCGAGACCGGCGGCCTGGTCCTCGGGCGAGACCTTGCGGGAACTGAGAAAGACCACCGGCAGGCCCGCCAGCCGGGTATCGCCGCGGATATCGAGCAGCACGTCGAAGCCGGTGGCGTCGGGCAGCATGATGTCGAGAAGGACGAGATCGTGCGCTTCGCGGGACAGGACGGGGAGCACCTCGGCGGCGGTCTCCGCGCGCGACACCCGCAGGCCGGCTTTTTCGAGCACACGCACGCTGAAGGCGAGCGAATCCGGATCGTCGTCGACGACGAGAATGAGCGGCGGATTTCCCATCGGCTATTGGGATTTGAAAAGGCTCCGGATAGTATCGAGTTCATGACCGCGGGCAAGGCCGCCCATCGACACATGGTCGAAGCCGGGGATGCGGGTGGGCAGTTTTTCGATGGTACGGGAACTGTGCATGAGTCTTGCGGAAGTCACGGCCGGTCGCCGGGAAGAGTCCCGGGCGGGGTGCCGCCGGCGGGGATAATGTCGAGCCCGAACAAAACCTTCTCCGTGTCGGAAAGGTCGCCGATAACGCGGCGGAGGGGCGGCGGAAGGCTCTTGATGAGCGTCGGGGTGGCGAGGATTTTGTCCTCCTCGGCGCGGTCCGGATCTTCGAGGACGTCGATGACCTCGAGCTTGAACTGGTCCGGAAGTTCCTTGTCGCAAATACGGTGGAGGTTGGCGATGGCGCGGCTGGCACGGGCCGTTTTTCCCGCGATGTAAAGTTTTAGGATGTGTAATTGCATGCTAGGGGCTGGTTGGAGAGAGTTAAGGCGGGACCGGCAAGCGATTGCCTCCGAAGAACGGTGCCATGATGAGGCACCATCGCTGTGCGAATAGGCGTTAATCCAAAGAGAAAAAGCTTTCCGCTGGCAAGAATAAACCTAAGCCCGATTCGCCGAAGGCATCCGGTCAACCAAGTTGCCGGTGACTTGTCTTCCTGTTGATGAACAATGGACTTAGCCGAATAGCTTACGTCAGTGTTCCGCCAATGGAAATTCAAGAATAAAGGTCGTCCCACGTTTCACGGCTGTGTCCACCCGGAGATTTCCGCCGTGGCCTTCGACGATTTTGCGCACGATGAGGAGGCCGAGTCCCGTGCCGGGCTCTCCGCCGGGCGCGCGGGTGCCGAGGCGGGCGAAGGGCTGGCCGATTAGGTCGATCTTGTTCGCCGGGATGCCCGGACCCTCGTCGCTCACCGAGACTACCGCGCGGTCGCCGCGCCGTGCCAGCCGGACGGTGGTTGCCGTGCCTTCGCCGGAGTACTTCACGGCATTGCCGATGAGGTTGTTCATCACTTGCTCGAACTTCACCGGGTCCACGGGCACCGGTGGAAAGACGGTCGGCGCTTCGAAGGTGAGGCGGATGTTTTTTCGGGCGGCGAGCACCTGGTTGAGGGAAAGGTTGTGCGCGATCAGCGCGGGTAGGTCGGACGGTTCGCGCTGGAGCGAGAGCTTGCCCGATTCGATCGTCGCGACGTCGAGCAGGTCGTCCACGAGGTTGAGCATGAATTGGCTGCTGCTGCGGATGGTGGAGATGAACTCGCGGTGCTCCGTATCCATGCCGGGGCTCGCTTCATCCTCCAGTAGCTCGCTGTAGGCCATGATGATGCCGAGCGGCGTGCGAAGGTCGTGCGCGGCGATGCCGAGAAACCGGTTTTTGAGGGTGTTGAGCCGCTCCAGCTCCGCGTTGGACTTGTGCAGCTCGCGCGAACGGTTGCTTAGCTCCGCGTTGAGGGTGAGGAGGTTTTGCTCCAAACCTTCGATCTCGGAGGTGTCGCGGCGGCCGATGGCGAGGACGCTGTCCCCGCTCTTCCGGAAGACGGTTTTCCACGTCTGCGGCAGGCGCGACGGGAGCCGGACGTCGATATTGCGCTCCTCGCCGTCCGGGGGCCGCCACTCGGCGAAGTTTCTTCCGCCTGGGACGCGCGCGAAAACTTCGTCGAACGTCTTTCCAACCGGATCTCCGCCGAGCAGTTCGACGGTGTGTCCGCCCGCTTGTTCCACGCGCCCGCCGCCGTCAAATGCGAGCAGAAGCAGCGGCGCGCGCGCTTTCGCGTATTCGGCGATCTCAGTGTCGAATTCCGTGGACCGCATGAGCTTCGCCTTGGTGAAGGAAGGATTCTAATTCTTCCAGAGTCGTCATCACGGTGACGGACGGAACGTCGGAGAAATCGTCCTCCACGCCGTCGGCGATAGCCTTGCCGCCGATCAGAACGGGGAGGGAAGGGAATTCGGTCCGCACTCTCCGCAGCATTGCCCTCAGGCGTTCCACGCTCGCGGGCAGGGCGACGGAAAAAGCGAGCAGGTCGGGATCGCGTTTGCGGACTTCCTCAAGCAGGCGGTCCTCCGTGGAATTGGCACCGAGAAAGTAGCCGTCCCAACCGTGCGACTCGAAGATGTCCGCCACCATTTTGCCGCCCACTTGGTGGTATTCGTTGGGGCCGGATGAAATGACCGCCCGCTTGCCCACCCGCTCACGGCGGAAGAGGCGCGGATAGACGAGCGTCATGAGACTTTCCGTGATGGACGTGGCGAGGTGTTCCCGCGCCACGGAGATACGGTTCAGTTCCCATAGTTCCCCGATGGCGTATTGCGCGCGGTGGAAGAGGTTGCGGTAGAGGTCCGCGATCTCCACGTCCTGTTCCAAAAGTGTTTCCACAATGCGCCTGCACTTTGGCATGTCCCCGTCGAGCAGTGCGCCGAGGAAATCCTCAAAGGTCTTCTCGCTGACGAGTGAAGGTTTCATGGCGTTTTCCCATGGAGGCGCGCACGTGTGTCGACGACGAGCCGGTCGGCCGCCTTTGTCCATTCCGGTGGAAAGAATTCAGTCGCCGCCATCCAGTCGCGGATGGCCGCCACCGCGCCGGTCGCGCCGTTGGCTTCGTCTACTGCGGCGGCGACGAGAAGGGCGGGAATGCCGGCTGTCTCCTTTGCCGTCAATTCCTCGCCAAAGCCCTGCACAAGGGCTGCGGCATTTGCCGCATCGAGTGTCGCCTCCCGCGCCGCGCACAGGTGATCCGCCAGTTCCGTGAACCTCGCGGCGGGTTCCGGGCGGTCCGGAAATTCCGCCCCGAACGCTTCCGCCATGCGGCGGAGCTTGTCTTCGAGGATGGCGCTTGGCATGCCGCGCGCGGCAAGGACACGCCCGAGCCACAGGATCTGCCGTAAGGCGGCTTCTTTGCCGAGGCCCGCGAGTGTGGCCAGCCACGCCCCGTCACTGTCAGCGTAAAGACGACCTTTCAATCCGTAGCGGGCTTTCAGATACGGAAACGCCTCCCAACAACGGTGTGCGGCAACCCGCGCGGCCGCGATTTCGCGCGGGTCTTCCGTTACTGGTTGATTGCCGGCATGCGGGTTCAAGGTAAACGCAAAGGTGCGCAGCGACGCCGGGTCGTAGGGAACGAGCGCATCAGCGACCCGCCGCAAGCCCTCGAAATAGTCTGTCGCCGCCGCTGTCGCGGCGTCATCCTCGGCGGGCGTGAGTTCGAGCCCGTCGAGGCACTTTGTGAAGGCGGGCCAACTTAGCTCTGCACCGCGCGCGAGGGCGGACAAAGCGTCCGCTCCCGGACCGTCCCCGAACCCGAAACAGTCCCGCGCCCGCGGTGCGAGCACGGCGGCGCCAAGACCGGCGCCCGCGGTGACATACAGGATGCCGACGAGCGCGGCGGGTGTCTCCGCCGCGCGCAGGCGGATGCCCGCCGCCCACTGTCCCGCACGTTCCACGGCGGCGGGCGGGTCGGCGGGACACGGCTCCGCAAGGTGCAGGAGGTCGCGGTGCAGCGCGGGCAATACGTGGGTCCATTGCCCGGCAAGCGCGCGCACCGCCGTATGCGTGCAGTCTTTCATGCACGCCTCCACGGCGGCGGCGACCGCCGTCCATGCCCGCAGGTACGTCGCGTAGGCGCCGAGCGGAAGCGTTCCGGATGCCAGCGCCCCGAAAAACGCGTGCTTGTCCAGAGCATCGTGCGTGCGCGAGGTGGCCGTACACAACCGCTCCCGGCGGGTGGCCGGGACTGCGGATATGGGGTTTTTTTTCATGAAGTTAGCTTTGGACCTTAGAAGCATTCCGGCTTCGCTGCAAGCGGTATACATTGTATTCAGTGGGGTGAATACCGTGAATGCGGAGCGGTTGATCGGAATCTGATTACGATACGGTTTGGATGGTTACGTCGGGCGCGGCACATTGATTACCGCGGGTTCCGACTGTCCGCTTCCGCCCGGCATCTTGCCAACGCGCGGAGAAGCGTATCAACCGAGAACGGTTTGGTGATCACCGCGCAGTCGCTCAATCCCATGTCGGACAGGGCGGAGTTCCCGACAGGCTCTCCGCTCATCAGGATGACGGGCAGGTGTCTCTTGAATTCCCGCAGAATGCCCACGGTTTCCTTCCCGCCCATGACGGGCATACGCAGGTCGATAAGCGCCGCGTCGAATTTCGCGGGCGACGCGGCAAAGGCCTCGACAGCCTCGGCTCCGTCCTTCGCGACAGAAACGGAGTAGTCGAACGCCTCGAGGGCACGGCGGACCATTTCGCGAATCGATGCTTCATCGTCGACGACAAGGACGCGCCGTCCGGTCCCTTTCGGAAGCGGTGCGGAAGTGGCGGGCGTCTTTGCCGCCGGGATCGGTTTTGCCGGAAGAAACACGCGGAAGAGCGATCCTCTGCCCGGAGTGCTCTCGACGACGATCGCTCCCTTGTGGCCTTTGACGATCCGTTGTGAAATCGCCAAACCAAGCCCCGTGCCTACGCCCTCTGGCTTTGTTGTGAAAAACGGATCAAAAACACACTTTTGAAGCTCTTCTTCGATGCCATGCCCGGTATCGCGCACATCAATCCGGACGTACGTTCCCGGATCAAGTTCCCCGGGTTTTGACTCATCGCCGGCACAAAAGTCGGGAACATCCACAGACAGCGTTAGCTTGCCGCCGTCCGGCATGGCATCACGCGCGTTGACGCAAAGGTTGAGGAGCACTTGGTATAGCTGTGTCGCGTCGCCCTCCACGATCCACGGAAGGGGTTCGCACGGGATGGAGAATGCAATCTCTTTTGGAAATGTCCCGGATACGATTGCCCGGACCTCGCGGAGTATACGGGGCAGATCAACCGCGACGGCCTGTCCGCCAGCGCCCCGTGAGAAATGGAGGATTTGTTTGACCATCTCGGCTCCGCGGCGGGCGCTGGTCCGGATGGTCGAAAGGAGTCGGAGGGTGTTTTTTTCCGTCGCATTTCTTTCAAGGAGGTCGACGGCCATGAGGATCGGAGACAAAATGTTGTTCAAGTCGTGGGACACGCCTCCGGCCAAGGCTCCGATGCTTTCGAGCCGCTGCGCCCGGATCAATTGACGGGTGAGTGTCTTCTCCTCCGTCATATCGTGGATGATGGAGTAAAGGAGTGGTTCTCCTTGGCTCTTGATCGGCCCGGAGTGGACTTGAACATCGCGGATCTCTCCGCCCGCGCGGCGATGGCGGAACTCGAGGAAAGTATTGGTCTTCGCCAGCGCATTGCCGATCTCCGCTTTCACCTCCTTGACAGAAAGCGTGTAGATTTCGTCAATCCGCATGGTCTGCAGCGTTTTCCGCGACCAACCGTAAAATGCCGCTGCCGCCGGATTCGCATCGACGATCCGACGGGTGACGGGATCGATCAAAAGCATTGCCGTATGGTCGTTTTCAAAGAGGGTGCGGCACATGCCTTCGGTGGAGGGCGGCTCGCTATTCCAGTCCGGTGGTTTGTTGTTCCCTGCTTCCGGGCCGGAGGCTTCGGCGGGGACAGGGGCAAGGGGTTTAGATGCGTTCAAGCCGTTTGCCGGGCGCTTCTGCCCTGAGGCGCTTTGCTTTGCTTTGTCTCCACTGTTCATTTCGTTCCAATCACTGCCTGTACGATACAAGAGAGCAGGGAAATAGCCAATGGGTTTTGATAATATATTTTTACCTAGGTGTTCCGCGCTTTTCCGTTGTTTTCCAGCCGGGGGCGGGTGAGATTCGAGAGGGTACAAAGACGGCGATGATTGATCCGGTGTATTTCATCCAAGACCTTGCGGTGATCCTGCTTTCGG
>SLLG01000041.1 GCA_007134215.1 Opitutales bacterium | reverse complement strand
GCGCGGAGGTGACCGGGGCGACCGCCGCGAACGCGGTGACCGCGGTGACCGGCGCGGCCCCCGCCGCGAAGGCCGCCGCCGCGGCGACCGCGACGACCGGCCCCGCCGCCGCCGCGATGACGACCGCGGCCCCCGCCGCGAAGGCGGAGAAGACGGTGGTGAACGCCGCGAAAGCCGCTCCGAAGGCGGGGAACGCCAAGGCTCCGGCGACGAAAGCTGAGCCTCCCGCCGACGGACGCAACCCATTCAAGACACAAAGCCCGCGCACCCGCGCGGGCTTTTTTTATTCAAAATGCCGCTGACCAATCAACCGAAGCCACCTCAACCTTTCGTGATCACACCCCCGGATGACGGGGGACGGACAACCGGTTGACAACAGCAATAAGCTGTACAATCTCTCTGTACGTTATGGAAGCGACCTATTCTGAAACCCGCTCAAACTTCGCCACGCTGTGGGATAAGGTTATTGATCATCGTGAACCTCTTCGGATTCACCGCCGCGGGGCTGAGGATATTGTCATGCTCCCGGCAGCGGAACTGGAGAGTCTCCAGGAGACGGCACATTTGCTCCGATCACCAAGAAATGCCCGGAGATTGCTTGAGGCATTGATGTCTTCCTTCGCGCAGGAAGGTTCCGTTGTGGAAGTCAATGAACTGCGTAACGATCTAGATGGCAAAACGGAGTAAAGCAGAGGCTCGCATCTGCATCGTTCAGAAGCAATTCAGAGAGGACCTTGGCGAGTGGGTGAAAGTGGACAGAAGAGTGGCGAAAAAGGTCCTGGATTTGATGGAGGAGGTCTTGAAAACTCTGTTTGAAGGCAAGGGCAAGCCAGAGCCATTGAAGCATTTGCCCGGAAATCTCTGGTCCCGCCGGATCACTCATGAAGATCGCTTGGTCTATCGTGTCTATGAAAACTAAGTCGATTTTCTTCAGGCGAAATACCACTACTAACATCGAAGAACCAGACACATTACCCATTGGCGGCTGTCCTCCAACGCCGGGTCCGTGAGAGCCACGGCAGAGCGCGTCAACTTCCGGAATCTGTGCAATTGTGGCGCACTCCGGGCACCGGGTGTGTCACTGACGCCCGCCTCAAAACCGGGTGCCGAAACCCCTATCTCCCTATGTTCCGGGGGCTTAAGGACGCTTCAATAACTTGGCATCGACTTTGCTAGCCGGTCCGACCGTTGCCATGATCGAAGCGTTATCTTTGGAGAAGCGTTACGGTCCGATCCGGGCCGTGGACGGGATTGAGTTTTCCGTGAAACCGGGAGAGATCCTCGGCTTCCTCGGGCCCAACGGGGCGGGCAAGTCGACCACAATGAAGATGGTCACCGGGTTCGTGCGCCCCGACGGAGGCACGGCGCGCATCGGCGGCCACGACATCCTGCAGAATCCGCTGCAAGCGAAGTCCCTTTTCGGCTATCTCCCGGAAACCGGCCCCCTCTACCCCGAGATGACGGTGAGCGATTTCCTGCGTTTCAGTGGAGAGCTGCGCGGCCTGCGGGGCAAGGAGCTGGCAGCGGCCGTCGCCCGCGTCTATGACCTGTGCCACCTCGGCACCGTGCGCCGCCAAACCCTTGAAACCCTGAGCAAAGGCTACCGCCAGCGTGTCGGCCTCGCCCAGGCCGTCCTCCACGACCCGCCCTACCTCATCCTCGACGAGCCCACCGACGGGCTCGACCCCAACCAGAAGAGCGAGGTGCGCAAACTCATCGCGGGAATGGCGCAAGACAAAGCGATCATCCTCAGCACGCACATCCTCGAGGAAGTCGAGGCCATGTGCACGCGCGTACTCATCATCAATCATGGCAAGATCGTGGCCGATGCCTCGCCGCGTTCGCTCAAAGAGCGCCACCCCGATCACAACGCCATCCGCGTGACTGCCGATGCCGAAACGCTCGCCAAGGTCGCCGCGTGGGCACGTGAAAACGCTCTCGCCGACAAGAATGAGAACGGTTCGCTCATTCTGCGCCCGAAAAAGGAGACAGGCGGCCAGCCCGGCGGCCCGTTCCTCGCCGCCGCCGCGAAGCAGGGCTGGAAAATCGACCGTGTCGACTCCCTGCCGCTGCACCTCGACGCCGTCTTCGCCAAGCTCACCGGAAACACCCTCAACTGACCCCCCGCCCCGCGCCATGAAAGGATTGTATCCACTCGTCAAACGCGAGTTTCTGGGCTACTTCCGCACGCCCATCGCCTATGTATTCCTCGCCGTATTCATCGTCGCCTCGGTGAGCCTCACGTGGTTTCTCGGCCAGTTCTTCGAGAGCAACCACGCCAGCCTCGAGCGGTTCTTTGTCTTTGTGCCGTGGGTATTTCTCTTCCTCATACCGGCGGTCGGCATGCGCCTGTGGTCGGAGGAAAAACGCTCCGGCACGTGGGAGCTTCTCTTCACCTACCCGGTGACCGTTACCCAGGCCGTCCTCGCCAAGTTCCTCGCCGGCTGGGCCTTCATCGGCATCGGCGTGGCCTGCACCTTCACCCTCCCGGTGACCGTCACCTACCTCGGCGATCCCGAGTGGGGTCCCGTTGTCTCCGGCTACCTCGGCACGCTCCTCATGGCCGGCGCCTACCTCAGCGTGTGCTCCCTCGCCTCCGCCCTCACAAAAAATCAGGTCATCGCCTTCGTCATCGGCCTTGTCACCTGCCTCGTTCTCGTTTTCCTCGGCTGGAGCGTCTTCAATTCGCTCCTCCTCAACCTCGGCCTGCCCGTCTGGATCGTCGACGGACTCGCCAACTTCAGCTTCATCACCCACTTCGAATACTTCACACGGGGACTCATCACCCTGCGCGACATCCTCTTCTTCGTTACCGTCATGGCAGGCTCACTCTGGCTGAACATCATTGTCCTCGAACGCTGAACCCCGCCACCGCCAAGCATTATGAAGACTTCCTCCAAATGGATCGCCGTCGGCCTCGTCTTCACCGGGGTCGTCCTCCTCACCGTCATCGGCGGGCGCGTCCCCGGCCAGATCGACCTCACCGAAGCGCGCCTTTACACGCTTTCTCAGGCGAGCCGCGGCCTCGTCGCTGACCTCGAGGAACCTGTCGAACTGCGCTTTTACTTCAGCCGCGGCATCGAAGGCCTGCCCATCGATTTCAAAAACTTCGCCACCCGCGTGGAAGACCTCCTGCGCCAATACCAGCGCGCGGGCGGCGGCAACGTGCGCCTCGTCACCGTCGATCCCCGGCCCGACACCGACGACGAGCAGGACGCCATCCGCTCCGGGCTCCACAACCAGCCTCTCCCGACCGGCGAAAACCTGTTCTTCGGGCTCGAAGTGAGACTGGCCGACACCTCCGCCACCATTCCCTTTTTCGACCGCAACCGCGAGCCGTTCCTCGAATACGATATCTCGCAGCTGATTTTTCAAGTGCAGCAACTCGACCAACCACGAGTCGGGATCCTCTCCGCCCTGGAGCTGGGTCCCCCACCCTTTGATCCAAGGAACCCGAACGCGCGCCGCGACCAGAGTGGCCCCGCCTTCATCGAAGAACTACGCGCCACCTACAATGTGGAAATCCTCGATCCGGACATCGACGCCCTCCCCTCCGGCCTCGACGTGCTCCTTGTCATCCATCCGCAGGATTTCCCCGACACACTCCTCTTCGACATCGACCAGTTCGCGCTCTCGGGGCGGCCTCTCCTCCTCGCGCTCGACCCGTCGTCGCACATACAGAGCGCGGAGCGGATGCAGGCAGGCATAATGGGCATGCAACAGCAGATGCCCGATGTGTCGAGCGACCTCGGCCCGATTCCCGCCGCATGGGGTGTGGACTACGATCCCGCCACCGTCGTCGGCGACCGCCGCCACGCCGCGGGCGTCACCGTACAGCAGGGCGCCCCGCCCGTGCGCTACCCCGTGTGGCTCAATTTCGAGGGCATCGAGTCCGACTCACCCGTCCTCGCCACGCTCTCCAATCTCCTCATCGTCGAACCGGGCCACTTCGTTCTGCGCGACGACGCGCCGGAGGACGCCGAGTGGACACCCCTCCTCGAGTCCTCGGAGGAAAGCGGTCCCGTCCCCGCCGCCATGCTCGCCTTTCCCTCCCCGGAGAACGTCTCGCGCTCCCTTGAGCCCGACGGCGAGCGGCGCGTTCTCGCCGCCATCCTGCGTGGCACCCTGCCCACCGCCTTTTCCGACGGACGGCCCGCGGAGGACGACGCAGACGACACCGAAGGAATCGAAAACGAAACCTTTCTCACCGAATCCAGCCGCTCCTCGACGGTCGTCTTCCTCGGCGACACCGACTTTCTCGACAATCAGTTCTCGGTCCGCGAAATGAATATCTTCGGCATGCGCGCCGTGCAGCCGATCAACGACAACATCGCCTTCTTCGTGAACCTTGTCGACTCCCTCGCGGGCAACCCCGACCTCATCGCCCTGCGCGGCAAGGGCACATCGCACCGGCCCTTCACCGTCATCCAGGACCTCGAGCGCCGCGCGCAGGCCGAATACGAGCAGCAGCTCACCCACCTCGAGGAGCGCCTCGCCCAGGTACGCGCCCGCCTCCGCGAACTCCAGCAGCAGGCGCCCGACCAGCAGCAGCTCATCGCCAGCCCCGAAACACAGGAAGCCATCGAACGCTTCCGCCTCGAGGAAGCGGAGGTCCGCGCGCAGCAGCGCGAAATCCGCAAGAAACTGCGCGAGGAGATCGAGGCCCTCAACCTGCGCCTCGCGCTATTCAACCTGCTCACCATGCCCGTGCTCATCGCCCTCGGCGGCATCATCTAT
The DNA here is from genome assembly GCA_007134215.1 of Opitutales bacterium. Classification (GTDB taxonomy): domain Bacteria; phylum Verrucomicrobiota; class Verrucomicrobiia; order Opitutales; family Oceanipulchritudinaceae; genus SLLG01. The sequence goes on along the minus strand of SLLG01000041.1, from coordinate 1,671 downwards.
TTTGTCCAACGCAACCGCAAACGGACCTGACCGGAAACGATGAAACTCAAAACCCTCGCTCTTTCCGTCTCCGCCCTCGCCGTGATCACGGCCGCCGTGCTGTGGTACGACCATCCGCGCGATCCGTCCGCCGAGGAGGATCCGCGCGTGGACAAGCCGCTTGTCGACACGGAGGTCCTGCGCGACCTCGACACCCTCGTCATCCGCGCCGACGGCACCGATGCCGTCACCCTGCGACGCGACGACGCACGCGGGTGGACCGTGGCGGAGGTCTACGACTTTCCCGTCGATTTTCCGAAGCTCTCCCGCCTCGTCGATTCCCTGCGCGAGGCCGAGGTCCGGCGCTTCGTCACCCGGCAACCCGTCCGCCTCGAGAGGCTCGGCCTCGGCGGGCGCGGGCTGCGCCTCGACGCCGGCGGTGCCACCGCCCTCGACGTCACCTTCGGGCGCAGAAGCGACGGCGGCGGGGTGTATTTCCGGTTCGCCGGAGAAGACGCCGCCTACCTCCTCTCCAACAACCCGTGGCTCGACAGCAGCGCCGAGGCATGGGCGCGCAAGACCTTCCTCGAAGCCGGGAGCGACGAAATCCAAAGCGTTCGCTTCACATGGCCGGAGGAGCGCCATCCCCCGGTCCGAGCCGTCCGTGAATCCGCCGATGCTCCCTTTGCCGCGGATGCCGCACCCGAGGGCAAAGCCCTTGATCACGAGCGCCTCAACCGCTTTCTCAATACCCTCAAGACCACGCGCTACAACCGCACTGTCGCCCGCGACGCCACCGAAGCCCGCGACACCCGCCCCTACCGCCGCACCTACGAGCTGACCCTCTTCGACGGCTCGCGCCTCGCCTTTGCCATCGGCCGCACGCCGGAGCGCGAAGTCCCCGCATGGGCCCGCGACGACGACGCCCGCGACTGGACAGCCCAAGACAACGGCAACAACAGCGAACCCGAAACCGTCCCCGCCGGCCCCGTCGTCGTCTGGCTCGAAGACGTACCCGAAAACTCCCCGTGGGCCAAACCCGCCGCCGCACGCGCCTTCATCGTCGCCGACTTCGTCCACAGCCGCCAGCCCGCCCGCGACGAACTCCTCGTGGACGCGCCGGAAGAAGAGGAAGGCACAGAGGAAGAGTAGCGCGGATTTTCTGGCAGCTTGTAAACTGGCATCTTTTCGCACCGGAGTTCGGCGGTCCGGTTGATTCATCCCCGGAGGCCATGGGCTGGCGGAACCGGCAAGGCCTCATCGTGAAACGCCCGAAAGCGCCGTAAAACCATTGCACCTGACATCCGGAGGAATTACGTCCTCGGGGGGGGGAAGTGAGAGCCGCTGCGCAGGCTCAAGACGCCATGGCGCAATGATTTTGAAATTCGTTTCCCAATGCTTCTGTTCTCTGTGACTTCGCTTCGTGCCTTGCTTTGCGTGAGGCTCCGGACTCAGATCCTCGTAAGCTGTGCGATACTGCCAATCCGGCGGGCCAACCGGCTTGTCCGCAGGTTCGACGGACGCGTGGCTCCGTCGCTACGTAGCGGGCTGCCACGCAGCGGGCGCGTTCTCCTCCCTACATCCGCTTGTTGTCGGCGATGATTTTCTGGAGGACGGCGAAGCGGGCTTTGGTCTCGAGTTCTTCGAGGATGGCGGGATCGGCGCCTTCTTCGGTGGCTTGGGCGAGGGCTT
>SLLG01000090.1 GCA_007134215.1 Opitutales bacterium | reverse complement strand
CCGGTATGCCCAGTGAGCGCGTGGGCATGTCCGCGGAACGCCGCATTTTTTTAGCGGCCGGCATGGGCGACACCGGTCTCTACAACCTCAGCGAAACCGGCGAACAGTTGTTCATGAACCTTGTGACGCAATTCACTCAGCCGGCCGGTGTCACCGACACATGGGCCGGTCTGCCTATTGAAGCCGATGGCACAGTTGTAACCGAGGCTTTCGGTACCATCTTCCCACTGGAGGACTACGCCTTCGCCTACCGCCTCGAGGCTTGGGTGTACCTTCCCGAGGCTTTCGTCACGGAAAACGGCGCATGGGTCTTCGGGTCCGGATGGGAGGATCTCCCGGTCCATGGAAGCGGTTGGTTTGAAGACACCCCCTTGGGAATGATCCACATGGATACCGCAGCGGGCTTCCTCTACATCCACAGCGCCGGTCACTGGGCCTATCCGGCCGAACACGTGGAAAACGGCGGACGTTGGATCTTTCTCTTTGGTGACTCCTGATCGACTTCGCTGGATGCGCGACGGTTCCACACCCATCCCAATCACTGGAATTATATGACTTCCCGACCGATTCGCCGCCGCCTTTCATGGCCGCACCCTCCTTCTCCTGAGCGGTCTTGCCATCGGCTTCGCGACCGTGCCCTCACCGGCCCAGCTTCCGGATGAGGAGGATCTTCTCCAACTGCCGGAGTTCGTCGACGACGCCGGCCAAGAGCGCGGCTACGCTGGTCGTGGCGCGATCCGGACCTGTGCCTCAGCCTCAACGTGCGCAGTGTATTCAACAAGCGGCAACTCGCCGCGATCGCCAATGCGCGCACTTTCTTCAGCGAACCAGTGGCGGCCGCTTTTTCTGGCACCGCGGGACATCCGGCTCTCCCTCCGCGTAGGTTTCCAGCACAATAAACGACTCCGGAATACAGTGTTTTATCCTTTTGTCGCAAAATTTCGCAAGCTTTCCGCATTCACGTATGGTTTTCCTTCAATTGCGCGCCTATACTAACTAATCCCTGAACGCGCGGTTCATTTCCAACCGCCCTCCGACGATACCCGTCATCCGACTATCTCTCCCTATATTATATGCCGTTCGACCACACGAAACCGAATCACTCCCAGAGCAACCGCTTCCCGGCAAAAGTGGTTTGGGTTCTACTGCTTCAATCGTGTTGGACCGTGTTTGCGGCGTCGGCGGAGCCCGCGTCCTATGCCGCGCGGTCGGAATGGATGCGCGAAAAACTGCAAGCCATGCCGCTTGAGGTCCAGCCCACCGTGGGTCGTGCCCATCTCGGCGCCGCCGCCGGCCGCCTGTACGCCGACCCCGCCGACGCCGAAGCCCTGGAGTATGTCGCCGCCACCCGCTCCGCAGCGCAGCCCGCTTTCAACATGCCGATGCTCGCAAATGTGTATCTGCGTTTTACTGACAATTTCACAGCGGCGCAGCGCAGCGCCGTGGCCGAAAATGCTTCATTCGTCGCCAACTGGAACGAAGACTACACGGAGAACCACCGTATTCTCCTGTGGTCCAGCCTCTACCTGTTTGCGCAGACCTTCCCGGATGAAACGTGGAATTGGGAAGAAGACGGCGAAACGCTCGCGCTCAACAGCCGCGCGGCGCTGGAGCGCGCGCGGGAAAAGCTCCTCGCCTACGGCCGCAGTCTGTTCGAAATGGGGCATAACGAGTACCTATCACCGAACTACGAGGGTTTTAAGATCGCCTCATGGCTGAATCTCCGTGACTTCGCTCAAGACGAGGAAGTGCGCGCCGCCGCCGAAGCGGCCCTGCTCTACCACACGACGCTGCTCGCCCACGCGTCGTTCGAGGAGATCGTCATGCCCCCCTATAGCCGGGGGGTGGGGACTCCCCTCGGACGATCATTGAATGCCGATGTCCAATGGACGGCATGGATGCTCTGGGGCACCGGCGACCCGGGAGCGCGCAACCCGCGCACCGACCTCACCCACTTCTTCCTCGCCTTCACAGACTGGCGGCCGGAACCGGTGCTGGAGGCCATCGCAAAGGGGCGAATCGACGGTCCCTACACCGTCTACGCGCAGCAGCCGTTTTTCTTCTCGCAGGCACCGGGATACATGATGCGCACGACTTACCGCGACCCGCGGTTCGCCGTCAGCTCCGGCGTCTACCGCTTCGATCCGGAGGATCTCAACATTCCCGGCGCGCGGCAGCTCATCGACGACGCCCAGTTCATGATCGCATGGGACAGCACCCGCGCGCATCGGCAGATCATGGCCGGCGACCCCTTCTGGCGCTCAGCCTCGGGCTCGGGATGGGGCGACGCCAGTTCGCCCTTCATGCAAACCGGCCAGTTCGAAAACACGGCCATTGTCCTTTTCGACATCCCGCCTGAAGATCCGTGGCCCGAACTCGACCAATGGTCCGGCGAACGCCGCGAAACACCCATCGCCACGGCGCAGTTACGCTTTCCCGAGGCGGCGGACTACACTCCGGGCGAAGACGATTGGTATTTCATTTCCGACGACGGTGTTTACATCGCCGTCAAAACCCTGCGCCCGGCGACCTACGACCGCCGCGGTATGATGGATATTGGTTTCGAGACGCTCTCCACCCGAGGCACGAACGGCGAGCGCTGGCAGACCGGCTTTGTTTTCGAAATCGCGACGGACGGTGAATTCGCGTCCCTCGAAGATTTCCAGGCCGCCGTCTACGCCAATTCACTGGAGGTCGACTGGGATGCGTGGACGGTGTCCTACACCGGCACCCGCGGCCACACCCTGGCCATGAGCTACAACACCTCCATGGAACCGCCGGATCTCGCCTTACCCGCCGTTTCCGTCGACGACGCCGAAATCGACTTCTCCGAATGGCCGGTGATGGCGAGTCCGTTTGTCGCCCTTGAGGACCGCGTCCTGCGCCTCCACCGCGGGGAGGACACCTTGGTCGTCGACTGGGGTGGCGACCTGCCGCAGGCGCGCACGGACGGTCCGCGGACTCCCCGCGAAGGTTTCCTCCGCTCCGCACAACGCACCGACGACCCGTGGCTCGTGCTTGAAGGGTTCGGTGAGTTTGTCCTTGCCGACTTCGACGCATGGACAGGGCGCGGATGGGTCTACCTCCCGGTCAAGGGCTGGCTCCACGCGGCCGAAACCGCTTCGGGCGACTTCTTTCACTCAATGGATCTTGGTTGGCTCTACGCCTCTCCGGAATCACTGCCCTACGTTTATGAGATGAACACAGGCGGTTGGATTCACCTACACGACAAAACAGCACCATGACTTACCCTGCACAACAGATCCCCTCCATCCGCGGCGCGGTCCGGAGTTTCGCCGCCGCCGTCCTTTCCGTATCCCTCTTCGCCGCGGTCCCCCATGCCGGCGCGGAAAGCTTCGAGGATCGGCGCGACGCCCTTCTCGCCGCCACAGCGGCGCAAGACCTGCCCTCCCCCGGCGGCGTCGGGCGTCAGCCTTACGGAACGATCGTGGCCAGGCTGGCCCTTGATCCCGCCGATGCCGAAGCCATCAATTACCTTGCCACAAGCTCCTACGGGACCGCCGACTGGTTCTTCAACGCCCTCGGCAATGTGCGCGCCCTTTACATGGCATGGGACCACATGACACCCGCGCAACGAAACGCCGTCGGCAATGTCGCCGCAAGCCAGGACCACTGGTTCAACACCGGCACGGAGAACCATCGTCTCATGTCGTGGTCCTCCGCATACCTCTACGCCCAGAGGTTCCCGGACCGACAGTGGAACTGGGGCAGCGAGACGATCTCCAGCGAGGAACTGATGGAGAACACAAAGGAGGTCATCGCCATTGTGGGCCGCAACCGCTACCTCAGCGGCTACGCCGAATTCCTCTCTCCTGTGTACGAGATTTATCACGTCACCCCGATGGTCAATCTCTACGATTACGCGGAGGACCCGGAGGTGCGCGCGATCGCCGAAGCTTTCCTCCACTACCACTTCACCAACCTTGCCATGGCGAGCGTGCGCGAATACGCGCTGGCGCCCTTCAGCCGAAGCACAGAACAGAGCGCATCCTTCAGAGCGCGTATCCAGTCGATCCTCTGGCTCTACTTCGGGCACGGCAATCCGTCCCTTCCCTTCAACCCCTCATGGACGACCCCGCAGCTCGCCGTCTCCGGATGGCGCCCGCATCCCATCATCGAAACGCTCGCCCGGGACCAGGAGCGGTTCAGCTACACGGCGCGCTGGCAACAGGCCCATTTTCTCGCCGACCCGCTCGCCTACCGCGACCCGGAAACCAACGCCAACTCCTTTCGCTACGTCGTGCGCACCACCCACCACAACCACGGAATCGCCCTAAGCAGCGGCGTCATCCGCCACATCCCGGCGGCCTTCCAACTCGACGACAGCATGTTCAGCATCTCATGGGCGGGAACCGGGAGCAACCGCCTCATCGAAGCCTTCCATCCCTACTGGCGCAGTGCCTCACGTGGCGAGAACGCATGGAACGGCCCCACCTCGCCCTTCATGCAGATCGGCCAGCACAAGAACGCCGCCATTCTCCTTTTCGACATCCCCGCCGAAGATCCGTGGGCGGGTGTGGGACAATGGGCGGCGGAACGCGACGGTAACATGATTCCTCTTGGCCAAATCCGTTTTCCCGACACCATGATCGGCGCGCAGAACCTGCCCGCCGATGACGCGTGGTTCTTTCTCCGCAGCGGAAATTACTATCTTGGCATCCGCCCCCTCCGCAATGGCACTGTCAACGACCGCCGCGCCTTCGATACCGAATGGAATGTGCTTAAGAGCCGCGGTACTGTCGGCGAACCATGGTCCACGGGCTTCATCGTCGAGATCGGCAATGCCATGCAATTCGGCGACTTCGAGACCTTCCAGGAGGTCACCGCCGGCAATCCCGTCGAGGTCGACTGGGACAACGTCGCCGTCACCTACACGAGCAACGACGGCGCGGTTATGGAAATGGAATTCAACCGCTCCCTCGAGACTCTGGACGGCACAATCCCGACCGTCAGCGTGAACGGAGATCCCGTCGACTACACCGACTGGCCTGTCATCGAATCGCCGTGGGTCCTGCTCGACAACCGTGTTTTCGACCTCGGCGGCCCCCTCCATGGTCTCCGCATCGACTGGAGCGGCGAAGCCCCTGAGTTCATCGCCCGCGTCAACCCGGATCCCTACCTCGGCGGCGCGGAAGAGGATGCCGGTCGTTGGCTCGATGACCTTCGTTACGGCGCATTTTTCGACCACGGCCAATATCCCTGGATCTACCACGCCGACCATGGCTGGCAGTATGTCCTCGGCGACGAGCTTGACTGGACCGTTTTCGACCACGGCACGGATCGCTGGCAATGGGTCGACCCCACGCTGTACCCCGTTCTCTGGTTCCATGGCGAAGCACCCGGCTGGTTCGAGTATCTTGAAGGCGGCCCCGGCGAGCGGACTTTTCTCCATATCGAAGACCAAACGGTTCGCGCCGAAGATGAATTTTAGAAGCCGGGATCACCGCGTTTTCCCGGAACAACACCTTTTACACCAAAGTCAATCACTGCTGACTAACCGCAGTTAACCCATACAAGGAAACATGAAGAAAACACCCATACCCAAATCCCGAACCCTGCGGAAAGGCATGTGCCTTGCCCTACTCGCCGGGATCGGATCGACGTTGGCGGCTGAGCCAACCGTCTTCGACAACGAGGGAATTTCGTTCTCTCCGGGACATTTCCCGGTGTGGGACGGATGGCAGATCAATGACGCCGACCGCGCCAAAGTCGTCGTGGAGGACTTCGGCCTGACCTACGACGTGGCCGACGGCCGCCGCATCGACGGCGGCATCCGATCGGTCTCGCTCATCGGCAGCCCGAACCCGAAGATGGACAACTGGCTCACGCTGCCCATCGAGGCACCGGAAGCCGACAGCAGCATGTTCTTCTCCGTTGTCTTCCATCCGCATTCGGTGGGAACGGCAGAGAACCCCGATCAGTTCTTTCTTCGCCTCGGGGGCTGGGGCGCCTTTGCCGCCATAAAGCTGCGCGAAAACGAGCTGGAACTCACCGGCAGCACCGTGGAGATTGCGCCGGGTTCCGAACTTGAGGACCGCGAAGCGCTCACCGGAATGAACCACCTGCTCGCTGGTGAACTGGTCATCGACGGCGACGGCACAGTCACGACCATAAACATCTGGCTGAACCCGTCTGCAAACGATGCCGACAGCCCGACACACAGCGTTGCGCTCAATGTCGACGCGGAGTCCATCACCTTCCTGGATACGCGCAGCCAGAACACCCGCACAACCATTGACAACCTTACGCTGGGTTCGAGCTTCAGCGACGTTGTGCCACCGATGCCGGAAGATCCAGGCGACATCACCCTCACCTTGCCGAGCGACGCCAATGAGGCGGAACCCGGTATCCAGGTCTCGGGCGGCACCCTCTTCGTCGAAGTCGACGGCGAGCCTTATGTCT
>SLLG01000327.1 GCA_007134215.1 Opitutales bacterium | reverse complement strand
TCCTGCTTTGGACAGCCAACCGGTGTCCCGGTAATTCAACACCGTTTCCGCGCCGAGTTCGCCGACCCAGTGAAGATTGCCCGGTCCGCAAACGGCAGTGACACAGGCTCCTCCGCGCGCGCAAAAAAATATTACATTGTTTTTATTTTATCTATCAAGCTCCGGGAGGGGGGAGCTCGTGTGACGCTGATTGGCTACTCCGCGCGGAAGAGGCCTTCGGCGCGGAGGCGGCGGAGGACTTCGACGGCCATGCGGGAACGATTCATAATGTAGAGGTGCACGCCGGGCGCGCCCCATGCGAGGAGTTCGCGGATTTGGCGGCAGGTCCAGTCGATGCCGATTTCGTGGACTTTGGCCTTGTCGTCGCCGGCTTCTTCGAGGGCGGCGTCGAGTTCGGCTGGCACGTGTTTGCAGAAGCGGCGCGCCTGCGTGGCGGAGCGGATCGGCATGAGGCCGGGGAGCACGGGCACGGCAATCCCGGCGGCGCGGCATCCGTCGACAAAGGAGCGGAAGTAGCTGTTGTCGTAGAAGAGCTGCGTCGTGACGAACGACCCTCCGGCGTCGACCTTGCGCTTGAGGTTGGCGAGGTCGGCGGCGGCGTCCGGCGCCTCGGGATGCACTTCGGGATAGCCCGCCACGCCGAGACTGAAACCGCTGAAGTTGTCGCGCAAAAACGCGACCAGTTCGTCAGCGTAGTGAAATCCATCGGGGTGGGGGCGGAACTCCGTCTCGCCCTTCGGCGGATCGCCGCGCAGGGCCATGATGTTGCAGAAACCGGCGTCCTGCCACTCCGAGACGATTTCGCGGATTTCCTCTTTTGAGGAACCCACGCAGGTGAGGTGCGGCATCACTTCGAAGCCGTATTCGTCCTTTAGCAGCTTGGCGTAGCGGAAGGTACGCTCGCGCGTGGAGCCGCCCGCCCCGTAGGTGATGGACACGAAGTCGGGCTTCACCTGTTCCTTGATTTCGAGTGCGGTGCGCACAATCAATTCGCCCCCCGCCTCGTCCTTCGGCGGGAAGAATTCCACGGACAGCACCGGATTTTTGCTCACGAGCAAATCACTGATCGGTCGATTCGATGTCATATTTCGCATCAATGAATCAGGATAAGTTGATATGTAAAGGGGGAATTGTGCGCGGAGGCATGCCCGCGGGTGTTTTTGGCGGTTGTGTCGCCGGGCGCCCTGAACCCGAGAGCAGGGGGAGTTCCGGGCCCTGTCCGGTCGTCGCCCGCTTTTCGGATTATTAAGTCGATTATTTTATTGACCCAAGGGTCTGTTAAGCGGAAAAGGTGCGCGTGGTAACGAAAGTATCAGCAGCGAAACAGGGAATGTTGGACGCAAATGAAGCGGTTGCGTCGGTTTCCTACCGTTTGAACGAGTTTTGTGCGATCTACCCCATCACGCCCTCGTCGCCCATGGCGGAGTTTGCGGACGAATGGTCGGCGGCGGGTCGGCGCAACATCTGGGGCGCGGTCCCGAGCGTCGTCGAGATGCAGTCGGAAGGCGGTGCGGCGGGGGCGCTGCACGGTGCGCTGCAAGCGGGGTCGCTGTGTTCTTCCTTCACGGCGTCGCAGGGGCTGCTGCTCATGATCCCGAACATGTACAAAATCGCGGGCGAGCTGACGCCGTTCTGTCTGCACGTGACGGCACGGGCGGTGGCGACGCACGCGCTGAGCATCTTCGGGGACCACTCGGATGTGATGGCGTGCCGGCAGACGGGTTTCGCGATGCTTGCGGCGGGGTCGGTGCAGGAGTCGCATGACTTCGCGGCTATAGCGCAGGCGGCGACGCTGGAGACGCGCGTGCCGTTTCTGCAGTTTTTCGACGGTTTCCGCACGTCGCACGAGGTTTCGAAGATCGAGATTCTGGACGATGACACGTTGCGCGACCTCATCCGCGAGGATTGCGTCGCGGCGCACCGCGGCCGTGCGCTGACGCCGGACCGCCCGATGATCCGGGGCACGGCGCAGAATCCCGACGCTTTCTTCCAGGCGCGCGAGGCGTGCAACCGCTACTACGACGAGGCGACGGCGCGGATCCGCGCGGTGATGGACCGTTTTGCCGAGCTGACGGGCAGAGAATACCGGCCTTTTGACTACGAAGGCGATCCGGAGGCGGAGCGCGTCATTGTCATCATGGGGTCGGGCGCGGAAGCGGCGGGTGAAACCTGCGAGTGGTTGAACAAACGAGGAGAAAAAACGGGTGTGCTCAAGGTCCGCCTCTACCGCCCTTTCTCGGCGGAAGACTTTCTCGCCGTGCTGCCGCAGACCGTTCGCTCCATCGCCGTGCTCGACCGCACGAAAGAGCCGGGCGCGCTGGGCGAGCCGATGTTCCTCGATATATCCACGGCGCTGCGCGAGGCCGCGCAATCGGGGGGCCGCCCCGAGCTGAACGAAGTGCGGGTCATCGGCGGCCGCTACGGACTCGGGTCCAAGGAATTCAATCCGGCGATGGTGAAAGCCGTCTATGACGAGCTGGCCAAAGACGCGCCGAAGAGCCGATTCACCGTGGGCATCAACGACGACGTGACGGGCATGTCCCTCGACGTCGACGACAGCTTCGACCTCGAGATTCCGGGCGTGAAGCAGGCGGTGTTCTTCGGACTGGGTTCGGACGGCACCGTGGGAGCGAACAAAAATTCGATCAAGATCATCGGCGAGGAGACGGACAACTTCGCACAGGGCTATTTTGTCTACGATTCGAAGAAGGCCGGGGCCATGACCGTATCGCACCTGCGGTTCGGGCCTGAGCCCATCCGCTCGACCTACCTCATCCGGCAGGCCGACTTTGTCGCGTGCCACCGTTTCGAGCTTCTGGAGACCGTGGACGTGCTCGGACACGCCGCGCACGGCGCGACGCTTCTCCTCAACTCGCCGTGTCCGCCGGAGAAAGTCTGGGACCTCCTTGCGAAAGATCTCCAGGAAACAATTATCGGAAAGGAGCTGAAGGTCTACGCTATCGAGGCAAGCAAAGTTGCGCGCGAGTGCGGCATGCCGGGGCGTATCAACACCATCATGCAGACCTGCTACTTTGCCATTTCCGGGATTCTGGAGAAGGACGAAGCCATCCGGCAGATCAAGAACGCCATCGACAAGACCTACGGCAAACGCGGCCAGACCGTTGTTGACCGGAACTTCCACGCGGTGGACTCGGCGCTCGCGAACATGGTGCGTCTGGAGATCCCCGCGAAAGCCACAGCGACGCGCGGCCTTCCGCCGATCGTCGATCCCGCCGCGCCGGACTTCGTGCAACGGGTCACCGCCATGATGCTTGCGGGGAAGGGCGACCTCCTGCCTGTCAGTGCCTTCCCCGTGGACGGCACCTGGCCGACGGACACGGCCCGCTGGGAGAAGCGCAACATCGCCGAGGAAGTCCCGGTCTGGGAGTCCGACATTTGCATCCAGTGCAACAAGTGCGCGGTGGTGTGTCCGCACGCCGCCATCCGGCCGAAAGTGTTCAAGCCGGAGGCTTTGGAGGGAGCGCCCGACGGCTTCAAGTCGGTGAAGTTCCGCTCCCGCGAGCTTGAAGGATTTATGTACTCTCTGCAGGTCGCGCCGGAGGATTGCACCGGCTGCAACCTCTGCGTCGAAGTGTGCCCGGCGAAGGACAAGTCCAACCCGAGCCGCAAAGCGATCAACATGTCGCCGCGCATCCCGCTCCTTGAGACGGAGCGCGCGAACTACCGCTTCTTCCTCGACATTCCGGATCCGGACCGATCGATCCTAAAGGACGACGTGAAGACGACGCAGTTCATGCGCCCGCTCTTCGAGTATTCGGGCGCCTGTGCGGGCTGCGGCGAGACACCGTATGTGAAGCTGCTCACGCAGCTTTTCGGCGACCGTCTTCTCATCGCCAACGCGACGGGGTGTTCCTCCATCTACGGAGGTAACCTGCCGACGACGCCCTACACCGTGGACGGATGCGGCCGCGGTCCGGCGTGGTCGAATTCACTCTTCGAGGATAACGCGGAGTTCGGGTTCGGCATGCGTGCCGGTATCGAACAGACACGGGTCTACGCCGAGTTGCTGTTGCACAAGTTCGCCTCCGTTGTGGGCGACGATCTTGTTGCCGCTGTCATCGCCTGCCAGACCGGCGACGAAGCGGCGGTGCGGGAACAACGCGAGCGCGTCGAAGTCCTGCGGTCCAAGCTCAAAGAAACCGACGATCCGGAGGCAAAGACGCTCCTGCAGATCGCCGACTACCTCGTGCCCAAAAGCGTGTGGATTGTCGGCGGCGACGGCTGGGCGTATGACATCGGTTTCGGGGGGCTCGACCACGTCATTGCCTCCGGACGCAATGTCAACATCCTCGTCCTCGACACGGAGGTCTACTCCAACACGGGCGGTCAGCAGTCGAAGGCGACCCCGCTCGGCGCCGTGGCGAAGTTCAGCATGGCGGGCAAAGCGGTTCCGAAGAAAGACCTTGCCCTCATGGCGTCGACCTACGGCTCGGTCTACGTCGCGCGCATCGCGATGGGGGCGAAGGACAACCACGCTGTCAAAGCTTTCGTCGAAGCAGAGAGCTACCCCGGTCCCTCGCTCATCATCGCCTACAGCCACTGTGTGGCGCACGGCTACAATATGGCGATGGGGCTCGAACAACAGAAAAAGGCGGTGGCCTGCGGCTACTGGCCGCTCTTCCGCTACGACCCGCGCCGCGCCGACGCCGGCGAGAACCCGATGAAGCTGGACTCCGCCGCGCCGAAGTCCTCCCTTTCCGAGTTCACGGCTAACGAAACGCGCTTCCATATGCTGAAGCGCATCAACCCGGAACGTGCGGAAGCCCTCCAGAAAATGGCGGCGGAATCCGTGCGCGAGCGGTTCGCTCTCTACGAAAAAATGGCGGCCGGCCCGCCGACGACCGGCAAGCCCGCCCCTGACGCCAACAGCTAAGTAAAACAAGGACAATGGATCTTTCCACCAACTACCTCGGACTGAAGCTCAAGAACCCGCTCATGCCGGGCGCGTCTCCGCTCGTCGACGACATCGACGTGGTGCGCGCGCTGGAAGACGCCGGGGCCTCGGCCATCGTCATGCACTCGCTCTTCGAGGAGCAGATCACGCAGGAGCAGGTCGCTGAATTCGCCCACACGGAGGGACCCGCCGAATCGTTCGCGGAGGCGACGTCCTATTTTCCGGCCATGACGGACTACTCCCTCGGGCCCGAACGCTACCTGCGGCAGATCGAACGCATCAAGGAGACGACCGATTTGCCCGTCATCGGCTCGCTCAACGGAGTTTCCCCCGGCGGGTGGTCCCACTACGCGAAATATATCGAGCAGGCGGGCGCGGATGCGCTTGAGATCAACGTCTACTACGTGGCTACAGATCCCCGCGAGCCGGGCAACGAAGTGGAGGCGCGCACGCTCAATATCCTGAAGGACGTGAAGAAGTCGGTGTCCATCCCCGTCGCCGTGAAGCTTTCGCCCTTCTTTTCGTCGCCCGCGCACTTCGCCATGCAACTGGACGCCGCCGGTGCCGCCGGCGTCGTGCTCTTCAACCGGTTCTACCAGCCCGACATCGATATCGAGGAGCTGGCGGCGACGCCGCACCTCGAGCTTTCCCGCTCGCCGGAGCTGCGACTGCGCCTGCGCTGGGCGGCGATCCTGCACGGCAACCTCAAGGGCGACATCGCCGTGAGCGGGGGCGTGCATACGATGGAGGACGTTATCAAATCGATCATGGCGGGGGCGTCCGGCGTGCAGTTGGTCTCCGCACTCCTGCGCAAAGGGCCTTCCCACCTCGGCTACCTCCTCGCGCAGTTGCGCAGCTGGATGGAAGAACACGAGTATGCATCGGTGGAGCAAATGCGCGGGAGTATGAGCTTGCGCAAGTGCCCTGATCCCTCTGCTTTTGAACGCGCGAACTACTTGAAGGTTCTCCAATTGTGGAAGGTTGACGCCCACAAGAGGGAGGGCTGGCCGGGGCCGGTTGAGCCGCGCGCGTAAAGTTATGAACGTCCTTTCCCAGACAACAGGATACGCCATCGAAGCACTCGCGTGCCTCGCCGCTTCATCGTCGAAATCCATGATGGTTCGGGAGATCGCGGCGGAAACGGGAATTGCGCAGGCGTACCTCGCGAAAGTCGTGCAGCGCCTCGTCGTAGCCGGCATCGTCGACTCCAAACGCGGCTACCGCGGCGGTATTTCCCTCAGCCGCTCACCCGGCGACATCACGATCAAGGAGATCGACGACGCCGTCGAAATCAACCGACCGCCCGACCGCTGCCTCCTCGGAATGACCCATTGCAGCGAGGAACGCGCCTGCCCCGCCCACGACTATTGGAAAAAGACGCGTGAAAGCGTCCGCCGCCGCCTCACCACCCTGACGCTCGCCGATATCGTTGAATTCGAAGCGCCGCGGCGCCACGCCGGTGGGAAAGAACCCTCGCCGCTCGAGGCGGGTTGAGGGCGGTTAACTGCGGAAG
>SLLG01000049.1 GCA_007134215.1 Opitutales bacterium | reverse complement strand
TGCAGTTGTCCTCCGCCCAGACGAGGCCGGTGATGTCCGGAATCGCGCCGGTGCAGGTATCCACCGTCTGCGCCGGAACACAGCTCACCACTGGGGGCGTGGTATCCACCACCATAACGGGAATGGAACAGATCGAAGCGTTACCGAAAGGATCGGTCACTGTGACCGTGATCCATCCTTTGCCCATGGGCAAGAGCGAGCCGGCGGCCGGAACCTGGTCGTAGGTGAAACTGGTGAAGGGCGAAGTGCCGGGAACGACCGGCACTGTCACAGGAGGCACGACCGCCATGCAGTCGACGCCCGTGGGCAGGTAAAGGATGCCTGGACACTGCAACTGCGGGGGAGTCGGGATGGCGACAAGGGAAACTTCTTCGAAGTGAATATCTCCCAACATGTCCACCGGAATAGGAGCTGGCGAAGAATAGGTCTCACCCGCAGCCAGGTAGATGGACAACGCTAGTCCCTGCACACTTGGCGGAGCGACATAGGTTCGCTCAAAGATGGCATATGCACCATCGTTGAAGACCGTAATGGTGTCGGCAGAAATAAAGCCGGAGGCGAGATTAATGGACCCGGAGACGCCAACCGCTTGCAAGGCCGCCTCTGTCACCAGCTCATCGGCCGAAACCCGCATGCTGAGTATATAGGTCCACCCCGCGTTGTAGGTTTCACCGATCGCATATTGCCGGAAGCCGCCGCTTGTCGTGATCCACGTGCCGGGCGAGCCGGGATAAGGAACGCTCTCCAACCCCGATACCGTTGCCCGTCCGTTGGCAATAGACGTTTCTGGATGGGGAACCCAGTTACCCCGGCCCCGCCACGGCCCGTTGCCGACATCGTCTTCATAGGAAAGCACACCAGACGGGATCAGCGTCGTTCCCTCATTTGCCGGATCCGTGAAAGCGGCGTTGGGGATCGGGATAGGGAAGCTGCTCTGGCCGAGTGCCCAACCGAAACCAGCAAGCATACAGGCGACGACGAGACCGACCTGTCGATAAGCGTTGTTTCCCCAAACACCGGATGTCCTCCATCCGGTCCTCCATGCAGCAGATACAGACATACGTGCAGGATGGGGAAATTCCCTGTCGGGGCAAACAGTTTTTCTTATGACCGGCATGAGTGGCGATTATCGTGAAGGAACCCTCCTTGCTCGGCTTATCGACCTTGGCCTTCTTCCTGGCCGACATACAACCTTGCCGCCGCCGTGCGGTTGTCCACACCAAGCTTCCTGAAGATGTGCTTCAGGTGCGTTTTCACGCTCGTGACCCCGCAGGCGAGGATGAGGGCGATTTCCTCGTTTGTCTTGCCCTCCCGCACCCAGCGCAGGACTTCACGCTCCCGCGGAGTCAGTCCCGGTGTCTGTGCCCCGCCCCACGGGTGCGATTCCAAGAGGAGGATGTAACCCGGCGCGAACCGGCGGCGCGTCAACCGCAGTTCCAGGCAGGCCGCGGTACCGGAAATCCGCAGCGGCCGCACGGCTTGAAGCAAAACGCCCCGATTCAGGAGACCGCGCGCGACGCCGAGCCAATCCGTCACCCGTTCCGGCAGAACTCCACGCCGCGCCGCGCCGCAGGGGAAAAAGCTCCCCAGCCACTTTCGCATCGAAACCGACACCTCCAGCGGGTGCCCTGCTTCGTCCAAGAGAATGTGGCGGGCTTGCTCCGGTGCCTGTCCCGCGCCTACCAAGCCGGCTGCCTCGGCCACACGCGCGTTCGCCAAGGCCTGCTCGAAATGCGGTATCAGAAAAGCCATTACATCTTCATCGTTCCGTTCGAAGCCGCGACAGTCGCGGAAAACCCCGATCGAAGTGAGCCGACGCTTCCGGTCGCCGAACTCCACGGAAAGGTGATCGCGCACGCCTTCGAGGCCGAGGGCTTCCTTGTAAAGCCGCGTGTTTTCCCAGCGCCGCGCACTGGCATGCCCCGAGAGCAGGCGTACCGTCTGCCCGCCCGTGCGGATGGGTTCCCAGAGCGGATGTTCCCCCGCGCACTGGTTCACAATGGTGATGAAATCCGGCGTCTCGAAAACATGGCGCACGACGCACCCGGTGACGAGCGTCCGCTCCATGTCGTGCTCGCCGATAAAAACATTTTCCCCCGCAACGAACTCCCCCAGGCCACGGCAGATCGTCCCATACAAGCCATCCACATCGCGCAAAACATAACGCTCGCGCAGGAACTCCCCCATACGCGCCCAAAACTTTCCATCGAAAGCAGCGTCCGTTCGGTCAGGGAAAAGCTTATCCGATTTCTTCCCGGCGCGTCCCGTCCGGGAGCAGAGCCTTGCGGGCGGCCTCACGGGATCGCCTTGGATTGGCCCCCGTCCACGACGAGGGCGGCCCCATTGATCCATCCGGCCCGCGGCGAGACCAGCCACACGGCGGCGTCGGCCACCTCTTGGGGTGTGCCCAGTCTTCCGGACGGCACGCTTTGGCGCACCATTTCGTAGATCTCGGGTTGATGCGCGCGCATCTTCTCCCAACTGCCACCGGGAAACTCGGTCGAGCCCGGCAGGAGGGCATTTGCCCGAATGCCGTGCGATCCCTCAACCACCGCCAGCTTCTTGGCATAGGCATTCAGGGCGGCCTTTCCAGCGGTGTAGCCAAAGTCCGGCATCGGGTAGGCTTCGATCCCCGAGATGGAGGACACGAGGAGAATGACGCCCCCGCGCGCGGCGCGCATCATTGGCAACACGGCTTCGACCAACCGGACCGCACCCATCACATCCACGTTCAGACTGGCCTCCCAGCTCGCCCGGTCTCCCGTCACGGCCAGCGCCGAGGCGTTGCTGATGAGAATATCGATCGTTCCGAAGCGTTCGCAGGCTTTGGCCACAAGCGCGTCCACACTCGCATCATCGCCAACATCGGACGGGATAGCCAGTACTTCGGCACCTGTGGCTTCGAGAGCGCGTTTGGCCTCATCGAGCGCTTCGGCGCCACGCGCCGCGATCACGAGACGGGCCCCTTCGGCGGCCAGTCCTTCAGCGATGGCCCGCCCGATACCGCGACTCGCACCGGTGACCAGTGCGACCTTGCCGGTAAGATTCAGATCCATGGCAACAGCTCCTTTGCCACCGAAGTGGTCACATTCCCGCCGTGAGTTGAGGTCATCGCAAATGGCATCGTCATATTCTACTCCTTGGGTGCGAGTTTCACGAGCGTGTCGCCCAGCCCGGTGAGGTAGATCGGGCCGCCTTCGGTGGTCAGGATCAGGCCGGTGAACAGGCCCGGCAGCGGCGCCCACATGTCCGGACCAATCAGTGCCAGGCGCGACTCGCCGCTTTCGGTGCGACGCTGCCACTCGACCATGAGCTGCCGGTGCTCCGGCGTCTGCGGATGAAAGGCCGTGGACCATCCGCCCGATGTGGGATCGACGACGAGGAGGGCGTTGGCGATGGGCGAGGCGACCCACAGGCGCCCCGAGGCATCGAGTTCGATGTTGTCGGGGGTGGGCAACTCGGCCACCACGCGGCCTTCGGACAAGGTGCCGTCGGCCACCGAAAGCTGGTAGCCGACGATCCGGTTGGCCATGGTCTCGGCGACATAGATCTCGCCGCGCGCCTCGTCGATCGCCACGCCATTGCCAAAAGTCAGCCCAGACAGCTTGAGTTCGGCCACCGATTCGGTGGTGCTATCGGCCGGCGGCGGCAGGCGGAACAGCGCGCCGTCGAGCGGGGCCTCGTCGACCGCAGCGAACATCCTGGCCTCGGAATCGGGACCGGCGCGGTTGCGCGTCGACTGGGTAAACCAGACCGCGCCGCTGCTGTCGCGCCGGGCGGAATTGGCGCCGAATTCATGCTGGTAAATACGAACCACTTGTTCGGTTTCGGTATGGATGCGGTAAATGGCCCCGGTGAGGATATCCGCCACCAGCACGTGGATTCCGTCAGGCTCCATGGCCACGCCGTTCGGACCAGCGCTGCGCGTCGGCGGTTCATGGACGTAGGCGGCCGCTGCGAAATCACCGAATGGCCGCTTCGTGCCATCAGGCGTCAGCGCCACCAGACCATGCCTTTGATCGGCAATCAGAAGCGTGCCATCCGGCAGAGCGACGCCGTCTTCGGGGCGCACCAAGGATCGATCTTCGGGGAAGAACGACACCTGCTCCATCGTCCAGGTTGGGGGAGGGGTCGTTTCGGCCCCCGAGGCGGGGATCCATCCGGTGATCGTCAAGCTGACACAAGCGGGGATAAATCGCGTGGGTTTGGAAAAAATTCTCATCGTCTTTTGGCTCTGAAAGATTGGATTTGCCGGGTTTATGTGCGGCGGCAGACCAGCTTCAAACTGTCAGCGTAAAGCCGCCGCCCGGCGTAAGTGTGGTGCCGGTGATGTAGCTCTGATGGGTCATGCCGAGGGGCTCGGCGCGAGCGTGGCGAATTCGCTCATACCGAAGGCGGCGAGCACCGCCGCATCAAAGGGCTCGACGGCGGCATTGCGTTCGCGCACGCCGACATCCACGCCCACGACGGTACGGAGGGGTCGGCTGCCAGCCGGGATGTCGATCAGCGCGTTGATCTCATCGACGACCATGGCGGGATCGGTGGGTGTGTTCGGATCGTTGAACATGCCGTTGAAGGTTTCGCCCAAGCCCTTGAAGGTGGCATGCGCCACGGGCGGATAGGTCGCCACCCGGCTTTCAAGGTCGGTCGGCTGAGGACTGACATGAAAGAGCGCGGTGGAAAACGGTCCCGGCTCGACCACCACCACATCCACCCCGCAGCAGGCGAGCTCACCGCGCAGGGCCATGGAGTAGCCTTCCACGGCCCATTTGCTGGCATGGTAAACCCCGAAGAAGGGCGCGCCGAGGCGCCCCGCAATCGAGCTTAGATTGATAATGAGCCCCCGTCCGCGCTGACGCATCTCCGGCAAGAAGGCTCGGCTAACGCGGTGAATGCCGACCACATTGACGTCCAGCTGGGTGGTCAGTTCCTCGGAGGTAAAGGCTTCGGTAAGGCCGGTGAACATCACGCCGGCATTGTTGACGATTACATCCGGGGCGCCGGATTCGGAAACGATGGCCGCGGCCGCCGCATCCACGGAAGCGGTGGAGGTGACGTCCAACTCAAGCACGCGCAGATCGATTCCCTCGCTTGCCGCCACCCTCGCCAACTCGGCTGCAACAGCGGCATTTTTGCCCTCTGTTCCGCGCATCGTCGCATACACGCGATCGCCGCGCCGCGCCCGCTTTAAAGCGAGATCCTTGCCGAATCCGGAACTGCATCCGGTAATCACCGTGGTCTTTTTCATTTCCGTTTGTCCAATAATTGTCGGCCCGGTGTCCGTTACGGTGCTTCTATCAGAACGACCACGGACTCCGGCACCACGCCGTCGTGCTCCATGGCCGCGGCTCCCGCCTCGCTCTTCATAATCGCCGAAAACGCTTCCATGTCCGGGACGTTCATCATGACGCCAACATGCGTCGGGTTGCTTGGGTCGACAAAGGTCTTGATTTCGGTGACCCCAATGGACCCGAAGAGTTCCCTGCGCTTGGGTGAAGCCAGCCAGTGGGCCTGGTCCTTGATCCTGTGGTGGGCGATGATGGTTGGCATGATGGATCCTTGATTTTTGTCTTTTGATTTCTGTGAAATGAACGGATGATTGTATGCTTGGCCCCCATGGAACCGTCCGTGCCCCATAAGCGATTTGATCATTGTGGATTAGCGGATCTACCCACGCGGATTCCACCTTGGCAAGGAGAAAACCACGTATGTGCAAAAGAATTTTCAGACGCAATCAAAGGAGACCCCGATTACATGGCTTCAGGCGGTCCCGCTGCGCCATCGCCCGCGCTCACACGACATGACCCTCCTGCATCGCAGCGCCTACTGGGCACGCTGGTATCTGAAGAAATGGTGCTATCCGGCGGCGGGTCCGAGGTCGAGCTTTCGCTTTCCGTCGGGCAACAAGGCCAGCCCGCGCCGTATTTCCGCTACAGACAGGGCGGTGAGGTAGAGATGGGAAATGTTTTGCCTCCGAATCCAGTTGAGGACCCGCAAGTCCGGCTCCCGGCGCATAAGCTCGGAGACCGTAATGCAATCACTTAAAATCGAGTCAAGTCGGCGTCTGGAAATCGGCTTGAGGTTCCATTTCCGGAGCATCCTGGACCCTACCGGAACAAAACCTCACGCCCCACTCGCTCAATCAGGATTTTGCGGTAGTAGGCGGATTTCCTGAGATTGAGCGTCTCCAATGGATTAAAGTCATCCGTAATCAAGACGCCCCCATCGCCGGGAATGGTTATCTCTCTTGAGCGAAGCCAGTCCGCCGCTTCACGAAGCAGCGGGGAGTTTCCAACTTGCAGCTCAAGGGGGGCATCCGAGACGAAAAAGATAAAATCACTCAACCGGGAATCGGGCGACCCAAGGAAGTTTCGACGGTGGGGAAAGACGGAGTCCAGCGTCCGGGCGACGGCCTCCACAGGCGCTCGCTCGCCTTCGATGTTGAATCCCACCATGTTGAGGACCATCACACCGCCCGGTTTCAGCTGCGCCTTCAGCTCGATGAACATTTCCCGGCTCAACAGGTGGATGGGTTCCGAGCCGCCGGTGAAGGTGTCGTGGATGATGAAATCATACTGCCGCTCGATCTTCCGGATCTGATAGCGCGCGTCCGCCACCCAAACCTCACCCGATCCTTCAAAGCTGAAATATTCGCTCGCGGCGCGGGCGACGGCCGGATCGATCTCGATGGAATCGGTCACGATGCCCAAGCGGTTGTAGAGATTGACGAGATGCCCGGCCCCCAGGCCGACCAGCAGGGCGGATTTGCCATCGCGATTGAACAAGGGCAGCAGGCCGGCCACCTGCAGGTAGTCGAACAGGCCCCGTCCGCTGGCCAGATCTTCGGCCCCAATGGTCGAGCCACCCGACATGAGCCAGCGAACCCCCGCCTCGGGTTGATCGACCACGCGCACCCAGCCGTAGGGCGTTTCCTGCTCGAACAAAACGTTCGATCCCGGGTAATCGCGCGTTCCCGAAACCCCGCCGACTCCGAAAATCACCGCCGCCACCAAACCCGCCGTGGTCGCCACCCAAAGAGGCAACGAGAGGCTCGCGCCCAGACGTAATTTTTCATAGGTAGCCAGCGCCAGGGCGAGCGTTAGCAACAACACACTCAGGCTCAGCACGATGCTCACCGTGCCGAAAATCGGGAGCAGATAGAATCCCAGCAGGAGGGTCCCGAAGACGCTGCCCAGGGTGCTGATGGCATAAACGGTGCCTGCGGTGCGCCCGACCCGTTCCATGCCGCGGGTGGTGATTTTGATCACGTAGGGCCCGACCATGCCGAGACCGGCGAGACAGGGCGCAAACAGGATGAGCGCGCTGCTCAGCGCCCCCCAGCGCAGGCCCAGCCCATCGGTGGCGAGCTGCACCGGCTTGCTCATCAGGGGGATAATCGCGATCAGCACCCCGGTGAGCAGAAGGATGTGGGACAGACGCAAACGGGGCTCGGTGTCCGCCAGCCGCCCACCGACAAGGTAGCCGATGGACAGCGCGAAGAGAGCGGTGGAGAGCAGCGACGACCAGACGATCATGCTCACTCCGTAAAACGGTCCAATGATCCGCGTGCCCAACAGCTCGATCATCATGACCGTCGCACCGGTGATCGATGCCGTGAGGTAAAACAGAGCGCGGTCGGCGGCATTCAGGGGCGGATGATCGGCGGCACTGCCAGCGGCGGTCGGCTTTCCGGGGATGCTTCTATTTTGGTGACGGGACATGGGAAGAAGAGGATGGAGTTCAGCGCACCGCGTCACGGCGCGGCAGGAAAAAGACCCCGCCCGTCAAGATGACTAAGGCGGCGAGAACCGCATAGGGGAAGTAATGCCCCCCGCGCTGATAGACGGTTCTTTGGGGAGTGGTGTGGGTGTCCCGGATGGAAAATCCGCGGATGCCGGCGAGAGCGCGCAGTCGCTCGACCTCGTCAACGAGGCGGCGATGTTCATCGAGCAGGGCGGCATCTCTGGCGATCGCTTCCGCACCGTGCTGACGCCGGAATTCAATGACCGCATCGATGGCAGCGGACTCGGGCGTTCCCATGCGGGTGAAATAACGCCCGTCCTCGTTGGTGACCAAGTCCTGGTAACGGCCCGCCGGATCGGCAAACCCGGAGACGCCCGCGTTGGCCGAACGTGCCACCGTGGTGCGGGCCTCCACCGCGCGAAAGGGCATGGCCATCTTGAGCATCAGGATCGAGTGATTGCGTTGCAGAATGCCCTCGTTGGCGAGGGTAATGATGACTGGTTTGCCGCCATCGGGGGACTCCGCAAACACGCCCGCGTTTTCGGAAAAGAGAATCTCCGAACAAATCGAGACCACCAGCGGGTGACCGTCCACCCGCATGAGCACGCGTTCCTCGCCAGCGACAAGCCCGCTGACAGTCTCCAGCCAACGCCGCACCGGCGGCAGCCAACCCAGGGCATTTTTCCAGGCGCCAACACCTCCCGGCAGGGTCTCGGCACCGGGGAAGAGACGGATTTTGAATTGGCTGGCGGACGGTGATTCTCCTTCCGGGGTGAACAAGGTGGCGGCGTTTCGTACCTCAAAATAATTCGGAAACGCTCCGCCGCCCGGGCTTTGGTGGGGCAACCCCGCGAGAATGGGAATGCCGAGTTCCCCGACCCAGCGCTGAAAAGCGTCCTGCTGGTGGCGTCGTTCCCGGCGGAAGGCCTCCCATTGCCTCGCAAATGGTTCTGGGTCCACCGTGGCTTCGGAGCGGGATGCCTCCGGCACCATGCGGGGATCGAATTCCGCATTTAGAAATTCCTCATTGAAGAGAGGGATGTTCGCCGCATTTTCCGGCCACACGATCAAATCCGGCGGTCTCGGATCGGTCGCGCCTTGCTCGCTGAGGTTCATCAGTTCGCGTAGCAGCAACCGGCTATCGAAGTCCTTCTCCGGATTCTGAAAAAGGATCGCGTCGGATTGCACCACGGCGATGCGCGGACCGGGCTCCAGGGAGGCATCGATTTGCCGCATACGCACTTGCCCGTAAGCGAAAAGGGCCAGCCAGGCGGCGCAGACGACGAACCCGCCCGGCACCATCGCCCGGCGCAGGCGTTCGCGGGCGGAACCCTGCGCGCACAACCCATCCAGGACCACGCCGCTAATGGCGGCGATGGCGAAGGATAGCAGCAAGGGGCCTCCCAAGTCGGCCACCTGGATCATCCAGGTTTGCTCCCGGCAGGCGAAACCCAACACGGTGAACGGCAAACCCGTTGGCCCCGTGATCCGCAAGACCTCCGCGCCCACCCAGGCCACGGGAAGCACCCATGCCAGGCGATAGCCCCTCCGCACGCTGTCCTGCACGACGAGGGCCACCGGCACCAGGGTCAAGGCCTTGAGAAACGACAGAACAATCGTCGCGCTGTGATCGAAAACCGTGAGCCCGTTCAAATGGAGGCGCATGACGACAAAGCCGCCAAAGAGCCCGAGCAAAGCACAGGTCCAGCGCCTGCGGCACAGAGCAAAGGCCAGGGCAAGCGGCAGCGGCGTGACAAGGATCGCGGCCCACCAGCGGAAGTAGCCCGTTTCAGAGAGGATGCCTGCGAGAACGACAAGCATCCAGATGCCCAGATAGCGCTTCATCTCCGGCGGCGTTCAAGCCTGTTCCGTCCCTGTTGCGCCAGGCCGGTCCCGTGGCGTCCGAGCTTGGAGAGTGTCTCAAAACGATCTTTACACACTGGCTTGAAGATGAAGCGCCGTGGCCGGGTGGCCATTTTGGCCCCCGGCTCCGCGATGTGCGTATGGGCGCAAGGGCCCGGTGTTCGCCAACGGCCTCAAAGTGCCGCACGCCCCGCGCGCTGACCCCAAAATGGGGCCGCGCCACGACGGACGAGGTCCGCCTGCCGAAGCTTCCTCGCACGCCACATTAGCGGAAACGCCTTCTAACGAGCATTGCATCTACTCTCTATTCTTCAAGCGATAGAAGACCCTTTTGCCCGGTTGCCCCGTGATGGCTTCCTCATGCCCGGCGTCGAGGGGATCCTTGATGGAGAACTCGCCTCCCAGCGCGATGACCCGCCCGGCGTAGAACCAGTCCTGCAGGTTAAAGGAACCCTCCACATCGAAGAGCTTGCCGGGCTCCCCCGTTCCTTCAATGACCAGCCGGCCGTTTTCCGTGCGGGTGTTGACCACCTCGGGCAGCGCACCGGTGAAAGGCACGGCGGTGAGGTTCAAGGCAACCGGCCCGCACATGCACTCTTCCGGATCGGATTCGCAAGCAGCGGAGACCATCACGTGTTGATGGGCAAATTGGGAAAAGCCCGCCCGGCGCATCGTCGAGTGGCTGATGTGCAGCTCCCAGTGCCCGGCCCGCGCCGGGATGGTGGCCACGCCATTCGCATTCGTCACGCCAAAGGCGTCGTAGGTGTCGATCCCGTCACTCATCTCGGCATGCATTGGAATACCGGGAACCGGATTCCCCTCGGCATCCGCAATCGTGACCTCGATCACACGCTCGGCATCGACCGCCGTGATGTCCCAGGGGATGTCCTCGATGAAGTCGTCATATAAGACTTCCAGCCGCGGCAGGTTTTTCAGAAGCAACTGGCGGCGGGCGGATTCGTAGGGTTCGGGAATGACGAACCAGTTCCCCTCCGAGAGGTAAATATTGAAGTAGCCATCGGAGTTGTAGGTCCGCTGGAACACGCTCACCAGTTCTCCATCGATGATGTTCTGCGCCCAGAGTGTCAGCCCGCCGACGGGCGTGCCGTCCAGTTCGGAGTCCGCGCTCTCGTATGTAATGTATCCCTCGAGGGTCGCTTCATGCTCGAAGACCTTCGGAGCGATGATCACGGATTGATTGGGCGCGGTCAGGCGCACGCGGGTCTGCATCGCACCGGGGGAGCCCGCGACTTCGAGGTCATAGGAAAACGGAAACACCTCCCAATCGCCCGGTTTCGCGGGCAGGGTGAAGGAGCCGTCCGCCAGCGTGTAGGCAGATACTGTTTCTCTGGTTTCGCGTATCTGGGCCATCACCTGCACTTGCTCCAGCGGGTTTCCGTATTCATCCT
The DNA here is from genome assembly GCA_007134215.1 of Opitutales bacterium. Taxonomy (GTDB): domain Bacteria; phylum Verrucomicrobiota; class Verrucomicrobiia; order Opitutales; family Oceanipulchritudinaceae; genus SLLG01. Next base: position 10,225 of record SLLG01000049.1, on the reverse strand, counting down.
CAAGATACCCGGCGATCACGCAGGTGGCCCGCTCGTAATGGACGACCCAGCCGGTGACGTCGATTCCATCGGTTGTGTCCACGATCAAGTCCGGATCGCCTTCCCGGTTGATGAAATTTCGCGACGCGGCTTCATAGGCTTTCACCAGCAAGACCCAGCGGTCGGGCGTGACCGAGACGGAAAACGCCCCATTGGCATCCGTCCAAGTGTGCGTCATCAGGCGCCCGTCGATATCGGCGTTTTCATCGACAGTGAGAAAAGTCACGGGCAGCCCTGCGACCGGTTCATCCGTGCCCGCCGTCAAAATTTGGCCCGAGAGATTCACCGTGCCGGGCGTGAGCACGATGTCGTGGAAAATGATCTCGTCTTCGCCGATCACTTGGGAAGCCCCCTGCTGGAACGGCCCTACGTAACCGGGGGCCACCGCCACCACATCGACCTCGTCAGGATACGGCGCATACAGAAGGTAGAACCCGTCCTCGTCGGCCTGCGCCGCGAAGAGAATCTCAGAGTAATTCCCCAACGGCTCCAGCAGGGCAACGAAAGCGTAGGGAATGGGCTCACCGTCCTCATCCACCACCTCGCCAAAGAAGAACTGATTCGTCGGCACTTCTTCGATCATCAGGCGGGCTGTGGCCGGTTCGAAGGAGTCGAACGGACTGGAAACGCGGATCACATACTCGCCGGGCATGTTGGCGAGACCCCCGAACATGCCAAGCTGCGTCCAGATTTTCCCATCGCGCTCGCCGTCCCAGTCCTCCACCGAACTCAGATTGGGGATGCCGCCGGTGAGGGGAAGGAAACCGTCCTGCATCTGGTGACTCTCCATGAGGACAGCGTTGGCGTTGATAATGCCCTCTTCGTTATCGACGAGGAAACGCTCGATCCGGACCGTCTGCCCGAGGGACAAACCGATGACATGGACGTCGAGCCAGTCGAAGTAGTCGTCGCCGATGGCCTTGGTTGTTTCCGTCATCGCCTCATCGAAGTAGATCGAGATCGGCCCCGCTCCTTCCGGATCGGCGATTACAGCGTCAGTCTCCTCTCCATCGATGGGCACGTTCCATGCGGGCTGAAGGTTGTCGCCGATCCGCTCCGCGAAGCAGACGAGTGGTCCTCCGTAAATAATAAGGTGCGCCTGCGCGGCAGGGCTCGCGAGGAGGAGCAGGGCGAACGCAGCGAAAAACACCGCCAGCGGTGCCCGCGTGAAATAGAAAAATCGGGTGGGAACGGTACGGGAAGTCATGGGTACGGATAGGTTCAATTACCCAGAAATTTGACTTTGTCGACCAAGCATCGTCAACGGCCCCAGATTTTCCATGCGTGCAAATGATGAGCAATCCGTGCACACGCCGCCCTCGGCCGCCTTGCTGCGTCCGCCCTTCGATTCCGCTGGGCGGTCAAAAGAGAATTGCCTACGAATCAGCCGCACTTATCGTGTCAAAAAGATCTCAGACCCATGCTATCGCTACCCCACTCGCATTTTTCGACGGACGATCTTCCCGAAAGGGACGGTCTGGCTTCGTGGCGCGAGGACATTTCGGTGATCTTTGACCACGAAACCGCGCCCATCGCCGATCCGTATCCTTTCCGCGCGGTCTTTGACCTCTATCATTTCGGGCACTCGGTCTTCGCCAGCTTGGATGCCTCGCCGGGCCGCTATGTGCGCTCCGCACGCAAGGCCTCACAGGACGGGATGGATTCGGTTCTTCTCCAATTATTCCTGCAGGGCGGCGTGCAGTTCGGAGTGGGCCAGCGCACGACCTATGCCGAGGCGGGCGACATCGTGGTCTTCGACCTCGCGCAACCGGTGGACAACATCAACCGACGATTCCGCCACATCACCACCATGTGGCCCCGTCCCGCCATCGAGGCGGTCGTTCCGGACATCGAACGCTGGCACGGTCTCTGCCTGCCACGGGGCAATCCCTCGGTCACGCTGCTGCGGCAACACATGACCGCCAGCTTCGACCTTGCGAAGCAGTTTACACCGCAGGAAGGCCTGCGCGTCGAGGAAGCCACCCTCGCCCTCGTGGGCGCCGCGATGGCCGGGAAAGACTCCCGTGATGAGGCGGTATCCAGCCCCGTGGCGGAAGTGCGCATCTACCAGATCAAGCAACACATCCGGCAGAACCTCGGAGCCGCCGATCAGTCCCCCGAACAGATCGCCCGCCACTTCGGGATTTCGCGGCGTCACCTCTACCAACTGCTTGAGCCGGTCGGCGGTATCGCGCGCTACCAGCGGCAGTTGCGCCTGCAACGCTGCTTGTCGGACCTGCAAAGCCCGGAACAGGCCCACCTGCAAATCTCGGAAATCGCCTACCGCTGGGGCTTCAGCAGCGCCGTGACCTTCAACCGCAATTTCCGCGCGGCCTTTGGCATCACCCCCACCGATGTCCGCAACCGCCCGCCCGCGGGCACCCCAGCCCAGCCGCCATTGGCTGAGGCACGGCGGCGCGAAGCGCACCTTCAAGCCGAACACCAACAATGGTTCATGGCGCTCGGGATTTGAGCGGATAAATTCAAAGCCCACGGCTCCGTATCCTCGAACCTCCGGTTCGGGCTGGGCCGACACGCAACTCCCCGCCCCAATCCACCGAAAACTTGACGGGGAAGCGGGATACCCTCGCAGTATCCCCTTTGCTCATGAGCGCTGGACAAACAGAAAGGATCGCGGTCGACGCCATGGGTGCCGACAAAGGGCCGGGCGAGGTCGTGGCCGCCGTGCGCCTCGCGCTGGACCGTGGGCACGCGCCCGGCGGCGTGGAAGTGGTGGGGCACCCGGAAGTGGTGGCCCCACTCCTCAAGCAAACCGGATTGGCCGGGCACCCGCAGGTGTCCTTCTTTCCCGCCTCGGAGGTCATCGGAATGGAGGAACGGCCCATCCACAGCGTTAAAACAAAGAAGGATGCCTCCCTCGTCCGGGTCATCGAACGGGTCAAGGACGGGGCCTGCGGGGTGGCCGTGAGTTGCGGCAACACGGGTGCCTTGATGGCCTACGCGACCCTGCGCCTGCGCCCCCTTGAAGGAATTGCCAAACCCGCCCTCGCCACGGTCTGGCCAGGCAAAGACACCCATTTTGTGGTCCTCGACTCCGGGGCCAATCCCTTGTGCAAGCCGGAGAACCTCGTGCATTCCGCGATCCTCGGCAACGCCTATGCCAAGACCGTCCTCGGGTTGGAGCGCCCCCGTGTCGGGTTACTCTCAATGAGCACCGGAGAGGGAACGGGAACGCCCTTGACTCAGGCGGCCCACCGGTGCCTGCGGCATCTCGGCGAGCAGATTCACTATGTCGGCCTCGTCGAAGGCCTTCACGTTTTTGGAAATGTCGTGGATGTGGTCGTGACCGACGGGTTCACCGGCAATGTGATCTTAAAAACCTTCGAAGCCTTCTGGGGGAGGCTCAAGCAGGTGACCAAAGAGGAGGTCACCCGCCATCCCCTGCGGCTGGTCGGGGCGCTTCTCCTTCGGGGAGCGGAGCGCGATGCGCGGCGGCGGGTGGACATTCACCGCCACGGGGGCGCGCCCCTCCTCGGGGTCCGGGGAAACGTGCTCAAAGCCCACGGATCGAGCGGTCGGGAAGCCATCGCCCGCACCATCCGCACCGCTTCCCGTTTGGCCAAAATCGACTTCCAAACAGAGCTTTCCGTCGAGATCGCGCTGGCCAACACTTCCCTTCATGCCGACGGGAGTGAGCGCTCAATAGAGCATGAAAGACAAAGCAGAATTGCGGTCACCTGACCTTTATTGCTCAAGTGGTCGCACTCCGCTTCCTCCAAAAGGAGGATAGGCAAAACAGGGACTTTAAGATAGACTTATTGCTCTTGTTAGCCTAGATGATCAGCTTTCTTGTTACCTATGCTGCAAAATTCTATTTTTTCCTCGCGGAGGCGGTTCCCGTCTTGGCTGGCCCTCTTTGCCTTGCTTTGGGTGCCCGTCCTGGGCGCGCAGACCTACACGGCCTTCGTCCAATCCATCACGCTGGAGGGCGGCAATAACATTATCGACGCGGATGCGGACATCAGCGACCCCGTTTACAACCGCGATATTTTTTCGACGCGCGTCATCACGGAATTCACGCGTTCCAACACATCGGGTTCCTCCACCGTTACTTTCCGCCACCGCTTTCGCCTGCTGACGCCCAGTGGCGCGCTCGTGCCGCTGAAGAATTCCCTGGGCAATGTTTCGAACACGTTCTTCGTCAACTTTTCGGTGAACTTCGGGACAGGCTTGACCGCGCAGACGAACCAACTCCTAGCCCTGCGTCCGGGCGCCGCCCTCTCGCCCGATGTCGAATACCGCCTGGAGGTCACAGTACAGCGGGAGTTTCTTCCCGGCTCCTTCACCAACCTAGCGGCCGCCACCTCCCCCCCCCGGCGCTACTGGCACTTCACCGGCACGCAGGCCGTTGGGCCACAGCGCAATGTCCTCACGCGCATTGTGAGCGTGTCCTTTGCGAAGGACCATGCCCTCGCCACGGGGGCCAGCGAAGCCGACCGCGCCTTCCTCGCCAACGTGGAGATCGAGGTGCGGCGCTACGACGGTTGGACGCAGGCTACACCGAATACGAACAACATTGAGTTCCGCGCCACCGCCCGCCTTGCCGACAGCAGCTCGACCACACCGATTCCCCTGCACCCGGAGACCGACGGGGTGATCGAGACGACCTTGCCGATTGCCCAATTCACTCCCAATCCGGCACTCCCCACCTTCACTGAGCCCTCCGTAACGACCCATACCCTGCAGATTCCGCTGCGCCCCGATGCCCAATTGGCCACTGTGGCCGAGGAGTTCCGCGCCTTTGCCGATCTTGAGCACATTCCCGTGGCCAACACCACGGCTTACACCTTCAACACGCAAAACTTCGAGAGCCCGACGGCCCCTCTCTTCCATTTCAACGGTGATTTGTTCGCCGCCATCCCCGCAACCGTCTTCGTTATGGAGCGTTTTTCCTCCCCCACCATTGGCGGCAGCGCGGTTTCCGGCGGAGCGCTGGGCGGCGGCGGCACCTACCGCAGCCTCACGGTGAATGTGGCCCGTGGCTTCCTCAAAGCCAACCCCGGCTACACCACGGCGGCGATCATGAAACCCATGACACTCCAGGTTCGCCTGCTCAACAACGGCGGCGCGCTTTTCGTGAGTGGCTCCATTCCTGTCGAAATTCCGCGCGAGGGGTCCATCGGTGCGGGACCCGGCAACCTCGATTACACGCGTGCGAACATGCGCTTCGCGCCCAACGGCATCCGCGCGGACGTCGAGCTGCTTCTGCCGGGTGGTCTCGGTGTGCGAGGGTATGACACCAGCTCCAGCCGGGTCTTCCGTGATCGCCTCAAGGTGGAGGACCAACTCATGGTCGCGGCCGATCTCCGACCCAATGGTCCTGTTGTCTTCGAGCCCAACAACGAGCCCTATTTCCTTATCACGGAGGAGACCAAGCCCTTCGAAATTGCCGCCGAATCCCTCACCTGGACCGTCCTCGAGGGCACGCTCGCGCCCGGCCCGACGCCCTCCGGCGTGCCCCGTGTGCGCTTCGTGCATGGGCGTGAATACAGTTTTCTCGAAGCCTCCCCGCTTCCGGCGCAGGAAAAGGTCATCGCCTCCAACGACGCCCACTTTTTCTGGGTCGACGGCTCCGGAACCGACATCGCCATCGGGGCCAATGCAAAGGGCAATGCCGTCCTCGACGGCACCTTCGGCCTCAACGCTGGCAGCAGCTATGCCCATTTCCCCTTCGGAGCGCGGTTTGCATGGAACAAGCCCGGCAGCGTCACCTACGCCAACAACCGCATCGATCCGGCCGTCTCCACCCTCGATGGAACGACCCTCGTGCAAATGCTCTACCGGCGCACCTGCGACCTGCCCGGCGATGCCGATTGCGGCGGCATCGGGCCCCTCGTCGTAAACGTCAGCCCCGGCGGCGCGCCCCTCCGCTTCACGACCGACGGCGGGCTTGCCGTGAGTGGACCGATCACGCAAAACGGCTTTCTTCACCTCGGCTATATCGACGCCCTCACGACCAATCCGTCCAATCCCCTTTTTGCCCACCGCACGTCCGAGTTTTCCAGCGCTTCCTTTCTCATGGCGGGTCACGTTCTCCACGCGGGCGACTACCCGGCGGATCTCGTCGCCACCGACGGTCCCGGCTTTCTCCTCAACTCCGGTTTCGACCCCGCCGACCTGACCACCCCCGAGCGCCCCGCGACCGCAGCCTACACCCTCGGTGCAGCGGACTACCCCGGCTTCAACTACCGCGTGGCCACCGAACCCGCCGCCATCAGCGCCCGCTCCGTTCTGGGCGGCGAAACCTCGCCCGTCTACCCCCTCGGCCCGCGCTCCAAATACTACACCCGCTTCGGCGGGGTCTCCGGTATCCACGAACCCACGACAAATCCCTTCCCCGATCCCGTGCTCATCCACGGCTATCTATTTGAGTTCGAGAACTTCGCTCTCTCCTTCCTCAACTCGCGCGTGCATGACTCGCGCACCATCGGATCGCTCTATATTCCCGATCCGGCGGTCCCCGCGAACGGCTTCACGGTTGCGTTTGACCCGCTCTTCTTCTCCTGCCTTGGCGGGCTCAGCACCGCCGAATTGGCCAACGGCCCCTTCGATCACACCCTCTCTTACTGGAACGCCGACCTCACCGCCCTTGCCGCCTCCTTCACCCCCAAAGTCGGCGCGGAGTGCGACCCCGGCGCGGCTTTCTTTACCCTCGGTGTGCGCGCCCATGCCTCCAATATCGCCACGCCCCTGCACGGCAGTTTCCTCTTTTATCCCGACGGCGACCTCGTCCCCGGTGCCGATCCCGAGAGCCCGCCGGGTCGCGACTCGCGCCTGAGCGTACCCACGGCCCTCCAATTCGACGGACCCGGCAACGAGACTTACCACTTCGCGCCATTGCACGCCGCCTACCTCAACCGCCACGCCGAGGCCCCCTCCGGCTTCAACGGCACCGCGCAGGGCTTCATCAACCTCATCGGTCTGCTCGATGTGGCCTTTTTCCGCGACCTCGAAGTTCACCTGCACACGGGAGCGCGCCGCGAAAACACCATTGATCCCATCCACATTGCCGGGGGCTGGACCGAATCCAGTAGTGGGTTTTTCACGACAAGTGCCTTCGACCTCGGCAACCGTGGCTTCCCGCCCGCCGCCAACCCCACCGCCTACCGCGCCGGCGATCAACCTGCCTGGCGCGTCCATGCCCACCAGGAGTGGCTCGATGTGGTGAACTTCGATTACGATCTTCTCTGGGACACGACGGCACGCAGTTTCCGCTCACGCTCTCCCCGCGCCAACGACTTCCTCGTCGTCTCCGCCCGGCATCGCATGAAATACCTTTCCGCCGCCACCGCCGAGATTGATTTCGGGGCCGCCCTCGATATTGAAGTCCCCGAGATCAGCCTTGCCGGGCTCTCTCCGGCGACCCCCGTCTACAATGCCATGCACGGCGTCGCGGACCTCCTCACAGATACGCTCCTCGACGGCCTCTCCGCCTCCGAACGCCTCCTCCATGACCTCGCCGACGAGTTTTTCGACTCTGTTTTTGCGACCACGCTCGATCCCATCACCGACGCCCTCGCCACCGCCATCAGCGAACTCGACGGAGAAACAAACCTCCCGAAAGCCCTCAACGACCTCCTCGATCCCGCTTTCACCGCCCTGCACAATCAGTTTCTCTTCGCCTCCGGTCTTCCCGGTGCCGTCACCGGCGAAATCGACGCCGAACTCGCGCTGATGGACGACGGCCTCGGTGCCGCGGACAACCTCTTCGCCAACGCCGGAACGTCCTCAAATCCTCAATACACCGTCGCTTCCCTCATTCTTGCGGCCGTCTTCGAGGAACTGGACGCGCCCATGTATGCCAACCTTCTCGCCGCCATCGGCGGGGCTGCCCTGGATGAGGCCATCAGCCAAGCCCTGCGCGACCGCACCGTCACCATTGAACAGGTCCGCACCAACCTCGACCAGGTTCGCCAAGCCGTCGCCGCCGTGCGCTCGGGCGGCCACCTCGAAAATGAAATGCGCAATGCCTTCACCGGAGCCGCTCCCTTCCTCGACGATGCCCGTGACCGTATCCGCGATGCCCTCGACGTCGATACGTTTGCCGAAAAGACCGCCGCCGACATCAACGCCCTCATCCGCTCCGCCATCCGCGACACCTTCAACGCCTCCCCCCTCATCGGCGACTTCCACCGCATCCTCCGCAGCTACGTTCACGAACTCGATGCCGCCATGCGCTCCGGACTCGATTCCGCCTTCGCGCAGATCAACGCCTCCATCATCGACCTCGTCGATGCCTTCCTGCCGGTCGACAGCCCCCTTGCCGGCTTCCTCGGCGACCTCTCGGGGAGCGCGGCCTCCGGCCGCATCGATGGCTACGCGCGCATTAACGGCGATGCCCTCCGCACCCTCCGCCTCGACGCCGAATTTGAATTCAGCCTGCCCGATCCGTTTGCCTTCAACGGGTATTTGGAAATCAACCAGCTCAACTCCAGCGGTTCCTCCACCTGCGACTTCGGCGCGCCCGGCGACCTCATCACCGAAGTCAAACTCGGCGCGGAAAACGTCAAGGTCGGCTGGCTCGGCAAGGAGCTGCGCTTCAACATCGATACCAAGTTTACCTTCAATCCAGACGCCGCCACCCGCCTCGTCGGTATGGCCGGGCGCATGGAAATGACGGACGGCGCGGTCGACTTCGAAGCCTTCAAGATAGACGACCTCGGGGCCGCCACCGCCTTTGGCGCGACGGAAAACTACCTCGCCGCCAAGGTCGGTATCCTCTTCAACGGCGACCGGCTCTTCGGGGGTGTTTTCTTCGGGCGCACCTGTTCGCTCGATCCGCTGCAGATGGTCGACCCGGATGTCGCGCGCGTTCTGCCAGCGCCCAACCCCACCTTCACCGGTGTCTATGCCTACGGCCAAGCCTTCATCCCCATCATCAACGTCGGCTGCCTCTTCCGCGTCTCCGCCACTGCCGGCATCGGTGTTTTCGCCTTTGCGGAGGATGCCACCGTGGGCGGCAAGATGCTCCTCGGGGCCGATGCCCGCGCCATCTGCGCGGTCAATGTCGGGGGCGAAGTCGTTCTCGTCGGCACCAAATCCAGCAACGACATGAACTTCCTCGGCTCCGGCCGCATCTACGGCTCCGCCGGAGCCAAACCCCTGAAGGTCGAGTTCGATAAAAAAGTCACCCTCACCTACAAAAACGGGAAGTGGGATTATGATTATTAAGGCACTCATTTTGAAAGGAACCCGGTTGGGACAGATGGCATCGTCGCTGCACGGTTGGAGTCCCGCATTTATGCGGTCCCGGGTTTGTGGGCGTCAGTCGCGGGCAGCGGGACCGGCTAAAGCCGGAACGCCAACCGTACCCACTGCTCCACGACTCCGTCTTTCCATCCCTTCCTTTCCCCTACCCTCCCTCTTCCTCTCCATTTTCGTCTTCCTCTCCCTCTTCCTCCCGGCCCTCCAAGCCGCCGACGACTTCCGCATCCTCACCGGTGCCGCCTTCACCGATCCGGACTCGGGTGCGCCGCACGCCTACCTGCGTTGGCAGGCGAACAACCCGGAAAACCTCCGCACCCTGCGCACCGCCGTTTACGCCAAGGCGGGCAACACCGCCTCCACCGCAACCTACAACCCCGTGGGGGCCACCGGCCTTATCACGAGCCCGGCGATCATCAACTCCCTCGCCCACGGCTTCCCGCGCGCGCACTTCGATCCCGTCGCATTTGAGGGCATTGTCGATGACCTCTTTGGCGATTTCATGCCCGGCATCACCCTGACCCTTGGCGAAAAACTCTCCTTCGTCCTCCAGCTCGCGGAGATGGATCCCGACGTCCATTCGCGCCTCCTCATGCTCGGCTATGCCGAACCCTTCATGGCCGTGTGCATGGGCCTCGCCGCCGTTGTCCCCATGCCCGCGAGTGTATCCACTTTTGAACTACGCGCCCAAGCCACCGGGGGCGACGACGCGGCCCGGCCCTACAACGTCGTTCTCGGCCGCGTGACCGTGAACGCTGACCTGCCGCCGCCCTTGCCCCCACCGCCCGCGCCCATTCAGATCCTCGATTACGGCGTCACCGGCCACCTCAACGCCAAGTTGCGCTGGGAAACGACCGCCGCCCTCCTGCGCGAAACTCCAGCGATCTTTGGCTTCGATGTCTTCCGCATGAGCAAAGCCTTCGCCGAGGCGAACGGCTTCCACACCACGCCGCCCACCGCC
>SLLG01000312.1 GCA_007134215.1 Opitutales bacterium | reverse complement strand
TCTTCGGCATCGCCGTCTACGTCTTCAAGATGTGGCTCGACGACTACCGCGAGCAGCGCAAAAGCGGCCCCCGGGCGAACGCGCTGCCCGGCGCGGTGCCCACCACGCGGTTTCTCATTGTCCTCGGCATTGTCGGCGCGGTGCTCCTCGTGGCGGTCGAGACCATCGGCGAATACGCCCTCGGTGTGAGCGCGGAGCAGACGGATATCGCCGCAATCATGCTGCTCGCCATGGTCGCGGCGGGGTTTGTCGAGGAACTCGTCTTCCGCGGCTTCCTCTTTATCGACAAACGCGGCGCGGCAGTGCTGTGGGCGAGCATCGTCGGCTTTTCCGTGCTTTTCGCCCTCCTCCACTTCAACTACTACCTCGAGTGGGAGGACGACGCCCCGTGGCACCAGTTTACGGTGAATCTCGACGCCAAGGCGCTGTGGACGCTGTTGGTTCTCTTTCTCAATTCCATGTGGTTCTACTACCTGCGCTTCGGCGTGCTCAACGGCAGCCGCTCTCTCCTGCCCTGTATCGTCGCGCACGTTGCGAGCAATGTGGCCGTCTTTGCCGTCAAGCTGGCGCAGGGCCATGTCACCGGACTTTATTGAGTTTCGCGGTCTGAAGAAACGCGCTTCCGCCGGCCGACCGCGTCGGGAAACGATGCATCGCCGTTGGCTGAAGCTTCCACGAAGCTGGATGCGCCTGAAACCATCCCGCGCGACCTGCGCGACGCTCGCTGAAGCTTCACGCTACGGTGCCCGGCCACGGTCGGTATCACCGCGCACATCCCCTCATGCTCCTTAAACTCCGGGACAACGGCTTCCTCCTCTTTCTTCTCCTCATGGTGCCGCTGGCGTGGCTCCTGCCGGAGGCGGGGCGCACGGGCGGCTGGCTGCGCGCTGAATCCCTCATCAAGGCGGGTGTGTTCGTCATTTTCCTCATGCAGGGGCTCTCGCTGCCCACGGAGCAGTTTGTGCGCGGCGCGCTGCACTGGCGCCTGCACGCCTTTGTCCAGAGCTGGAATTTCGTATGGACACCGCTCCTCGGTCTGCTTCTGGTAACCGTGGGCGCGCCCCTGCTCGATGCTCCCCTGCGCACCGGCTTTCTGTTCCTCGCCGTTTTGCCCACGACCGTCTCGTCGGCGGTCGTATTCACCGGCGCGGCCAAGGGCGACGTGGCCGGCGCCCTCTTCAGCACCGCCCTCTCCAACATCCTCGCAGTGTTCATCGTGCCCGCGTGGTGCGTTATCCTCTTCGCCGCCGCCGGCGACCTGCCGCCCGTCGGTCCCATGCTGGCAAATCTCTCGCTCCTCATCCTCCTCCCCACCCTTCTGGGCCAAGCGCTGCGCCCGGTCGCCAAAAGGGCGCTCCCCTGCCTCAAACCCGCCTTCAAGCCGCTCAGCAATGCCATCATCTGCTTTGCCGTCTTCGCCGCGTTCGCGGACAGTTTCCACAACGCGGTGTGGGAGCGCACCGGATGGACGGCGGCGGCGTTTTCGCTTGCGGGTGTCCTGCTACTTCTCGGTGCGGTGAGTTTTCTTGTCCGGCGTTCGGCGCGGGGGCTCTTTGCGAGCGCGGAGACAGGCATTGCCGCCTTCTTCTGCGGCTCGCAGAAGTCCATCGCCACCGGAGTGCCCATGGCCGCCGTCATCTTCTCGGGCGGCATGGCCGCGGAGCTGAGCCTCATCCTCCTCCCGCTCCTCTTCTACCACCCGCTCCAGCTCATTCTGGCTTCCTTTCTGGTCGACCGCTGGGGTCGGCACGCCCACCCTTGAATCATGGCTTCACGCGCCGAAGAATGGAACCTGCGCGACGGCGACCTCACCCTCGAACTCGCGAAATACCTGCCCGGTGACCCGGGGCTGGAGCGCGCGCCGGCCTACCGCTTCACGATGGTCCACACGGAGACCGGCGAGGCCATGGGGGACATCGACCTGCGCAACGGCAACTACACCGGCATCCGCCTCTACAGCGGCCACCTCGGCTACGAGGTATACCCGGCGTTCCGCGGCAAGCGCTACGCCGAGCGGGCCTGCCGCCTCCTCGTGCCAGTCGCCAGGCACCTCGGCATCGATCCGCTCTGGATCACCTGCAATCCCGACAACGCCGCATCGCGCCGCACGTGCGAGCGCCTCGGCGCCGAACTCGTCGAGACCGTCGACATCCCGCCGCACATCAACCTCTACGCCAACGGCGACCGGCAGAAGTGCCGCTACCGCCTCGAGACGGGCGCGCGCACGAGCTGACTCGCTGGTCAAAGCGGGCGCGATTAGGATGACCGCGTCCACGGTGCGACGCTCGCTGAAGATTCGCGCGACTACGGGGCGACTACGGCGATTCACTCACGCCGAGGGCGAGGAACTGTTTCCCGGCCTCGCTCACCGGGACGTCGAGGCGGACGGTCACGGTGGCGTATCCCGTCTTCGGCGTGTCCTCCGCCACATCAAGAACGACAACCGAAGCCGGGCTCCAGCCTTCTCCGCCGGGGTCGCTGCTCTGCACGACGGTGTAGGTGAGGCCGTCCGCGGTGTAGTCGACACCGACTGCGCCGCTGCCGCCCATGAGCTGCCGGTAGGTCAGGCTCAGGTAGCGCCCGCCTTCTTCCTCCACCGTGTCCACCGTCGGCAGCACGGCGCGGGAAGCTTCGCGGGGATTGCCGCCGAAGGCGCGCTCGAGCCGGTTGGGCACACCATCGCCGTCCGGGTCGGCAAGGTCGGCGGCGTCTCCCGCATTGGCGGTCGTGCCGAACCACGCCTGCCGCCAGCTCTCGGCGGGCGAATGCTCCCCGCCGCTTACGGTGACAAGTGCCTCGGCGAAGGTGCGTACCTCGCCGTCGTCCGCAAGGAGGCGGAGAACATGCGCGCCCGCTGAGTCAAACACCACCGTCGTCCCGGGCGACGCCGGGTCGGCAAAGACCGCCTGACCCGCGCCGTCGAAGTGTATCCAAATACTGGAGTGCGCCGCCGGGGGATTGGGTAAGCCGTCGTCGGTCACGGCGCCGGCGAGCGTCACCGTCTCTCCGGCCACGGCGTCGGCGATGTCACCGCCCGCGTCGACCATGGGACCGAAGTTTCCGGGAGCGCCGAACCCGAATACATCCGTGAACTCCGCGGTCGTGAGATACCCGTTGTTGTGGCTCGTCACGGCCAGTCCGGCATAGATGGTTTCGCCCATGGCAATCGTCTGACTACCGAGCTGGTTCCAGGATTCGCCGTCATCGCTGCTGTATCCTGTGAAGACATCCCCCGAGCGCACGAGCCGGACCCACAGCCGGTCGCCGGAACCGGCGCTCGAGCTGCTGCCCCCCGTGGAGCTTCGGTATTGGAAGCGGTTACCGTTGTTCGAGGAGAGGTGGGTCATGGCGTTGCGCGAGTCGGCATCGAGCGTCTCGCGCATCATCACGCCGGCTTTGGCCCATGGATCGCCGCCCGGGTTGTCTGTGATTTCGACACGTGCGATCAACTCGCCGTCTCCGGTGAGCGGCGCATAGGCGAAGTGGAAGGCGTCGGCACTGTCCCAGATATCCGCGCCGCTGCCTTCCAGCGTGTAGACGCCCACACTCTCGGTTGTGCTGCCCGCGGGAGTGGTTGAGCCGATATCGGTCGACTCCCAGCCTCCGGCACCGTCGACACCCACGTGGACGGCGAAGTCCTCCGTGCTCTCGTCGAAGCCGTCGCTCGCCGTGAGCCGGAGCGTGTAGGCCCCGTCTTCCGGAAAACGCACCCCCGTAGAGGCCGTGTCCTGCGCGTCCCAGACGAGCCCTTCCGGGCCGCCGGTCTGCTCCCATGTGAGGTACAACCCGGTCCCGACGCCATCGTCCGTGACCGTTGTGTCCAAAACCAATCCGACACCGGAGGGAATGTTCACGCTGCTGGATTTCGGCCAATGCACGGCGATGGACGGAGGCTCGTTTGTCTCATCGTCGATGATGGTCACAACGGCGGAATCCGGCGCACCGAGGATTGCGCCGCCCGCCGGAGCCGAGAGGGTGACCATGAAGCTGCGGTCGCCCTGCGGAATATCGTCGTCGTGTATCGGGACCATGATCGTCTTGTCGCCAGCGTCGCCGTCGGCCCACGAAAGCGTCCCGCTCACGGCGGTGTAATCAACCCCGCCGACCGCGTCCGCGTCGGAGGTGGCGTAATCCACGGACACCGTGCCCTCCGCGCCACCCGCGCGCACGACCGTGAGAACGGCGTGTCCCGCGTCTTCATCGACTTCATAGGCAGAAGCGTCAAAGGCGATGGTGCCGGCGGGATGGTCCGCGAGGCGCACGAAATCCCTTGCGTAGAGGTGCAACTGGTCAGCGCGCGCCCAGCGCTCGTTGAGCGGCCACTGCGCGCGGACGCCAAGCCCGCGGATATCCTGCAAATCAGCCTCCGTGAGGGCAACCTCCCCGCCGGTGGCGAGCGTGTCGACGTCATATTCCCGCCAGCCGCTTATCGACGGGATGGACCAGCGCTGGCGGTGCCACGAGTGCCGTGAAGCGATATGCGCTTCGCCGGTTGTCCGCACCCAGCTGCCGTCGGCGAGTTTGAGAAGGAGCGAGAAGCGGATGGTCCCCTCGGTCTGGATGTCGATCTCCACGGCGGCGGAATCCGTCGAAAGGTCCGCCGTGAAATCCTCCGTGAAGAAAATGTTCTGGTAGTTGATACGCGTGCGCCCGGTCGTTGCCATCTCACCGACGGGGTTGTGCGCGTTGCGTAACGAGCCCTCTGTCGCCCGCAGCGCCCAGCCCCGGTCCTGGTTGACGGTCTGCCATTGACCGATAGCGTTCACGGCGGGCAATCCGCCGCCGATGCGGGGGGCGAAATCCTCCACGTAGAGGCGCACGCCGTCCTCCCATGTCGTCGCCGTGACCGCATCCGACGGGCTTCCCGCGACGCCGGCGGCGAGCGGAACGACTCTCCATGAGTATTCACTGTCCGGTGCCAGGCCGACGGCGTTGTAGCTACTGGCACTCGCGTCCACTGTCGCCACCGCTGTGAAGTCCGTCTCGCCCGGTCCTCGGCGCTCGATGGAGAAACTGTCGGCCCCCGTTTCGGCCGGGAGCCAGCGCAGCTCGACGGAGTCGAAGGCCGTTACGCGGGCGGTGAGCCCGCGCACGGGCAGCGGAATGGAGTGATCGAGTTCGAGCGCTTCCGCCTCCGCGCCGCGCAGGAGCATGCCGCCCGCCCGGTCGAGTGCCACGGTTTTGCCGCCCAGGCGCACGACCGTTCCGGCGAGGCCGTGGTCAAGCACTTCGAGTGCGGGTGTCGTCTCCGGTTCCACGCTCATGACAATGAAGAACTCCTCCACCGCGGCCGATTTTTCGATACTCAGAAGCTCGCCCGGCACAAGGCTGACGTCCGCATCCGCAGGACTCAGAACCCAGCCCTTCACCGTGCCGCCGTTCGGCGCGACGAGGGTGAAGGTCGGAAATCCCTGGTCCTCGCCGAGAGTCCCGACGATCCCGAAGTCCGCCACGGGATTGCCGAGGTTCGCGTTCCACGTGTAGGTGTTTTCATGAAACGCCTCCGCGCGGTCGAACATGGCGACGACCGCGTTGTTGTCGGCGGCGTCCCCGAACTCGGTAAGCAAGTGGCGCTCATAACCCTCCACGCCCATGTTGCGGTATTGTTCGAAACCGTCGACGACGACATAGGCACCGGTGCCAAACGTCTCCATGTGCTTGCGTTGCCCCCGGTCGGCGTCCTGCCCGCGTTCACCGTTCACAAGCATGCGCGTGTAGCGGTTGGGCTCGCGGTCCGTGCGCGGGCCGTTAAAGAAAGAGACACCATAGGCGATGAGGCCCGTTTGCCCGGCCTCGGACTGCGCCCACGCGTTGCCGTGGTGCCGCAGGTCGGCGTGGATCGAGACGGAAATATCATCCGCGTCCTGCCAGCGCGCGCGCATGAAGTGACGGCCCTGCTCGGAGGTGATGAGGAGCGGGCGCTCGCCCGTGGGATCCTGTGCAGTGACATCGTCCGGATAGAAAAGCAGCGCCCACATCGTGCCCTGGCGACGCGTCTCGTAATGCAAGTCCGGCCGGTCGGTGGGCTCGGCGAGGCGTCCCATGTGGCGGTCATACCACCAAAGGAAGTGCGGCATGTCTTCGGCGGGCACGCTGTGCAGGAGCAGGCTCGCCCACCCTTCGTCGTTCGTGTTCGGTCCTCCCACGCCCGACGCATGGAAGACTTTCAGGTGCTCCAGCACCCCGCCGCCCTCCGGCACGGAGGCGAACGAGCCCGAATACATCGCCTTCTTGTACCAATGGCGCGGGGTCGTCTGGACCTGGTTCCACAGGTTGTTGAAACCCGCATCGTGCGCGGCGAATATCGCGGGAAGCAGGAAAATCCCCCCGTAGCCCGTATAGCCGATCCCTTCCTGCGTCGCCCCGATGGCGTCGTGCCCGTTGGAAATGTGCTGCCCGAGTTCATTGAGGAGGAAGTTGACGCGGGAGGACCGCGC
>SLLG01000036.1 GCA_007134215.1 Opitutales bacterium | reverse complement strand
CGCAAGGGGTTTTTAGAAGCCCCCTCAAATGATCACTTTGCACTATTAAAAAAACATGAGTGTAGGGCGGGTGATGTGCTAATTGGGACGATGGGGGATCCAAACATTCGTGCATGCATTCAACCAAAATGGCTGGATATCGCTCTCAATAAAGCTGATTGCGTTCAATTCAGGGCTGATCCTCTGAAGGTTGATAGCGCTTTCATTTGTTTCCTTCTCAATAATCCATCGACTGAATCTATGGCTCAAAGCTTGATGCTAGGGCAGACACGGGTTCGCATCAGTATGGGTAGGTTACGGAACTTGAGAGTGCCCGTCCCGCCTCTTTATCTCCAGCGCAAGTTTGCGACCATCGTGGAACAGGTGGAGGCTCAAAAAACGCGGCAGCGCTCACACCTAGCCGAACTGAATGCGCTTTTCGCCTCGCTGCAGGAGCGGGCGTTTAAGGGGGAGCTGTGATGAACTCGAAAAGGGGAACGCGGAGCGCGAAAATTATGATGCGAACGTTGGTTACAAAAAACAGGAGGCTCGAACGATGAATATCCCTAAACTGGCAGAGGCGCAAGTCGCCGCTCTTTGCCCTGAATTCTTGGACATTCGGGAGATTGACGCTGGGGGCTTCAAGACGGTTTACCGTGCCCGGCATGAGGGGCGTGACGAGGTAATCAAGGTGATCGGTATTCCCCAACCAGACGGACGCGAGTTTATGGAACGGTTCCGGGAGGAGTGCATTGGGCGGGTGGCGCGGGAAGTTGAGATTCTCAATCGCTGCCAAAGCCCGTTTCTCGTTCGCACGGGTGCGCTTTCGCTGTTCACCAAGACCGTCGATGGTCAGGATTACGTGCTCTACTCGGAGGAGTATTTACCTGGACGGGACCTCTGGACGATTTTGCGCGCGGGTGGCGAACGACCGTCGGAGGGTGAGGCAAAACAACTGATGCGGTGTTTGCTTCTGGCTATTCAGGAGTTGTGGGGGATGCGGGTGATTCACCGGGACATCAAACCCAAGAACGTGATGAAGCTGAACGACCCGAACCGGCCTTTCGTGCTGTTGGATCTGGGGATCGCTTTCAGCCTGGTGGAGACAGGCCTCACCTACAATGCGGCGATGCGGGACCCTCCGGCGACCTTTCGCTACCTTGCGCCGGAGATGGGCGATCCGCACTTCCGCGCGAATCTGGACTACCGTGCCGATCTCTATACAACGGCGCTGACTGTCTACGAATACGCAAGCGGCCATCACCCAATTGCCCGTGACAGCGACGACCCTGTCCGGACGGTAACCCGCGCGCTCCGGCAACTTCCGGATTCGCTCGCGAAGCACCGTCCCGATTTTTCAAAACGGTTTGTGCGCTTGATCGACCAATTGCTCAAAAAACGGCCGGCGTTGCGCCCCGCAAATCTGGACCACCTCATCCGCGAAACAGGAGACTGAACAATGAAACTGTATGCTCAACAGGGTTATGGAACAGGCGACGAACCAAACAAGATTCTGAAGGGTCTCGAAGCGGGCTACATTCACGGAGCTATCATCAGTCCGAAGGACTATCGCCTATGTCGCGTGACGAACCTCCTCGGAGTGATGAGCGATCAGTTCCCGACCGCTGACCGGCTCTTCGATCCGCAGTTCTATGCGAGCCTCATCACGCAGGACCCGAACGCCCGGATGGGACGCCTGCAGGACGGCGAGTATCCATACTTCGCCCAGCGAAGGCGAGGGCAGTTGGAAAGCGAGGCGCAAATTGTGCAGGATCTTCGTCGGTGTCTCGAGTTTCAGAAGGATCTCAATGTTTCCGCCGTGATCGCTCCAAATATTCTCATCCGGCGCTCGTTGAATTCCATCGAAGCCGTGATTGCCAAGAATTTCGTCCGCAACGCGCGCGAAATCTGGAACGAAATCGGCGATGGACGTCGGCTGCTGGTGACGATCGCCGTCGATGCTGAAGCCTTGCAGGACAAGGATGAACTGATGGAATTCTTAGCGGATCTTACTATCCTTGAGGAAAGGCCCGATGGCTTCTATCTGTTGGTGGCGAGTCCGACATCACTAATTCGGCCCGAGCTGATAGATTTTCGCACCCTCGCAGGCTGGATGCTCATGAACCATGCGTTAAGCTTGAATGGGTTCGAGGTGGTGAATGGCTTTTCAGACGTTCTCACGCCGTTTTTGGCGGCGGCGGGCGGGTCAGCCGGGGCAACCGGTTGGTGGTCAAACCTGAAGGTTTTTTCAATGGACCGGTTTAATCCCGCAAGCGGGGGCGGGCGGCGACCGGTTTGGCGGTATCTCTCGAAAGCGTTGTTGAACAGTATCCGATACGATGAACTGCAAAGCGTGCGGGACTATCAACCCGCCGTCCTGAACGATCTGCCGACTGATGCGTTTTATAATCCGGAGAACGGATCGGAGCCCACGAGTCAGGTGAACGAAGTCCTCCAGACATGGAATGCGGTTTCGAGTTTCGCAGGAGTGGACGACCAGCCCGATCTTGAAGATTGTCGGCAGTGGATCGCCGGGGCAAAGGAGCTGTATGGAAACATCAATACCTCCGTTGTGCGGTTAATGGAGCGCTCGAATGACGCCCACCTCGATTCACTCGAGGACGGGCTACAACTTTTTGCGCAGCTTGCCGAGTTGGACGCTTGAAGAGAGGCGGGCGACCGCTTTGGCGCGGGCCTTGGAATTGTAGGCGCTGACCCGCGTGGGGGTGAAGTGCTTGCGGATGGTGCCGGTCTCCACGTCGAAGGTCCAAAAGCCGACACCCAAATCGCGAAAACGCTCAAGATGGACAAGGGCCGGAGCCGCGTTTGCGGCGGGCATCAGAACGATGGCCTTGTCGGCGAAATAACGGTAGCGGAAGGCTTGTTTGAGCGCCCGCCGCCAGTCTTTGAGCTTGGCTTCAAAGGCATGGAGCTTGCGCCGCAGAAGGGACTTTTCCAGAGACAACGCGGAGAATTCCTCGCCGCCGTCTGGACGCCAGGCAATCCACACGAGATCCGCGACGCCATAACCTTCGAGAGCGAATTCACCGGCGGCCAAACCGCCTTTGCCCACACTGCGAAAATAGGCGCGTTCAAAGGCCGCGAGAAAGTTGGCCTCGCCCCGTTTCCGCGAGGCGGCGTTGCCGAAGTTCCGGCGCGAACGGTGGGCTTTTGTTTTGACTTTCAGGACTTCGGACGGGGTAACAGCCATGATGGTTAACCTACCCGACTTCTGAACTTTTCCAAGTGCCAATTCCCTGAATTCAATGCGCGCCAAAAGCCCCCCGGGACCGATGGTTTCGCTCAACCGATCATACGGATTGTGCTATTGAATCCGTGATCGGAGCGTTCGGCTGCCGAACGGAAATGAGTCGTCTTGGCAGCAGCAAGATTCCTGCGGCAAATTCTGCGAGCATTGATCAATCACGTTGCCTGCGCAATCCGACACACTACTATGAACCGCGAAAAAACTTCATCCTCAGCTGCTTTGCGCGAAGCGTTGCTCACCTTTTGGGGGGAGCAACTGCGCATCGAAGAGACCCGCGACGGGCTGCTCGCGGCCATGCCGTTGATGGACGCGGCGGGGTGGCAGGTGGTGCTGCGCGCGGAGCCGGCGACCCCGGGCAAATGGTTGCTGAGCGACGGTGGCAAGACGCTGGGCCTGCTGGACGACGCAGGCAAGAACCCGACGGCAACGGGCACGCGGGAGGCCATTGGAGCCCTTGCGCGTTTCTACGGATTTGAACGCGAGGGACTGGAGCTGCAGAAGGTGGTGGCCTATCCTTTTGATGCCTGTGAGGTGCAGGTGTTTGCGGAGGGGTTGGGGGCGGTCAGCCATCTTTGCCCGAAAGTGCGGCATCGGGTAGCGGTGAATCCGCTGCACCGGATGGAAGAGCGCATGAGCACCTACTTTTACCGCCGGTCTTGGACGCCGAAACGCCACCACAAACTGTCCGGCAAGGTGGAGGCGGAAATCACGGTGGATTTCTACGTCGACGACACGGCGCGTCCCCTCGCCCTGCAACCGGTCGGGCGGCAGCAGAAACTGCGCGCGTATATGGAGCAATGGGGCTGGCGGTGGACGGATCTGGGCCGGGCTCATCCGGACTTGCTGAAGGTGATGGTGTTCGACCGCGACAACCAGGACTGGGACGACGGCTCGTTGAAGATCGGCGAGCAGGTCTGCGACGTGTTCGTTCCCTATCAGGAAGCGGAGGCCGCCATGGACGCGGCGCTGAGTGCGTGAGGAGAGCAAGCCTCGGGCTCCGGATGGCATTGACAGGGCGTTTTGAAACGGAATCCTCCCGAAAAAAAGACGGGCGTATGGTTTTTCCGTTTTTGCCGTTGCGCTTGTTTCGTTTATTTCGGATATTGCTCTCATGAGAATAAAAGGAGACCTCGAACCGGGACCTGCTCTTGCGAAGCGTGACCGCGCGCTGCTGGCGAAGCTGCAGGATGTGATCAACGGAGACGAACGCCCGGTGTTGCTGGGACGCGAGGGGGCTCATGTGGAGATCCCCGAGCCGCTGTTTCATGTGCTGACGAAGGCGGTGCGGTTGATGGCGAGCGGTCAGGCGGTGACGCTGCTCTCGGAGAACGAGGAATTCACAACGCAAGCGGCGGCCGATTATCTGGGTATGTCGCGCCCGCACTTGATCAAGTTGCTGGAACAGGGAGAGCTGCCGTTCCATTTCGTGGGCACACACCGACGGATTTATCTGAAAGACCTCAAAGAATTCGAGGCGAAGCGGGACCGGCAGCGCCGGGAATCGATGGCGGCCCTCAACCGCAAGGTGAGCGAAGCCGGGCTGTATGACTCGGACTACGCGGGCGCGGAATGATCGCCGCGGATTTCAGGGTCTGCCTCGACGCCTGCGTGCTGGCCAATCACGGGGTAGCGGATCTGTTTCTCCGGCTTGCGGAGAGGCCGCGGATGTATTCTCCGGTGTTGTCGCGGCAGATCCTTGATGAGGTTCGGCGGGTCCATGTGGACCGCTTGGGATGGCCCGGAGAACTGGCGGAATTTTTTCAGCGGGAAGTGTCCGGTGCATTCGCCGAGGCGATTGTCGAGGATTACGAGGGCCTGATCCGCATTGTGACCAACGACGAAGGCGACCGGCATGTCCTCGCCGCCGCGATCAAAGGAAAGGCGCAGTTGATCGTGACCTTCAACCTGAAACACTTCCGCGAGCAGGATTTGAAGCCGTGGGGTATCGCAAGCTGCCATCCCCAGGATTATCTAATCACGTTGTTTGAATTCAAACCCGAGGTGGTCGCCTCGAAGCTTTATGAGATCGCCGCGGAGCAAGACCAGACTCCGCAAAAGCGACTGGCCAAGCTCGCCCGCACCCTCCCGAGATTCGCGGGGACCGTGGCCGAGGCGATGGGCTGGACGCTGGAGGAAGAACCATGAGTAATTTCGCCTTTCTTCCCGCGCCGTTCAAAAGCATCGCCGAAGCCGCCATGAAGGCCGAGGCGCAGGTGACAGGCGACCCGCGGGCGGCGTGCTTTCATGCGCGCTTCGCGCTCGAGGCGGCGGTTCACTGGCTCTACCGTCACGACCCCGGCCTGCGCATGCCCTACGACCGGAGCCTCGGGGCGCTCCTGCATGAGCCGAGCTTCCAAAACTTACTGCCAGAGGCGGTCTTCCAGAAGGCCCGCACGATTCAGAAGGTGGGCAACCAGGCGGTCCACAGCAACCGCCCGATCCGCCAATTCGATGCCCTGCAGGTAGTGAAGGAGCTGCATCATCTGTGTTACTGGTTGACCCGCACCTACGCGCCGCAGGCGGACCGGGCGGGAGCGGCATGGTCGGATGAGCGGTTGCCCGCGGCGGGCGGGGGCGCGCAGGTGCCGCGCGCCGAACTGGAGGCGCTGAAGGAAGAGCTGGAAACGCGCAACAAGGAGGCGCTCAATCGGCAGCAGGAGCGCGACGCGCTGGACGCGGAGGTGCAACGGCTGCGGGCCGCCGTGGCGGCCGCGCGCGCGGAAGCGGAGGCCGAGCCGGACACGCATGACTATTCCGAGGCGGAGACGCGGCGCTACTTGATCGATGTGGAGTTGCGGCGGGCGGGCTGGCCGCTCGACCAAGAGCGCGACCGCGAATACAAGGTCACGGGTATGCCGAACCCGCAGGGGGTCGGCTACGTGGACTATGTGCTCTGGGGCGATGACGGGAAACCACTCGGCCTCGTGGAGGCGAAACGGACGACGGTGGATCCGGCGGTGGGCCAACAACAGGCGAAACTCTACGCCGACTGCCTGGAGACTGTGCACGGGCGACGCCCGGTCATTTTCTACACCAACGGCTATGTGACGTGGCTGTGGGATGATGCCTTTTATCCGCCGCGGAAGGTGGCGGGCTTCTACAAGAGAGACGAACTCGAGCGTTTGATTCTGCGCCGAAGATCGCGCGAGGCGCTCGATGTGGCGAAAATCAAGCCCGAGATCGCGGGGCGTTACTACCAGAAGCGGGCCGTCGGCAACATCTTCACCGCGCTGGCCGGCGCGCGGCGGAAGGGTTTGCTCGTGATGGCGACGGGCACGGGCAAGACGCGCACGGCCATCGCGCTGGTGGATGCGTTGCAGCGGTCGAACTGGGTGAAACGGGCGCTCTTCCTCGCCGACCGGCTGGCGCTCGTGAATCAGGCGGTGAACGCCTTCAAGGTACACCTGCCGGAGTCGAGCCCGGTGAATCTCGTCACGGAGAAGGACAAGGAGGGGCGCGTCTACGTGTGCACCTACCCGACAATGATGGGGCTCATCGACGAGAACAAGGGGGGCGAGGCGCGCTTCGGCACGGGGCATTTCGATCTGGTGATCATCGACGAAGCGCACCGCTCGGTGTATCAGCGCTACCGCGAAATCTTCGCCTACTTCGACTCGCACCTGCTCGGGCTCACGGCCACGCCGCGCGAACAGGTGGACAAGAACACCTATGAGCTTTTTGACTTGGAGTCGGGTGTGCCGACGGATGCCTACGAACTGGAAGAGGCGGTGGCCGACGGCTTTCTCGTTCCCCCGAAAGTGGAACAGGTCGACCTGAAATTTCCGCAAAAGGGCATCGACTACGAATGGCTCTCGGAGGAGGAAAAGGAACAATGGGAGAACCTCGACTGGGGTGACGACGGGGACGCGCCGTCGGTCCCCGCGAAGATCGACGCCACGGCGATCAACAACTGGCTCTTCAACCGTGACACGGTGGACAAGGTGCTCAAGCACGTCATGGAAAACGGCCACAAGGTGGCCGGGGGCGACCGGCTGGGAAAGACGATCCTTTTTGCACGCAACCATGATCACGCCCAGTTCATCGAGGAACGCTTCAACTACCACTACCCGGGACTCGCGGGGCACTTCGAACGGGTGATCGACAACAAGGTGAAATACCCGCAGAGCCTCATCGAAGACTTTTCACAGCCGGACAAGGCACCGCACATCGCGATATCGGTGGATATGCTCGATACCGGGATCGACATCCCCGAGGTGGTGAATCTCGTCTTCTTCAAACCGGTGTATTCGAAGATCAAGTTTTGGCAAATGATCGGGCGCGGCACGCGTCTCTGTCCTGATCTCTTCGGGCCGGGCGGCGACAAAACGGACTTCCGCGTCTTTGATTTCTGCTTCAATTTCGACTTTTTCCGCGAGAACCCGCAGGGAATCGAAGCGACGGAATCGGAACCTCTCGGCACGCGCATCTTTCGCGCGCGCGTTCGCCTCACGGCACATCTCGATCCCGCTGCGGCAGGCGGCGATGATCGCGTCGAATTGAGAAAGTCGGTGCTCGACTATCTGCATGCCGAAGTCGCGGCCATGAACGCGGAGAACTTTATCGTGCGTGCCCACCTCGAGGCGGTGGAACGCTTCCGTGAGCGGTCCGCGTGGGACCACCTCACTGAAGATGATCGTGTCTACGTGCAAAAGGAACTCGCCAGGCTGCCGAACGAACTCGTGACGGATGAAGTGGAGAGCCGGATCTTCGATCTCACGGCCTTGCAGATGCAGCTGGCCCTCGCCGAGGAAGATCCGGCGGTCTTTGAAGCGAGGCGGCGGCGCGTGGTCGAGATCGCGGCGCTGCTCGAAGAGAAGGCCGCGATCCCCGCAGTGGCGCGGCAGCTCGAATACCTCGCGGCCCTGCAGGAAACTGTCTTCTGGGAGGGCATCGGACTCAAGGAACTCGAGGACATGCGCTTGCGGCTGCGTGATCTTGTACCGCTCCTCGACAGGCAGAAGCGCCACATCGTGTATTCGGACTTTGAAGACGAGGTGCTTGCGGTGCGCGAGGGGGAGGCAATTACCATTCCCAAAATGACCGGGGCGCAATATGCAAAGAAAGTTGAGGCGTATCTGCGCGAACATCTCGATCATATCGCGATCCACAAGCTCAGGCAGAACGAACCCCTGACGGCGGCGGACCTTGCGGAACTGGAGGCGACGCTCGCGCGGATCGGCGAAGACGAAGGTGAGAAACTGCTCGCCGGGATGCTGGAGCAGAGCGAGGCACCGTCCCTCGCCCACTTCGTGCGGCGGCTCGTGGGCATGGACCGGGCGGCGGCCCAGCGCGCGTTCTCCGGGTTCTTGGAAGACCGGAGCCTGTCGCCGGAACAGATACGGTTCATCGAACTCGTCATCGATCAACTCACGGCCAGGGGCATCGTGTCCACCGAAGCACTCTATGAGTCACCTTTCAGCCACCTCAGCGCTCTCGGCCCGGAAGCGGTGTTCGCAGGACGGGAGAACGTGATCGAGGGCATTTTCGAAACCCTCAAGACCTTCGAGCCAGTGGTGGGCGGGAAACGGGGGATGGGTTGATGGAGTATATCGGGCAAGTGGATCAGGGGTCGAACGGAGGAAGTCTCTGGCTCTGGATTCAACGAACGGCGGCGGGACATCACCCCGGAAGAATCTTGACGAGGCGGTGCCATGGGAGAAGACAGTCATTGCAGCAATCCGGAGCCCGTCCGGCAAGCCCGCGCGGCAACCGCGCCCGCGTTTCGCGCGGCGGCAGACAGCGGCATCCAAACCTAATCTAAAAACCGCAAGGATTTGCCAAGGATTTGCCAAACGAACCGCATTTTACAGCATTCATCCGCCTCATCGAGGAGCCCGAGGATTCCGCAAATAGCTTATAAGCAGAAAGAAGCGGAAGTTGCGGGCGCCATAAGGAAAACTAAAAACGGGTTCGAGTCCCCCCCTGAGCACCATCGCGGGCCGCGAAGTTGCCGTTGTCAGCAACCCACAGAATCTTCTCCATGGGTAGCGCACTAGCCCCATCCGAAGTAGAGCCATCATCAGAATTTATGACCTCACTGTGGAATTCAGGTTGAGATACCCCCGGTCGGCGCGGGGTACCACGCCCGCACGCTTTTCTCCCCCGTCTTTCTCCCCCGTAATTTCGAGCGTGCCCGTCCGAAAGAAAATTTGACGAAGTCATTGACGTTAATTTCATGGACACGAAACCTCCGAGCGATGCTGTCATCCATCGCTCACGCCCGTCTGGTTTGCCGCGCCCTCTTCGGTGCCTTCGTTTTCGTTGCCGTGTATCCAGGTGCAGCGTCGCTCGAGGCCCAGCCGGAACGTCCGTTCCTCTGGCGCATCGAGCGCGACCCGCCCTCCTTCCTCTTCGGCACGGTCCACCTCGCCGACAGCCGCCTCGCCCGCCTGCCCCCGGCGGTAACCCGCGCGCAGGACGCCACGGGCACCACCTACATTGAGCTGGATCCATTTGTCGACTTTCCCGAGCCCATGCTGCTTCTACCGTGGAACCAGCGCCTCTCCGACTCGCTGAACCGAAGCGAAAGCGACCGCATCACCGCGCTTTTGCGCCGCCACAACCCTCATTTCCAGTTCCACTTTATCGACGATCTCAAGCCGTGGGTGCTGGAAATGACCCTGCTCTTCCTCGAAGAAGAAGCCCTCGGCCCGCCTCCCGACGAACCTATTCTCGATCTCGTCATCTACGAACGCGCCCTCCAGCGCGGCCATGCCGTAGGTGAACTGGAAACCTTTGCCGAGCAGATCGGCGCCTTCGACGCCGTTCCGTTTGCCCTACAGATTGAGTCGCTCATGGAAACGGTCGCTGCCATCGAAGATTGGGTCCAGGACGGCAACGATCCCCTCGAGGAACTCATCCTCGCCTACCTGAGCGGCGACGAGAGCGCCCTCACCGCCGCACTTTTCGAGGGCGACGACGCACTGCCGCCGGAAGTCTTTGAAGCGCTCTTTCTGCACCGCAACGAAACCATGGCGCGGCGCATGGACCGCAAGATGCGCGACAACCCGCACAACGCCTTCTTTTTCGCGGTCGGCGTAGGTCACTACGTGGGTAAGGACTCCATCAACGAAATGCTCGAAGCCAAGGGACACCGCGTCACCCGCGTGCAAAGCAACGACTGGCCGTGGCTCCTCGACATCATCCACGACGACGGCTGGCGGCGCTCGCCGTGGTTCGGCCAATACGCCGCGCGCGAAGGCGACGACTGGCTCTACCACCGCCGCCTCGGCTGGTTCTTCGCCGCCGAAGGCCACGGAGGACTTTACCTCCACCGCCACGGCCAAGGCTGGTTCTGGACCCAGCCCGACACGTTTCCCGCCCTCTTCGACCTCACCGCCCGCCGGTGGCTGCCCCGCGGGGGTTGAGGCAGCGGAAACCCGGTCCGGCATACTTGTCAGGATTCAACCGCCGCAGCCGTGAAAGCGGAAAACCGCCACCCTCCGGTTGCACCAGTCGCTTTCGCATGGCAGTAAAGAGCGGTGCATTGGCGACGATACATACCGATTGCCGTTTGGATCCTCTGTCTATCCGGCTTTGCGGCGGACGATGCGGTTCCGGAATTCACCGACGAGGGTTTCCGTGTGCCGCAGCCGGGGCGGGGATTCTCCTTTCCGCGCGACCACGGCAGCCATCCCGATTACAAGATCGAGTGGTGGTACCTCACCGGCCACCTTTTCGGCGAAGACGGACGGCGTTTCGGTTTTCAGGCGACTTTTTTCCGCGTCGGCGCGCGGCCTCCGGGCGAGAACCCCGCCTTTGCCTCCGCCGCCTTCGGCGACGGCGAGCTGCACATGGCGCACATGGCGGTCGTCGACGAGGCGGGCGACCGCTTCTTCCATGAGGAACGGCTCCACCGCGACGGCGCGCAAGCGGGCGCCTCCGCCGAGACCCTCGACCTGCGCAACGGCAACTGGTCCCTGCGTATGGAAGATCCCGATACCGGGCGTATGCGCCTGCGCTTTACTGTGCGCGGCGGCGTCCGGGCCGACCTCACCCTCACCCCGGAAAAACCACTCACCGTCTTCGGCGAAGACGGCACCTCCCGCAAGGGCGCCGCGCCCGCCGCCCGCAGCTACTACCTCACGTTCACGCGCCTCGCGGCGGAGGGAATACTCGATACCGGAGGCGAACGCCACAGTGTCGAGGGGATCGCGTGGATGGACCACGAGATCGCGAGCGAGCAGCTCAGCCCCGACCTCGACGGCTGGGACTGGACGGCGATCCATCTCTTCGACGGGCGCGAGATCAAGGCCTACGTCCTTCGCCGCCCCGGCGGCAGCGCCGACCCCTTCTCCGCGTGGATGTGGATCGACGAAGCGGGCGGGGTCACTTACCTCGGCGCGGAAGACTTTACATGGAAAACCGAACGCACGTGGACCAGTCCGGAGACCGGCACCGCCTACCCCGTCGAGGTCACCCTTGCCGCCCCCGGCTCCTCCGGCGGGGGAGAGACCGTCCACCTGCGCCTCGTCCCCGTGCGCGACGCCCAGGAAATCCCCGGCAGCCTCGGCGGCACAACCTACTGGGAAGGCGCCATGCACGTCCTCGACGCCGCCACCGGCAATCCCGTCGGGCACGCCTACATGGAACTCGTCGGCTACGACGCCCCCGTCGGCGGGCGGCTGCGCTGACCAACGGCTGCCGACCAGCCTGCGACGAACTCAGCCGAGCCAAGGGGCCGGCGGATTGGACGACTGTCCTTACGGACTTTTGACGAAAGGGCACCGCCTCAGAAATCCCACGTGAGGCCCGCGTGGAAGAAGGGCGGGTGGCCGGGGCGCGGGCCGTGGGGGATGCGCGAGGCGATGTATTCGCGGTCGAGGAGGTTCTGCACGCCCGCCTTGAGGCGGACGCCGGGCAGGACTTCGTAGTGGGCCGCGACATCGAGGAGGAAGTAGGCGTCGTTTTTGCCGAAGCGGGCGTCCGGCACCGGACCGAGGTCCGGGCCGCCGAAGGGATTGACCTCCTCCGCGCTATTGTTAGCCGAGGCGTAGGTCGAGGCGACGTAGAAGGCGTCGAGATAGACGCCGAAGCGCTCGAACTCCAGTCCCGCGCCAAGCGAGATCTGGTGGCGCGGCACGTAGGGCAGGCGGTTGCCGCGCGCGCCCCCGGCGAAAATCGACTCGACGGCACCTCCGCTTGTCCCGGACGCGCTTACATCGCTGCGGATAGTTGCGTCGGTGTAGGTATAGGCGAGCGAATACGGGTTGCGGAAGCCCCAGCTGTGGAGGAGGCCGGGATCGAAGGTGCCCGCCAGCTCGAGGCCGCGGGTGCGCACGTCGCCGGCGTTTTCCGTCACGCCCGTGCCCGCGCCGCCGATGTTGTCGGGGACGATGAGGTCGGAGAATTCCGTCCAGAAGACGACGGCCTCGCCGCGCACCGCACCGTTGCGGTCGTAGCGCGCGCCGAGTTCGTAGCCGACAGAGGTTTCCTCACTGACAGGATTGGATGGATTGACCGCCGCACCGGGGGACGGGAGGGAGAAACCGCGGTGCACGCCGCCGAAGGCCGTCCAGCCGTGCCCCATGGCGTAGGTCGCCCCAACGCCGGGCGCAACGACGTCCATCGTGCCGCGCCGCACGCTTGTCACCTGGTTGAAGTCGGGTGACGCCGGATCGGTGCCGCGCCGTTCATCGGTGTAGCGAATGCGCTCATACCGGATTCCCGGAACAACGGTGAGGCCGTCCCACGAAATGGAATCCTTCGCATAAAGCGCGAGGGCGCGCGCCGTGCCGCGGCGGTTGTCCTGCGTGCCCGACTGGCGGCGCACGACACCGATGACGTTGCCGACGGCATCCACCGTGTGGTCGTCCTGCTTCTGGAAGCGGTCCTCATAGTCCTCGTGCAGACGCGCGCCGAACTCCAAAGCGTGGGTAACCGCGCCCGCGTCGACGCTATGACGGAGGATCGATTCGACGCCGTAGGACTTATAAGCCCGGTTGTTGTCGCGCACACGCCAGATGCCCGCAGCCTCGCCGCGCAGCACGGCGAGCGGCTCGCCCTCTGTGCCCGCAACGGCCCCGGCACCGTCGTAAAACGGCGAGCCCGCGAGCGCCCCCGCAAGCGAAGCCGCCCCGCCGCCGATTCGGCGCACGTCGTGGAGCTTGTACCAGGCGCGGGAAAACTGGTTGTAATAGACTGTGCTCAAGAGGCTCGTGTCCGGGCCGAGATCGATAACATGGCGCAGGTAGCTTCGCCACTGCTCCGTGGGAATGCGGTCGAACTGCGTGGAGATGTAGCGGCGGTGCGGATCAGCCCGGAAGTCCTCCGTCGTCAAGCCGAGGTAGGTCTCCTCCGCCACGAGGTCGGTGTAGCCCACCTTCAGTTCGAAGCGCTGCGCGGGGCCGTTCGCGGGCGTGAAGGAGAGCTTGAGCATGGGCTCGTTTTTCACGAAGCCGGTCGAGCCGCCCCCGAAGGTCGCGTTGGTGTCGATACTCTTGAAACCGTCGGTCCGGCGGAAGTAGTGCTCAAGCAGGACGCCGACCTCCCCCGCCTCCGTGGCGAAGACCTCGCCGTAATACCCGTGGAAACGTAGTTCCTGGTTTTCCCCGACGGTCAGGGCAACCCGCCCGCTACCCTCGACCGGAATCGCCGTGGAAAGGTAGTTGAGCACGCCGCCGGTCGTGCGCGGACCGTATTTCACCTGACTCGAACCCTTCAGGATTTCGAGCCCGCGCATGCGCCCGGTCGTCGGCGTGTAGTAGGCCGATGGGTTCGCGTAGGGCGCGGGGGCCGAGAGGATGCCGTCCTCCATCACCGTGAGGTTCGAGGTGCGCATCGAGCCCACCCCGCGGAAACTGATGTTCGGAAAGAGCCCGTAGCCGTCCTCCGTGCGGAAATAAGCCCCCGGCACGCGCCGGATCGCTTGGTCGATGTTGTCGTAGCGGTGGATCTCCAGCTCCCGCTCGCCGATCAGGTAGCCCGCGCCCGGCGTGAAGACCACGCCCTCGGGCCCGCCAAAGACCGTAAAAGGATCCAACTCCACAACGCTGCTCCCCCCTTGCGCCGACAGCACCGCGGCCGCCGCAAGACCAGCCGCGCAGCCCGCGCCCAACCGTAGAAGGCGCGCCGACCGGCCGCGCGGACGTGTTTCTTCGAAGCACTTGAATTTGAGACGCATTCTCATAACGGGGCGGAATATCGAGACCGAGTCTCAGTCGCGCAAGGAAAAAGATGCGCCGGGTCCGAAAAAGTGCAACCGGAGTCTTCGCCGCGCATAGCAGGGGCTGCGTCCAATAATTTATTTACGGGATTGTTAAGTTGTCAACCATTTGAATACTGTGATAATTTTGACTTAATACAGAATTAAATCACTTGACACGTCGACCGCCTCATTTCGGGCATGTCACCAATCCGTCTGGATCTCCGGGAAGGCCCCGAAATCAGCCGGACTGTCCGTCGCGAGCTGCCGGATGCCGTGTCTGCGCAGGGTCGCCGCGATGTTGGCACCTTGGTCGCCATAGAACTCCTCCCGCCGCCAGCCGCCGCGTTGCCCGGTTTTCACAATCCGCAGCTCAAGGTGTGCGGGCGCGTCCGCACGCTGCATGCGGGCCGCCTCCTCCAGCAGCACTTGCACTTCTTTCTGCAACGAGCGCCGGTGCCGCGCCGCCCGGCGCTTCAGTCCCGAAAGCGTCTCTTCCGACAAGCCGCGGATGTGAATTGATTTCAAAACGGTATCAAAATGATAGCAAAAGCCGCGTGCCAAGTCTGCGGTGACGAGCGAAGCCCTCCCCGGCCCGCGCTTTGGCAAGCGCGGCTACGTGAATGTAGTCACCGCGGTGCCCGCGCGCCCGGCAGCCACCGGAAGCACCGGGCGGGATAGCGGAGGAAGGAATGGCGCAGCCAGCGCCGCTGCACGCACATCCAGCGCATCATCCGCGGACGGACGTAGTGGGTGCTGATGAGGCGCGGATCTTCGAAAACACTGGGAAAGGGTTTCGGCGCAAAGCGGTCGTCCGGAGTCAAAGGAATGCCGGACGCCGCCATGAGGTCCCCCACCATCATGTCCTCGATGCTGGTGATCCTGCGATACCGCCGCTCGCCCAGCTTGCGCATGCGGGAGTTTCCTTTGAACCACAGGCGGGAGGCGTGGTCGGAAAACGAACCGCGCGCAAGCTGTTCCACCGCCTTCCGGCTGAGCCAGTATGCCCCGCCCTGTGCATAGGGAGCGGCCCCGTCCACCCCGGCGACGGGACATCCCTGGTAATCGCCGAGAGCCGCCGCCGCGGCGCGTAGCCGCTCCAAATGCACGAAGGAATCGTCGTCGCATTTCAAGACTCCGTCCCAGTCGAGGGCTTCGCGGCAAAAACGCAGAGCCCGCCAAGTTTTGCCGGCCAGATCATCGTAACCGTCGGGCACAGACAGCTCGAGCCGTGGACCCGACCGCCGGTCTTCCGGATGCCCGCCTTCCGTCACAAGAATCTCCACGCCTTCCGGTGGCTCCGAAGCCCACGTTTCCATGAGCGCACGCTGCCGCGTGGCGCGGTAGGCGCGGCAGGAAATGACGAGGACGAGGATCTTCATGCGCGAACACCACCATCCGCCGCCGCGCCGCGCCTGACAATACCGGAAATGACCGCGCCGCGCCAGAATGCCAAGAGCCTTGCTATATGCGCGCTGCCGCACAAAAAACCCCGTGCAAATGCCGCGACACAGGAAGAACCGTGAGCCAGACCGGTTTCCCTTGGAGGAATACGGTCGCGCCGTCGGAGGTCCGTTGGTCGTCGGCATGGTGGACTGGATGTTTGACAGGATGCGGCAAAACCCGCCGGAGCAGATCCTCTTTCTCGCCCGCGACGGACAGATCGTGAAGAAAGTTTGGGAGCGGCGTGTTCCCGCCGACTTGGCGACGATACCCACCCAATACCTTCTCGCGTCGCGGCGCGCCCTGCGCGTGGCGGCTCTGCGCTCGCTTGATACCGGGGCGCTCGACTTTCTGACGGACACGCCGCGCGGGCTCACCTTCGCCGACCTGCTGCGGCGCGTCGGCGTGACTCCGCCGCCGCATTCGATACCCTTGCCAAAGGGCGAACGACGATGGCGGCGCGAACGCCTCTCGCCCGCCGAGCGCCCGCGCGTGGAAGCCCTTTTGCGCCGTTTCGAGGCACCGGTCCTCGCACGGGCACAGGAGGAGCGGGACGCTTACCTTGCCTACCTACGGGAAACCGTGGCGGAACCGCGCGCACATGTCGCCCTCGTCGACATCGGCTGGCACGGCACGCTGCAGCGGGCATTGGGCGATCTCCTCGCCGACGACCGGGAACTGTCGGCGCGCGTCGACGGCTACTACCTCGGGCTGTTCGCGGCAGCGGCGGAGGTTCGGAATCCAGGTCACTCGCTCACGGGCTTTCTCCTCCATGACGGCAAGCCCAGCAGGCGGGAGGCTGAAATGAGGCGTTTCCTTGAGTTGTTGGAGCTGTTTTTCACCTCTCCCGACCCGAGCCTCCTGTTTTTCCGCCGCAACGGCACCGGGCGCGCCGAACCGGTATATGCGCTGGATGAAAGAAGCTCCGGGGAGATCCGCGGCCTCCGCGAAATCCGCGCGGGTATTTTGCACTTTGCAGAAAACCACCCCGAACCGGTGACGGCGGACGCAGCCTACGCTGCGGCGCGACGGCTCGGCCTTGCACCGACGCGCGCGGAAGCGGCGGCCTTCGGCGGGTTCCGACTGCCGCGCGGATTTGGTGAGGCAGCGCCGCTCCGGCCCCTCGCCGCACCTGGGTCGGCAGCCGCGAATCTATTGCACTGGCCGGGCTTTGTGCGGCGTTTCAAAGACGCCTTGTGGCGCGCAGGCTTTTGGGCACGGCTCTCCGCGCCCGAGCGCTGCCTTCTCTCCATCCTCAGCCCGGCGGGCACACGCCCGTTGCGCGTCCACAGACCTTCCGGCACGCCGGGAGAATAGACTTGAGTTCAAGGAGTGCGGACAGGCACCTTCCTCCCATGCCGAAAATCGGAGTCATCACGCGCACAAAAAACCGTCCCCTGCTCCTCAAACGTGCCGTCGAAAGTGTTGTGCGGCAGACATTTGAAGACTGGTCTCTCGTCATAGTGAACGACGGCGGCGACCCCGCGCCGGTGAGCGACATCGTCGCCTCGGTCGACGCCGCAGACCGCGCGCGCATCCGCCAGATCGACAACGGCAGTTCGCTCGGGATGGAGGCGGCCTCGAACGTCGGGCTCAACGCCCTCGACACGCGCTACGCCATGATCCACGACGACGACGACAGCCTGCACCCCGAGTTTTTCCGGAAGACCGTCGCCTACCTCGACAATCCGCCGCACTCCTCGGTGCGCGCGGTCGTGACCCATACGGAACGGATCATCGAACGCATTGAAGGCGGCACCGTCACGCAGGTGCGCACCTACCCCTACAACGACTGGCTGAAAACCATCAGCCTCCGCCGCATGCTCGCGGAGAACGTCTTTGCGCCCATCGCCTTTGTCTTTGACCGCCAGGCCTGTCACGAAGTGGGCGCTTTCCGCGAGGATCTCCCGGTCCTGGGCGACTGGGACTTCAACGTGCGCTTCCTCGCCCGCTACGAGATCGGGGTCCTGCCCGAAAAGCTCGCCTACTACCACAACCGCGAGGACGACGGCACAGGCGACTATTCCAGCTCGGTCAACGCCAAGGCGCACCTCCATGAGTTCTACGACAATCTTCTGCGCAACGAGTGGCTGCGCAAAGACATCGAAGCGGGCCGCACCGGCATCGGCGCCATTGCCAACACCGCGCCGATGCTGTGGGATATGACATGGGAGGTGAAAGAGGAGATCAAGAAAGGCCGCTTCCGCCTCTTTCCGAAAAAGAAGAAATGAGCGCCTTCTCCCGTTTGCTCCGCCGGGTCGACGTTCTCTCGCTGGATATCTTCGACACTGCATTGGGGCGCCGCTGCGCGCGGCCGGTGGACGCCTTTGTCGCCATGCGCGAGCAGCTCGTAGCCGCGCACGGCGTGACCTTTGCCGGATTCGTCGAAGCGAGGCAGGCGGCGGAAAGGGAGGCGCGCGGGCTCGCATGGGAGCGGCGGCAGGCGGAAGACACCACCCTCGACGAAATTTACGAGGTGCTCGGCGCAAACCGACCGGAGTGGGCGGCCCACGCGGACACGCTCCCGGCCCTGGAGATGGAGGTCGAGCGCCGTCTACTCTACCCCCTGCCGCGAGCCCGGGAGATGATCGCGGAAGCGCGCCGCGCGGGAAAGCGGATCATCTTCGTCTCGGACATGTACCTGCCCAAGGCCTTCTGCGAGGAACGACTGCGCGCCAACGGCTTCGACGACTTCGACGCGCTCTACGTCAGTTCCGACGCAGGTCTCCTCAAAAACACGGGCAGCCTCTTCGCGCATGTTCTCCGCGATCTCGGCCTGGCGGGCCACCGCGTCCTCCACGTCGGCGACAACCCGCGCGCGGACGGCGAGCAGGCGCGCAAACACGGCATACAAACCCTCGCCGTGAGCAAAGCCGCCGATCTCATGCACCGGTTTCCGCGCAACCCGTGGCAAGCCGTCCTCGACAAGCCCGGACGCACCGCCCGCGAGAGCCTCCTCGCCGGTCTCTCCGCGCGCGGTTGCCTGCGCGAAGAAATTGCGGAAGACCCGTTCTGGTACCGCATCGGCTACCAGATCGCCGGACCCGTGCTCTACGGCTACCTGCGTTTCATCATCGGCAAAATTCGCGGCCGCGGGCTCCCCCGTTTGTATTTTCTTTCCCGCGACGGCTACATCCTCAAGCGCGTCTACGAACGGATGACAGCGGAGGCTGAAGACTGCCCCCCGGCGGGGTACCTGTACGCCTCGCGCCGCGCCCTCAACTTCGCCGCCCTCACCGAACTCGACGAACGCACGGAGAACTGGCTCGCCGAAGGCATCCGCCTGACCGTCGGCCAGTTTCTCCAACGGATCGGCCTCGACCCGGAAACCTATACCGACGCCATCCGCGCGGCGGGCTTCCGAGGGCCGGACCATCCCGTCGTCGAAGGCGCGGAATACCGCTGGTTGCGTGATCTCTACCACCGCATTCTCCCCGCCCTGCGCGAGGCGGCGCAGGGCGAACGGGCCGCCTACGTCGACTACCTGCGCGCGGAAGGCGCGCTCGACGCCGATCCGCTCGTCCTCGTCGACGTCGGCTGGATGACCTCCATTCAGCACTCGCTCGCAAAGATGATCCGCTCCGCCGGACGCAACCCCGGCATCGAAGGCTACTACGTGGGCACCTATCGCGAAGCCGTTCACCGGCGAGACGCGAACTGCACGCACACCAACTACCTGCTCGATTACGGGCATCCGGAGTCCGCTTTCCGCACCATCCGGCACTGCGTCGGCCTGCTCGAATTCTTCTTCGCCGCCCCCGAACACACCTTTCTGCGCATGACACGCGGGCCCGGCGGGGAGCCCGTTCCCGAATTCGCTCCCTTCCACGAAAACGAGAAGGACCTCGCCGCCCTCCGTCAGATCCACGCCGGCATCGAGGAGTTCGCCGCCGAAATGACCGCCGCCGCCCCCTTCCCCGGTCCGGAGGTCCTCCCCGGAGAAGCCCTCACCCTTATCCACCGCCTCCTCGCCGAGCCCACGCGCGAGGAGGCCGCGCGCCTCGGCGATATCCACTACGCCGACGGCTACGGCGCCTTCTTCAACCACGCCTTCATGGCGCGCCCGTCCGGGATCGCCGGACTCGGCCTGAACAAGGAAAAGTGGAAAAGCGAATTCAAGCGCACCCACTGGCCCCGCGGCTACTACGAACGCCTCAACCCCGTCGGGCGCTGGCTCTTCCGCCGTTTCCACCCGAATATGAAGTTTGTGAAGGGGTTTGAGTGAAGGGAAGTTTCGACAGATCAGGCGGAACTCCAGCCCCTGTTGACACACCCCGCCAACACGGCGTTATACATTCAGCCAAATGAGAAAAACCGAAAACGAACACCCCGGCGCCGGTCCGAACGCACTGATCTCCAAGGCCGCCGAATTTTGTATAGGCGGCAGCATGGACGGCGACTATCTCGAGTTCGGCGTGTTCGACGGACGTTCTTTCGCCGCAGCCTACAACGCCTTTTCGCGCGCTTACGGTCAGGTCATCGAGCGGTACGGCTTCCTCATGAGCGAAGACGTAAAGGGCTGGATCAATGACCGGTGGGCCGCCATGCGGTTTTGGGGATTCGACTCCTTCGAGGGACTGCCCACTGTCAAAGGCATCGACACAGGCGGTCCTTTTAAGCAAGGCGACTACGCTTGCTCTCTCGAATCCGTGGAGTCCAACCTCCGCCGGAGCGGCGTCGATTTCGAACGCGTCCGTCTCGTCAAGGGGTGGTATGACAAGGTCCTCGACGACGCTCAACTCGGCCGGCACGAAGGCCGGAAGGCTTCTGTCATACACGTCGATTGCGACCTCTATGAGTCGGCGAAAACCGTCCTCGAATTTTGCACACCGCTCATCGCGGACGGAACCCTCATCATCTTCGACGACTGGTTCCAGTTCCGCGGCCACCCGGAGAAAGGCGAACAACGCGCCTTCCGCGAGTGGCTGGCAAAGAACCCGCACCTCTCCGCAACGGAATATCACAAGGAGGGCGTCTGGCGGAACAGCTTCATCCTCAATGGAAGAGCCACCGCGCAATCTTCTTAAATAGCCGTTCATTCACGGTAATCCCGCGGTCATGACCCGAAAGATTCTCGTCACCGGCTCCTCCGGCCTCATCGGCTCGGAAGTCTGCCAATACTTCCACCGGCGCGGCTACGCCGTGCACGGCGTCGACAACAACCAGCGCGCCGTCTTCTTCGGCGAAGCGGGCGACACCCGCTGGAACCAGCAGCGCCTCGCGCGGGAGCTGAGCCGCTTCACACACCACGAACTGGACATCCGCGACCGTGACGGGGTGCTCCGCCTCATCGCGGAAGTGCGCCCCGGCACCATCGTGCACACCGCCGCGCAACCCTCCCACGACCGCGCCGCCGCCATTCCCTTCGATGATTTTGACACCAATGCCGTCGGCACGCTGAATCTCCTCGAGGCCGCGCGCCGTCACTGCCCTGAAGCGCCCTTTATCCACATGTCGACGAACAAAGT
>SLLG01000152.1 GCA_007134215.1 Opitutales bacterium | reverse complement strand
TTCGTGTAATCGCCGGAGGTATTTCCTCCTTAGCGAATCCACGTTCAGCTGATTGAGTTCCGCAAGGATCTCACCCCAGCTTGGCATTGGTCGACTCCAGTGCGAGGTGCGCGGCTCCGCCACTGATTTCCGTCTCGAAGGGCTGTGGACGGTAGTCCACCAGTTCTCCATAACCAGGTTCGTCCTCTCCTCCGGTCGGCGGCGGAGGCGGAGGGCAATATGGAAACGCGGGATACGGAAGGCATTCGTCAGGCGGACCCGATACGTCGACGGAAGACATAGAATGTTCGTTGGACATGGTTAACGAGGGCTGAGGTTGAAGATGACTTTTAAAAAATGTGTCCCTTTCACACCGGAACGCAAACACTATTCTGCCCGCTCGCACAGCGGTAACCAACCATCGCTGCGCCACCCTCCAAGACCGCCGCCGCCCCAACTGAAGCCGTCAGCGCCCTATCGCTCGCTCTTTCATTATCCGGCTCTCACCGGCGATATTGAGATTTATTCGCAATAAGGCAAAAAACTGCCACACCTCGCCCCGCTGTCAAGCTGAACGCGCGTCCGCCGGCCCTCCCGACATGGCACCGCGCTTGCTGCGGCGGGGAGCGGTTTTCGCCGGATGCCGTTGACAGACGTGCCGGAAGGCGAACCATTTCCGGCTTTTGCGCTCCGTGCGGGGCGCCGATGCCCGCTACCCGCGGCGGAGTCGAATGTTTCCTTTCCATGTCCACAGCACTTCTCATAGCCATTTTTCTTCCGTTCGCGGTGGCCTTTGTCATTCCGTGGGCCGGGGCGCGCATGGGGCGGCGGGTGCACCTGCTGGCCATGCCGGTGCCGGTGATCTCCTTCGCCCTTATCCTGTGGACGCTCGGCCAGCACGAAGCGGGCTCGCAGGTATTTCTCGAGGTGTGGAGCTGGGTGCCGACGCTCGGGCTCGACATGGTGCTGCTCGTGGACGGGCTGAGCCTTTTCTTCGGCCTCGTGGTGAGCGGGATGGGGGTGCTGATCTTCTGGTACGCGGGGGCCTACCTCGACGACCACTACGCGGAGCACAACCGCTTTTACAGCTACCTGCTCCTCTTCATGGGGGCGATGCTGGGGACGGCTTTCGGGGGCAATCTGCTCTTCCTTTTCATCTTCTGGGAGCTGACGGGAATTTCGTCGTTCCTGCTCATCGGCTTCCTCTACGGCACGAAAGAGGGCCAGAGCGGCTCGCGCATGGCGCTGCTGACAACCGTCTTCACGGGGCTGGTCCTCATGGCAGGGGTGGCGCTGCTGGGCTTGCAGGTCGGTAGCTGGCACATGCGCGACATCCTCGCGGCGGACCTCGGCGCGATGGACGCGGGGATGGCGGCGGCGCTGCTGCTGCTCTTCGCCATCGGGGCGTTCGGCAAGTCGGCGCAGGCGCCCTTCCACTTCTGGCTGCCCAACGCGATGTCGGCCCCCACACCGGTGAGCGCCTACCTGCACTCAGCAACGATGGTGAAGCTGGGGGTCTTCCTCAGCGCGCGAATGTTTCCGGTGTTTGTCGAACACGATCTGTGGGTGCCGGTCCTCGCCGGCGTCGGGTTCACGACGCTGCTCCTCGGCAGTGTCTTCGCCTTCCTCAGCCACAAGCTGAAGGCGATCCTCGCCTACACGACAGTGGCCATGCTGGGGCTCTTCATCGGGTTCTACGGCATTGCCCTAACGACGGGGGCGCGGTTTGACTTCATGCACATCCTCAACCACACCGCCTACAAGGGCGCGCTCTTCATGGTAGTGGGGATCATCGACCACGCCACGCACCAAAAGTACATCACACAGGTGGGCGGGTTATGGCGGAGGATGCCCCTGCTCGGGCTTATCACCATCGTGTGCGCCGCCTCCATGGCGGGGATCCCGCTGACGTCCGGCTTTATCAGCAAGGAATACCTGCTCACCGAGCTGTACCGTTTTTACGAGTCGCCCGCCGGACTGCCGGGCTGGCTGCCGCTCGTTTTCTCGGTCGTGGCCTTCGCCTTTATGGCGGCGGTCGGCATCCGCTTGGTCTGGCACATCTTTTTCCGCCCCGAGACGAAGGAAGTCGCCGAACACTTCCACCATCCGGGTCTCATGATCCACCTGCCGCCGCTCGTCCTCGCCGTCGGCACCCTCGCGTTCGGGGTCTTCCCCGCCCTCTTCGGGCCGCTCCTCCAAGGCCTCGCCACCCCCGGCCTCCAGCAGGCGCTCGACCCGGAATACACCTTCAAGCTCTGGCACGGGATCAACGCCGAGTTCCTCACGAGCATGGCCATCCTCGCGCTCGCGCTGCCGCTCTTCGGCGCGGGCCAGGCGCTGAACTGGCGCTGGGAGGGAATTCCGCGCTACCTCATGCTCGACCTCGCCTTCGAGAAAGGCGTCTACGCCCTGCCCAAGGGCGCGGCGCGGGTCTCGCAACTACTCCGTGCCGACTCGCCGCTCGACTACATTCCGCTCATCGCCGTCACGCTCTCCGTTTTCACGGGCGGCTACCTGCTGCTGCACCTCGACACCCTCAACCTGACCCAAGCGTTCGCGGCTTTTCCCGAGACTTTCTACAAGCAGCACCTTTTTGTCGCCACGCTCATCACCCTCGGTTCCCTCGGCGTCGTGCTCGCACGGCGCTGGACGACGCAGCTGATCTTCCTCTCCACCGTCGGCTTCCTTATCACCGTCTACTTCGTCCTCTACCAGGCGCCCGACCTCGCCCTCACGCAAATCCTCATCGAGACGGCGACGCTCATCCTCATCCTCCTCATCCTCGACCGGTTTCCGCGCTCCATTCAGCGCGGGCAGCGGACGATGAAGCGCAGCGGTGCGCGCAAGGCCCTCAATATCGCAGTCTCCGGCGCCGTGGGGGGGACCATGTTTCTCCTCACTTATGGGGCGATCCTGCGCAAGGAGGAGGACTTCATCGGCCGGTATTTCCTCGAGAACACGGTCGAGCTGGCCAAGGGCAGCAACGCCGTCAACACCATCCTTGTCGACTTCCGCGGATTCGACACGCTCCTGGAAATCGCCGTCCTGCTCATTGCCATCCTCGGCGCAATGGGATTGATCATGCGTTACCGGCGTAAACCCGAAGAGCTGGAGGAGGCCGAGTTCGGACCCGGCGGCTTCACCATGCGCGACTACACCGAACAGGAGGAGAAATGACGACGCAGACCTCCATCATTTTCCAGCGTATCACGCTGATCGTTTTCTTCATCGCCAACCTCGTGGCGGTCTACCTGCTCCTGCGCGGGCACAACTTTCCCGGCGGCGGGTTCATCGCCGGGGTGGCCACCGCCGTCTCCATCGTCCTCCTGAGCTTTGTCTCGGGCGTAGAGTCGCTCAGCCGCTTTTTCCGCGTCGACCCGATCCGCATCGCCACCGTCGGCCTCCTCATCGCCGTCCTCGCCGGCTGCCTGCCGCTCCTCGTCGGAAAGCCCTATCTCGAGACCTTCAACTGGAAATGGTACGACGTGCCCGTCATCGGCGAGTTCTACTTCGGCACGCCGCTCATCTTCGACGTGGGCGTCTACCTCGTCGTCGTAGGTGTGGTCGTGAAGATCGTCTTCACCCTCATGACGTCCACATTCAAGCTGGAAGACGTCATGCGCAGGGAAGCCGCCCTCTACGCCTCGCCGCTCGAAGAACCCATCGAGGAGCACCCCGTCGTGGGCAGCGATGTCTTCGACAAAGAAGCCGACGGCCGGGGCCAGCGCGCGCAGGGCGCGGGCGAAACCAAAACCCCTCCCGAAACAGGTGTCAAAACCGTTGAAGCCCCCGCGCCGGAACCGCCCGGCGCCAAGGACAAACCCGATTCCGACAACCCGTAATCCTTTATCCCGCCATGTTCCTCGTCAGCGCTTTGCTCGTCGGCATCCTCTTCGCCGTATCGACTTACCTCATCCTCCAGGGGAGTTTCGTGCGGATCCTTTTCGGGTTTATCCTCATCGCCAACGCCGCCAACCTCGTCCTCCTCTCCATGACGGGCGACCCGCGCGGGCGCTCCGCCCCGGTCGTTCTCGATGAAGCCGTGCCCATGGCCGACCCACTGCCGCAGGCGCTCATCCTCACTGCCATTGTCATCGGCTTCGCCGTGAGCGCCTACCTCGTCTTCCTCCTCTACCGCATCTTTCTCGACTGGAAAACGGATGACGCCCTCGCGCTCTTCGCGAAGAAGAAGCCGACAGACGTCTAACCTCGCCGAACCCGCTCCATGCAGGCCACCTTTCCTCTCATCGTTCCGTTTCTCACCGCCATCCTCGGCGTGCTCATGATACGCCCGTCGGCGCGGCGGCGCGCGGCCTTCGCGGCCTCCGCCGGGGCGCAACTTATCTACGCGGTGTGGATGCTCGGCAACGTCTCGGCAAACGGTCCGACAGTCCTCTACCTCGGGGGCTGGTCCGCGCCCTTCGGCATCGCCATCGTCGTCGACCACATCGCCGCCATCATGGTGGTGCTCACCGCCCTCACCGCGCTCTCCTGCATCCTATTCGGCTACCTCGAAGTGAGCGGGCGCAACGAGCATCCGCTGCGCCTGCCGCTCGTGCAGTTCCTCATCCTCGGCATCAACCTCTCCGTCATGACGGGCGACCTCTTCAACCTCTTCGTCGCCTTCGAGGTCATGCTCCTCTCCTCCTACGCCCTCCTCACTCTCGAAGCGGACGACTGGGATGTGCGCCAGGCCTTCCCCTACCTCGCCATCAACCTCTTCGCGAGCGCGCTCCTCGTCGCCGTGTGCGGCTTTGCCTACGGGCTCTTCGGCACCCTCAATTTCGCGCAAATCGCCCTGCGCGCGCAGGAGATGAGCGGCGACCCGCTTCTCGTCGCCTTCGGAATGTTCGCCATGATCGTCTTCGGCATCAAGGCGGGCCTCTTCCCCATGTATTACTGGCTGCCCAACGCCTACCCCATTATGCCGATCGCCCTTGCGGCTCTCTTCGGCGGCATGCTCACCAAGGTAGGGATCTACGTCCTCCTGCGGCTCTTCGGCACGCTCCTGCCGCACGACATGGACTACCTCTACACCACCCTCGCGTGGCTCGCGGCGGGGACGATGTTCTTCGGCGTTCTCGGGGCCGCCTCCCGCACATACATCCGCGGTATCCTCTCCTTTCATATCCTCAGTCAGGTCGGCTTCATGATGCTCGCCATCAGTCTAATGACGCCCTACGCCTTCGCTGCCGCCATCCTCTACATGGGCCACAATATCATTGTGAAAAGCAGCCTTTTCCTTGTCGGCGGCGCGACGTTGGTCCTCAACCGCACCGACCGCCTCGACCGCACCGGCAACCTGTGGGAGCGCACGCCCGTCCTCGGCGTCACTTTCCTCCTCCTCGCCCTCTCCCTCTCCGGCATCCCGCCGCTCTCCGGGTTCTGGGGAAAATACATGATCGTCGTCGCCGGTTTCACGGCGGGCGAATACGTCCTCGTCGCCATCGCCATCATCACCGGCCTGCTCACCCTCTTCTCCATGCTCAAGATCTGGCTCGGCGCCTTCTGGCAGAAGAACGAGGCCGCACCCGTGCGCATCGAAGACCGCTCATGGGTGCCCATGACCGGCATCATTGCCGTCATGACGGTCATCTCCCTCGTCATCGGACTCTTCCCCGAATACTTCATCCAGCTCTGCATGACCGCCGCGCATGAACTCCTCGACAAGGAAAGCTATATCCAACTCGTTCTCGGGACCGCCCCATGAAGGAACTCATCGTCAACATCGTCCTCGCCATCATCTGGTTGTTCCTGAGCCGCGACCAGACGGTTATCGACCTTATGATCGGCTTTGTCGTGGGTTTCGCCGTCCTCGCCGTCTTCCAAAAGATCACCGGTTCGAGCGACTACGTGCGGCGCGTCCTCGCCTTCGTGCGCTTCAGCCTCGTCTTTCTGCGTGAGTTCATCCTCTCCAACGTGCAGGTAATGGTCTTCACCCTCACCGTTCCGCGCAGCCGCATGCGCCCGGAGTTTATCTCCATGGATGTCACCGGAATGACGGAAACGGAGATCGTCATCCTCGCCCAGACCATCACCCTCACCCCAGGCACCACTGCCGTCGAAGTGAGTGACGACCTTACCTCACTTCTCATCCATTTCCTCGACCCCGGCAAAGGCGAAGACAAAACCGCCGAAATCCGGAAGAACTTCAAAGAACCCATTATGTCCTTCATGCGCTGATGGAAACCGCCCTCGTCATAGGTAATTTCGCCGTCTTCTTCACCATCGTGCTCGGGCTCTACCGTATGATGCGCGGCCCGACGATCGTCGACCGTATCCTCGCCTTCGACACCGTCGCGATCAGCCTCATCGCCCTCGTCGTGCTCATGTCGATCCGTTGGAACACGGCCGTCTACCTCGAGCTGGTGCTTATCATCTCGCTCCTCGGCTTCGTCGGTACCGTCGCGCTCGTCTTCTACCTCCAGCGCACCCACAACGCCGAAAACCCGAACCCGGAGAACAAACCATGACCATCGACGACACCCTTGTCGCCGCCCTCATCCTCCTCGGCTGCTTCGTCCTCCTCATCGCCGCCGTCGGCATCGTGCGCCTGCCCGACGTCTACTGCCGCAGCCACGCCCTCGGCAAAGGCATGACCCTC
The DNA here is from genome assembly GCA_007134215.1 of Opitutales bacterium. Taxonomy (GTDB): domain Bacteria; phylum Verrucomicrobiota; class Verrucomicrobiia; order Opitutales; family Oceanipulchritudinaceae; genus SLLG01. Next base: position 14,804 of record SLLG01000152.1, on the reverse strand, counting down.
GGCATCAGCCTTCTCCTCATCGCGCTCTGGCTGCACCTCGGCACCGACGCCGCCGGTATCAAGGTTCCGCTCGCCATCGCCTTCCTCTTCGCCACCATCCCCGTCGCCTCCCACCTCCTCTCACGCGTCGCCTACCGCACCGGAATTCCCTATCACAAGGCCGGGACCGACTCGCCGGAGAACAAGGAACCGCGGTAACCGCGCCGCCAACGACCACTCCGGCCCGGCGCATGATCCGCGTTTCCTGCCTCGTTCTCGTCGACTCCGGCGGTGCCGTCCTCGCCGCGCAGCGGCCGCACGAAAAGACGCTCGGCGGCCTCTGGGAGTTCCCCGGCGGAAAAATCGAGCACGGTGAATCGCCGGAGACCGCCCTGCGCCGGGAATTGCGCGAGGAACTGCACCTCCATGTCGGTCCGCTGGTAGCGCTCTCACCTGTCACCCACTGTTATCCCTTCGGCACCATCCGCCTCCTTCCCTTTCTCGCGCGCTGCCGCACCCGCCCGCAACTTGTCCTCAAAGAACACACCCGCGCCCGCTGGCTCGACGCCGACGCCGCACAAACCCTCCCCTGGGCACCCGCCGATCTCCCCGTCCTCGCCGAATTCACCGCCCGCTTCCCGGTCGCACCACGCCCAACCGCATAACGCCGCGCCCGCAGCCCTCCGCGCCTGTCAAATATATTAATTCCGAGAAAGTTTCTTGTTTTTCTCCCAGAGTTATAAAACTTGACGGGAGCGGGATTTTTCTCGGCTTGTGGGGCGGCGGGGCCAAGGCTGGCCCGGTATGGTCGACACCGTGTCGGAAGCGCAGCGCTCCTACAACATGTCGCGGATTCGTTCGAAAAACACGAAGCCGGAAGTCCTCATTCGTTCCGTCCTCCACGGCCTCGGCTACCGCTTCACCGTAAACGGGCCGAAGAACCGGCAACTTCCCGGCAAGCCCGATATTGTGCTCCCGAAATACAGGGCGGTCATTTTCGTCCACGGCTGCTTCTGGCACGGGCATAAGGGGTGCAAGGACTTCCGGCTGCCGAAAACGCGCACGGACTGGTGGCGGGCAAAGATCAACCGCAACCGCAGCCGCGCCGCGCGCAACCTCGCCGCCGTCGGAGCGCTCGGCTGGCGGGCGATTGTCATCTGGGCCTGCGAGTTCAATACGTCCGCGAAACTCGAAGCCCTGCGCGCCAGCCTGCCCGGGCGTATCGGATTGCCGACGGAAGTCCCCGAGGCGCGGGCGGTCGCGGAACCCGCGCACCCCTACGGCAAGCGCCGTGCGAAAAAGCAGTGAAAGGACCGCAGGGGCGGAGGGCTTCGCCGGGGCGGGCCGCAAACGCCGCGCCACGGGCCGCAAGAGTGGCGCTCCCGCAGGGACTCGAACCCCGATTCCAGCCTCCGGAGGGCCGTGTGTTATCCATTACACTACGGGAGCGACAGGAAAAAGAAGCGATGAAGCTGCGCCGCCGCGCTGTGCGGGTCAATACCTTTTGTGCGGGCAGCGCCACTACGCCGAGGTAACTTCAGTTCGTTATTTCAGGCCACCGCTTGGTGCGGGGATTTGATTGACTCTACCCCGCTCAGGCGGCGTTACTGTCACCGAGCGGGCACTGGATGCGCACAAACACGCCACCGGACATCCGGAGCGGCTTCAATCAGTGGTGCGGGGCGTCGACGAGGCCGAAACCGATTGCCGCGCGGGTGAGCCCGGCAACATTGTGCACGCTGAGCTTCTGCATGATATGACTGCGGTGGACGTCGGCGGTGCGGGTGCTGATGTTGAGCTTTGCGGCGATCTCCTTCGTCGTGTGCCCTTCGGCAATGAGTTGGAGGATTTCGCGCTCGCGGGAGGTCAGGGCGTCAAGACTGCCTTCGCTCTCGGACGCCATGAGCAATTCCGGCATCCGCTTGATGACATCGGCGCTGTAAAAACAATTCCCTTCGGCGACCGCGCGCAGTGCCTTGCGCATCTCGTCCAACCCGGCGGATTTTTCGAGAATCCCGTCGGCTTTCGTCATGAGGACGCGCTTGATCGAGCCGAGATTGAGGATTGCGCTGAGGACAAGCGTCTTGATTTCGGGCCGGTCCTGCTTGAGACGCTGGACGATTTCGATCCCGTTCAAGCCAGGCAGCTTCACGTCACAAATCAGGATGTCGGGTTTGATCTCCAGACACTTCTCCAAGCCTTCGGCACCGTCGCCGGAGGTGCCGATTACCTTCAAGTCCTGCTCACCGCTGATGAGGTCGCAGAGTAGGTCGGACAAAAGCGTGTCGTCCTCGATTATAAATACCGTTTGCATTTCAAAAACACTTTAGAAAAGTAACTGAGGAAAATCCCCACGGGGCAAGAAAAAGACCTTTATAGCCTGAAAAGAGATTCCGCATCAAGCAAAATCCTTTCCCAAACCCGAATAATGGAATCCGGCATTCGGGTGAGTTCAAGCACCAAAAGACAACCGCACACCCGGAGAACATTCAGCCCTCCGCCGGGCCGCCATCCCGCCCGCCCGCGCGGCGGCGCAAGTCCTTCCAGCGGGCAAGCCGCTCCGCGATGTGCCGCTCTGCCCCCGATTCCTTCGGCGAGTAGAATTGTGTGGGCTCGATCATATACGCCTGCCCGCTCACACCCTCCGGAAACTCGTGGCTGTAAAGGTATCCCTCACCCTGCCCCAGCTTCTTGTTGAAAGCCGTGTGCCCGTCGCGCAGCCACATAGGGACCGGCTGCACACCCCGCTCCTTGAGGTGGGCCGCCGCCTTACCGACCGCTTCCGTCGTCGAATTACTCTTCGGTGCCGTGGCCAGAAAAACCACCCCGTGCGCGAGGTTCAGGCGGCACTCGGGCAGCCCGATCTTTTCGCACGCCTCGAAAACCGCCGTCGCCAGCGGAAGCGCACGGGGGTCCGCCAGCCCCACGTCCTCGGAAGCAAAAATCACCAGCCGCCGGGCGATAAAGCGCGGGTCCTCCCCGCCCTCCAGCATTTTCACCAGCCAATACAACGCGGCGTCCGGATCGCCGCCGCGCATGCTTTTAATAAACGCCGATGCCGTATCGTAGTGCTCGTCCTCGTTTGCATCATAGCGGATCTGCCGCTCCCGCGCGAAGCCCTCCAACACCGGCGTGTCCAGCTCCGACCCCGTCGGCTCACCCAGCGCGATCGTCTCCAAGGCGTTCAGCGCCCGCCGGAGGTCCCCGTCGCACATCCGCGACAGTCCCTCGAAGAAAGCCGGTGTCGCCGTCATCCGGCGGGCGCCGAGACCGCGCTCCGCATCCTCAAGGGCACGCCGCAGAATCCCCGCCACAGCCGCCGGCGGCAGCGGCTCCAGCCGGAACAAATGGCTCCGGCTTAGCAGCGGCGGAATCACATAAAACCCCGGATTGTGCGTCGTCGCTCCGATCAAACGCACATTCCCCGCCTCCACATCCGGCAGCAGCAGATCCTGCTGCGCGCGGTTGAAACGGTGGATCTCGTCGATGAACAGGAGCGTCCGGTCCTCCGGACGCGACCGCGCCCAGCGCAGGTGCTCGCGTAGCTCCGCCACATTGGAAAGCACCGCGTTAACCCGCACGCACCGGCTCTTTGTCTCCCGCGCAATCACCTCCGCGAGCGTCGTCTTCCCGCAGCCCGGCGGACCATAAAACAGAAGACTCCCGAACGAATCCGTCGCAATCAGCCGCGGCAGCAGGCAGCTCTCACCGAGTACACGTTCCTGTCCGGCCACCTCCGCCAGACAACGCGGGCGCATACGCTCCGCCAGCGGACGGTGCGCCCCGCGACGCTCCCCCGCCTCCCGATCACCGCGCAACCCCGCAAAAAGCTCCGCCTGTCCGTCACTCCCCATCCCTTTCAAAATGCGCCCCCGCACCGCCCGCGCCACCAAAATCCGCCTTGACGCCCCCCTCCGTCACTTTTTTTATCTTAAAGAAAATAAAAATAGGATGAGTGAAAAAAGAATATTATCAACCGAATGCAGTGTATATCATTTATTCGGACGCGTTGTGCACAGGCGGCGGATCCTCGGGGAGGCGGAGCGGGATGCGTGGGTGCGCGCGCTGCACCGGGCGGCGGTGTTCAGCGGTGTGGAGCTGATTACGTACTGTGTGCTCGGCAACCACTTTCATATCCTCGCTCGGGTGGACCCCGGGGTGAAGGCGTGTGACGATGGGGAGCTCGTGCGAAGGTTCCGTGCCCTTTACGGGGAGTCGAAGGCACAGTGGTGCGCGCTGGACGCGGCAGGGCTGGCGCACGCCCTCGCGCATGATCCGCCCGCGACGGCGGAGCGCCTGCGGGCGCGCCTGCGCGCCCGGATGGGGGACGTGCCGGAGTTCATGCGCACGCTGCGGCACCGCTACACAAAATGGTATAACCGCACACACGACACGGTGGGAACGCTCTGGGCGGAGTGCTTCGGCAGCGTACTGGTGCAGGATCTGCCTTGGTTCGTGGCTCTGGTGGCGGCGTATATCGACCTGAATCCGGTCCGCGCGGGGCTTGCGGAGTTGCCGGAGAACTACCGGTGGAGCGGCTATGCGGCAGCGCTGGCGGGACACGCGGATCTCCGTGCCGCACTTGCGGGCTGCTTCCGGCGGGAAGCGGACGAATCCGCCGCCCTCGCCGCCTACCGGTTGCTCCTGCTGGGGCGCGGCGCGGCGGCAAAAGGTCGCGGCACGGGGCGCGTGGACCGTGCCGCGCTGCTGGAAACAGTGCGCAACGGCGGCGAACTGGCACCGCACGAACTCGTGCAATTGCGTGCCCGCTTCATGACCTGCGGCCGCGCCATGGGAACGGCGGAATGGATGCGCACCGGGGCGGGCGGCGCAGCCCTTGCCCGTCTGCGAAGACCTCCGCAACCGGTCACGGTGGAGGTTTTGGACGGCGGAGAACTGGCGGTCGCCCACCGATGGATGGGCGCGGGCGGGCTGGATCTGCCGGATTCACCGGCGGGCTTTGAAGAGCCGTGAGCCCGGCCCCATGCCGGCAGGCGTCAATCCTCTCCGAGGCGGCGGCGAAGCTCCTCCGCGCCGATAACGGGCACGCCGAGGGCGCGGGCGCGTTCGAGATTTGCCCCGGGCCGCTCACCCGCGACGAGAAGGGTCGTCTCCGCGGTAACACGCCTGCGGACCCCGGCCCCGGCCGCTTCGAGGCGTGCGACGACCTCGGCGCGTGTCCAGCCGGGCAACCGGCCGGTGACGACGACAACCTCGCCCGACAAAGGGCCTCCGCTGACGCGCTGCACCGCCTTGCCGACTGCGGCGTCGCGGAGGGCCATGAGCTGTTGCCGCGTTTCCGAACGCGCCAGCTCGGCGAGCAGTCCGTCCGCGACGGAGCCGCCGAGGCCCGCGCCGTCTTGATCCACCGGTGCCGTCAGCCGGTCGGCATCGAGGGTAAGCAAGGCGTCGTAGTCCCCGGCCACGGCGGCAACCGAACGTGCCCGTCGGGCACCGATGCCGGGCAGGCCGAGACCGAAGACGACTCTGTCCCACCGCGCCCCGCGGCTGGCTTCGATAGACGCCAGTAGATTTGCGGCTGTCCGCTCCCCGATTCCGGAGACTTGCTCAAGCGCTTCCGCGTCAAGCCGGTATAGGTCCGCGGCAGACCGGACACCGGCTTCCCGCACAAGCGCCTCCACCGTGCGCGGACCGAGACCGCGGATGTTGAGCGCGCCGACCGAAGCAAAGTGCCCGATGCTTCGCGCGACCCGCTCCGGACAGCTCCGGTTATCGCAATAATGGACCGCCCGATCCGTTTCCCGCCGGAGCGGACCCCCGCACGACGGACAATAGGCCGGAAACACAAACGGTTCGCTGTCCGGTGCCCGCCGGGAAATATCCACGCCCACGATGACGGGGATGATGTCGCCCGCCTTTTCGACATGGACGGTATCGCCGATACGCAGGTCGAGCCGCGAGATTTCGTCGGCATTGTGCAAGCTTGCCCGCGAAACAGTGGCGCCTTCAAAAGCGACGGGTTCCAGCTCCGCAACGGGAGTGACCGCACCCGTGCGCCCTACCTGAAACGCAATCCCGCGCAAACGGGTGGCCGCACGCGGGGGCGCGAATTTCCATGCGACTGCCCAGCGCGGAGCAGAGGCGCTCCAGCCCAAAACCTCGGCATCCTTGACGGCGGCGACCTTGACCACCGCGCCGTCGATGGGAAAGGGACGCTCCCCGCGCCCGTCGCCTATCTTACGGATGGCGGCAACGGCCTTCCCCGCGCCCCGTGCCATCTCCGGCCCCTCCACCACCGGCAACCCCCATGCCGCCAGCCACTCATGATACACCCGCAAATCCGGGGGCCGCGCTTCCTCCGGCACGATCCCGCCCCAGCCGAAGCAGACCAATTCGACACGCCGCTGCGCGACCTCGGCGGGATCGCGCAGCTTCATTGTACCCGCGGCAAGGTTGCGCGGATTGGCAAAGGGCTGTTCTCCGTCCGCTGCACGCGCCGCGTTCAGCCGCTCGAATTCCGGGTAGGACACAAACAGCTCACCGCGGACTTCGATCAAGTCCGGCACCGGCACCGCCCGCCCGTCGGCAGTCTCCCGCCGCAGCGCTTCCGGAACGATTCCGAGCGCGCGGACATTTTCCGTGATATCGTCGCCCTCCACGCCGTTTCCCCGGGTCGCCGCGCGGGTGAAGCGTCCCGCCTCAAAGGTCAGGCTGACGGCGATACCGTCAAACTTCGGCTCCACCCAGTAGTCGACGGCATCCCTCCCGAGCGCCTGCCGCACGCGCCGGTCGAAGGCCTCCAGCTCGCCCTCGGTTGTCACCTTGTCGAGGCTGAGCATCGGGGCGATGTGCGGGTGGGTCGGGAAAAAACCCGTGCGGTCGTCCCCGATCTCCGGAACCGGCGGGGCGTCCGTCACGACATCAGGCCATTTCGCTTCGAGGCGGCGAAGCTCCTCTTTCAGTGCATCGTACTCGGCATCGCTGATTTCCGGTTCGGCTAGGCGGAAGTAAAGATCGTCGTGCCGGGCGACTTCGCGCCGCAGCTCTTCGATTCGCTCAACGACAGCGGGCGGCGCCTCGTGCCCGGCGGACAGCGGGGGCGGACCGGCGGCGGCAACTTCATAGACCGCACAGACCGTCGCCAGGATCAGCAGGGACAACAGCGGGAGGCGGTCGAAACGCACCAACCGGACGGAGAATTCGGGGTAGGCAAACATCATGCGGCAGGCATCGGCTGAGGTTGTTGTCGATAAAGGAGATGGCGGGATGTCGGGCTCAAGGGCCCGATATCCACCTGCGCCCCATTTCGACTGATCTTCAGATGCAAAAAGTCAAGCGGAAATTCACATTTCCAACAGACAATGCACACAAAACACTTGCCGTACGCTGGTGCCCGCCCCACCCTGCATTGCTATGGCACAAAGACTCAAGCGCGGGCTGCCGGTGGCGCTGACGATCGCAGGGTCCGACAGCGGGGGCGGCGCAGGCATCCAGGCCGACCTCCTGACCTTCGCCGCACGCGGTGTCTTCGGAACGACCGCCATCACCTGTCTCACGGCGCAGAACCCGCGGGAAGTGACAGGGGTCGAAGCCGTTTCCCCGGAGTTCCTCCGCAAACAACTCGACGCCGTCGCGGCCTACTTCGATCTCTCCGTGATCAAAACAGGCATGCTCTTCAACGTGGAGTTGGTCGACACCGTGCATGCCTTTGCGGAAGAGCGACCGGAAGTCCCCCTTGTCGTCGACCCGGTAATGGTGGCCACCAGCGGAGCCATGCTGCTGGAGGCCGAGGCGCAAGCGGCGATGCGCCGGTTGCTCCGCCGCGCCACTATCTTCACGCCCAACCTCGACGAAGCCGCTGTCCTGCTCGGCTGGCGCCCGGCGTCTCCCGGCGACATGGAGCGGGCGGCGGGCGAACTGACGGCTTCCACCGGCGCCGCCCTCCTCCTGAAAGGCGGCCACCTGCAGGGAGACGACCTCGTCGATCTCCTCGCCGTGCCGGGCACACCGCTTAAAGCGATACGCCACAAACGTATCCTGAATGTCAATACGCATGGAAGCGGATGCACCCTCGCGAGCGCCCTCGCCGCCGAAGTGGCGAAGGGTTCGTCCCTCGAAGCCGCCGTGGATTCCGCCCTCGGCTACCTGCACGCCGCCATGCGCCGGCCCATGGAGGTTTCCGGTGAGCATTTTATCGCGCACAGAGCCTGAGTCTCTTCGACTACCCTCGCTGCGCGTGCCGCTTGCATGGGTGCTGCTTTCGTTAATCGCCGGATACACTTTGGCGGCTACGGAACTCCTTCCTTTTGGCCACACTCCCCTCGCCTACGCCCTTCTTGCCCTCGCAGCCGCCGTTGCCTGCGCGGCGGCTCCGGGATCCCGCGTATGGCTGCCTCTCCTTCTCCTTTCCCTGACCACCTTCGGGGTGAGCCGATGGCAAACGCAAGACGCTCCCGAACCCGGGGAGTGGGCGGACCTGCCCGCGCGTGACGCCGTGATGGAGCTTCTTGTTGAGCAGACTTTCCGCTCGCTCGCCTTTCCCGAGGGTGCCATGGGGCTCGCCTTGGTGACGGAAGCGGCCCATGCGCCCCTGAAAGAACTGGAGGGCCGCCGCGTGTATTACTCCCTCGCGCTGTGTCCCGAGGGCCGCGCGGTGCGGCGGGGCGAGCGTGTGAAGGCGCGGGGGATCGTGGAATTCCGTGCGGCAACCGAGCCCCGCGACGGTTTCGAAACTTATCTCGACGCTCGGCGTGTATCCGCCACGTTTCGGCGTGGAGCGGTTGTCGAGCACCGAGGGAGCACGTCGTGGCACACGGCCTTCGGCAACACGGCCAACGAACGGTTGACGCGCATTCTCCTAGCCGGTTCGGAGGATAAGGAGCATCCCTACGGCCACGTCTTCGCCGCCATGCTCCTCGGACAGAAATGGATGCTCGGACCGGAACTGCGCAGCGGATTTGTGCGCACCGGCACGATGCATCTTTTTGCCGTGAGCGGACTCCATGTCGCTGCCGTCGCCCTCACCCTCGCGCTCGGACTGCAACTTCTGCGCGTGCCCGCACAGGCTGCGGCAGTCATCGGCCTTGTCCTGCTTTCCGGATACGTCTTGGCGACCGGCGCCCCGCCCTCCGCCGTGCGCGCCTTCAGCATGGTCGCCTTCTACTGGGCGGCAAACGTATTTCTGCGCCAACGCGAACCGCTCGCCGCCCTTGTCGCCTCCGCCGTGGCCGTGCTCCTCTGGGACCCGCGCCAACTCTTTGCCGTCGGCTTCCAGCTCTCGTATGCCGTGGTCGGCTCGATCCTCCTCATCGGGCTTCCGCTCGCCGCCCACCTGCGCGACGCAATCAACCTCGGCCGGTTTATCCCTGAGGATTTGCATCCCGCGTGGGTCGCTCCCACAGCGGCAGCCCTGCGGTGGACCGCGACGGCCTTCTCCATCAGTCTCGCCGCGTGCCTCGGGAGCATGCCGCTGATCATCGCCTATTTCGAACTTTTCACGCCCGGCGCGGTTCTCCTCAACCTCGCGCTCATTCCCGCCGCCTCGCTCGCCGTGGTCAACGGAGTCCTCTCTGCCGCCGCCGGACTTACCGGACTCGAGGGCTTGAGCGCCTTTCTCAACCGCGGAGCATGGGCAGTGCTGGCCGTCATGCTGTGGATGGTCGACGCCGCGCTGCGCATACCCGGATTTTACTTCAATATGGAATGGCGTGTAGGTTCAATGCCCTTTGTCGCGGTCGGCGCGGTCCTTGCCTCGGGCGTGTTGATCCGGTTCCGCCCGTTTACAGCGACGCCGTGGCGGTTCGCCCTTCCGCCCGCAGCATTTCTCTTTCTCCTAATGCTTGGCGCACGGTCCGTCGTGCCGGAGTGACGGGCGAACCTTCAGGTCCACCACTTCAACACTGCCGGGACCGAAAAGCCTCCCGGGTGCACAATCCTGCTGGAAACCTCACTCGCCGCCTGTGCTTTTGGCCGCTTTCTTCGCCGCTTTTTTGGCCGCGCCCTTGCGGGCAGGGCGGGGCGGAAACTCGAAGCCGATGTTGCCGCCGGGCTTGAGGAGAAGAAAGGCGTCGAAGAGGCGGCCGGTGCGTTTGGACTTGAAGCCTTTGATGAGCCCCGTCTTCCCCTCTTCGAGCATTTTCGATACTTCCTCGGGCGGCAGCGTCTTGCCGAGAAGGGTGCGGCTGATACGCAGAGCGTTCTTTTCGTCGCCGTCGAGGCTGCGCTCGCAGGCGTAGGCGTTGGGGGTTTCGTAGACTTTGGCGCCCGTCTCCTTGTAGGTGCCGACGACTTTGAGCTGCGAACGGTCGAGCCCCTCTTCGTCGCCGTTGCCGCCGGAGGCGTTGTCCCCGAAGTCGAAAGCAACCTTGTTCATCGCATCAAGGCGGAGCATCGCCGAAAACGGCTTTCCCGCGCGCGAGCGGAAATCGTCGAGGGGACCCACCTGGCGCTTTTCGAGTAGTTCGGCAATCTCGCCCTCCTCCATCTTGCGGTTGCCGATGGTCTTATAGATGTTGAATACGCCGTCCTGCGACCGGTACGACCGCAGCGTCTCGAGCATGGGCTTGCCGTCGCTCGGCGAGATGACGGAGGTCTCGCGGGCGTCGTCCTCGGATTCCTCGAAGTTGCGCGTGCGGTCGACAATCGTCTTCGTGAGATCGATGATCCCGTCCATGAACTCTTTGCGGGAGAGTTTGCCGCGCTCCATCTGAACGAGCTTGTGCTCCCACTCGCCGGTGAGGTCCGGACTGGTGAGGACCTCGGCCTTCACGGCGGAGAGAAATTCGAATACATTCTCCGCTTTCACCGTCGGAACAAGGAATTTACCGTCGCGCTCGATATACTTTTCGTTGATGAGGTGGTCGATGGTGGCGGCACGGGTAGCGGGCGTGCCGAGGCCGCGCTCCTTCATGGCGAGGGCGAGTTCCTCGTCGTCGACAAGCTTGCCCGCGCCTTCCATGGCAGCGAGAAGAGTCGCCTCCGTGTAGCGCGGCGGGGGTTTGGTCGTCTCCTGCACGAGTTCGCTGCCGCGGGGCTCGGCGAGGTAACCTCCGGGCACGGGTCCGCCCTTCCACCAATTGGGCTCGCGGTCTTCGGCGGCGAGCGGAGGCAGCGTCTTGTCGAGCGCCGCCTTGCCGTAAACGGCGAGGTAGCCGGACTTGACGAGGACTTTGCCCGCGGTCTTGAAGACGAGGTCGTTGTCGACAGTGGTGAGGCGGGTCGTCTCGTCGAACTCCGCGGGCGGATAGAATATGGCGATAAAACGGCGCGCCACCATGTCGTAGATTTTCGCCTCGTCGGCGCTAAGCTTGGAACTGGTCTGGCCGGTGGGAATGATCGCAAAGTGGTCACTGACCTGCGCGTTGTTGAAGATGCGCTTATTCGGCCGTACCCAGCCGTTCTTGAGAACGGGTCCAGCCTTCTCGCCGAGATCGCCGGGGAGCGCGCCGAGGACACCCTTTACGGTGCCGATGTAGTCCTCCGGCAGGGCGCGCGAATCGGTGCGCGGATACGTGAGCACCTTGTGCTTTTCGTAGAGCGCCTGGGCAATGCGCAGCGTCTTGCCCGCGGGGAGACCGTAACGGCCGTTGGCCTCGCGCTGCAGGGAGGTGAGGTCGTAGAGCCGCGGCGAGCTTTGGCGCGTGCGCTTTTTTTCCTCCTCCACGACTCCGTGCGAGGCGTCTTTCACACGGGCGAGGAGGTGCCCGGCCTCTTCCTCGTCCCACACACGGTCGGCGCGGTCTTCCTCGATGCCCCGCTTGTTGGCCTCGGGGTGCTGGAAGACGCCTTCGTATTCACCGGAAGTGACACCGAACTGCCCGACGAGACGCCAGTAGTCGCGGGGCTTGAAGTTACGTATCTCCATCTCGCGCCGGAGCACGATGGAAAGCGTGGGTGTCTGCACCCGGCCCACGGTGGCGACCTGCTTGCCGCGCCCGAACATCCGCTTGGTGATGGCACGGGTGCCGTTGATACCGATGAGCCAGTCGGCCTCCGAGCGGCTGCGCGCGGCGTCCTGAAGCCCCTGCATTTGCTCGGGCGAACGGAGCCGGCGGAATGCCTCGCGGATGGCGTCGGGGGTCATCGACTGCATCCAGAGCCGCTCCACCGGCTTTTTGCACTTCGCCAGCTCGTAGATGTAGGTGAAAATGAGTTCGCCCTCGCGCCCGGCGTCGCATGCGTTGAGGATCTTCCCCACGTCTTTGCGGGCCATGAGTTTCTTCAGTGAGTCGAACCGCTCCTTGCTTCGCTTTTCCGAAGGCGGCTTGACCTTAAAGGGCTCCGGGATGATGGGCAGCTCACTCAACCGCCAGAAGCCGTAGCGCTTCTTGTCGATGTCCTCCGGCATGCAGAGTTCGGCGAGATGGCCCGCGGCGGCGGCGACGATGTATTCATCGTTTTCGTAATGGTCGCCCTCGCGTTTCATTTTGCCAACGGCGCGGGCAATGTCCTGGGCCACGCTGGGCTTCTCGGCGATAACTAAAGTCTTCATGTCAGAATAATCGGAGTTGGCGGGCGCGGGGAGATGCCCAGCGCGACACGCAGGCTACAGGCAATGGAACGACTCGGCAAGGGGGTCGGCCAAATCATGCGGCATCCATGTCGGCGAGAATCGTGTCCAACTGGTCAAGGAGAGCGGTGATGGTGGCATCGGTCTCGTCGCCCATGTTGGATATGCGGAAGGTCTTGCCCTTCAGCTTGCCGTATCCGCCGTCGATCACGCAGTTGTAGCGGGCCTTGAGGCGCTTGTTGAGTTCGGCGATGTCGGCGCCCCTGGTGTTCTTCACGCACGAGAGGCTCTTCGATGCGAACGCACGCGGGGGAAGCAGTTCGAAGCCGTGTTTGTCCACCCACTCGTGCACCAAGGCGTTGAGGCGCGCGTGGCGTTCGTGGCGGGCCTCCACGCCCTCCGCGAAGATGTCCTCCAGCTTCGACTTTAGCGCGAAAATCAGCGGAATCACCGGCGTCGAGGGCGTCATTCCCTTCTCATGATTCTTGCGGAACTCCAGAAAATCGAAGTAGTAGCCCCGGTCGCTCAGTTCCTCCGCGCGGGTGTGGGCACGCTCCGACACGCTGAAGAGCGCCATTCCCGGCGGCAGGGCGAGCGCCTTCTGGCTGCCGCACAGGAGCACGTCGATGCCGAGTTCGTCCTTCGGGATCGAAACCGCCGAAAACGAACTAACGCAGTCCACAATGCTCATGACCTCCGGAAATTCACGCACCGCCGCCATAATCTCCGCGAGCGGATTCATCGTGCCGGTCGAGGTCTCGTTGTGGATGACCGTGATCGCGTCAAAATCTCCGCTCGACAGCTCACGGCGGATGTCTTCCGGGTCGACGGGCGTCCCCCACTCATATTGGAGGGCTTTCGCTTCCTTGCCGCAGCGCATGGAAACATCATACCACTTGTCCGAAAAAGCGCCACTGCAGCAATTGAGGACCTTCTTGCGCACCAGGTTCCGGATGGCTCCCTCCATCACGCCCCAGGCGCTGCTTGTGGAAATATAAACGGGATCCTTCGTCTCGAAGAGCGTCTGCAGGCCCGGCTGGACCGACTGATACATGTCGACGAAATCCGCGCTGCGGTGCCCGAAAACAGGCGTCGTCATCGCAGTATACGTCTTTGCCGAAACCTCGACAGGTCCGGGAATAAATAGTTTGTAACTCATAATAACTCCGGTTTTTAGGGTCCGGCTGCCCATGGCGGGCGGGTATGCCGTGCGGGCACGTTTCCGCCCCGGGCACAGTCGGACCAAAGCGACCGTTCAAATGGGGCCGGTCCGCCGCCGTCAAGGTTGTTTCCGCAAAGAGAGTTTGCCCGACCGGTCTCGACCCGCAACACGTGCGGCAACTCCGCGCCGCAAAAAGAGGTTTTACGGAAGAGTGGGCACCTCCGCCGCAGCCGCGCTTCCCGCCACCACCAGTTCGGCATGCTTCAGCGCATCCACCGGCCGCGCTCCGGGCGGCTTGCCCAGGCGCGACAGCGCCGCCGCACCGGCCCCCTCCCGCAGCCACGCCTCCGTCCCCAGCGCTTTGCCACGCGTGAAGAACCGCGCCCGCAGCCGCAGCAGCTCGTGCGCCTCCAGCTCGCCGCCGGCCGCCGCCGCTTCCGCCAACGCCACCGGGTCGATCCGCCCGCCCGTCCCGTCGCGCTTCGACGCCGCCCCCTTGCCCAGCATCAGCAGACGGTAGCGCGCCAGCGCACCCTCATCTCCGCCCTCCCCTGGAAAGCAGCCCGCCAGCGAGCGCCGCAGCTCCGCGTCCGCGCCGCACAGCGCCGCCGCATACCCGCTCCAGCGGTAGTCCTCCGGCAGCTCCGCCAAACCCGCCCGCACAGGGTTCAAATCGATATATGCCGCCACAAGACCCACCAGCCACGGCACGTCCTGCACCAGAACGCTCGTGAAGCGCTCCGCCCACAGCGTCCCCACCGTGTCATACGTCTTGTTGAACCACATCGTATAGCGCTGCCGCAGCGTGCGCATGAACTCCGACACATTCCCCATGCGCGCGCGCAACCGCTCCCGCAGCCGATCCGCCGCCTCCGGCGGGTCGTGCGCCAGCGCGTGCGACAGCGCAGACGCGTCCAGCCCGCACCACATCGCCTTCGCCCGCCCGTAGAGTGCGCGGAAGCGACGCACCAGCTCCGCGTCGTCACACGCCTTCGCCGCCGGGTCGATCCGCACGAGGATGTGGAAGTGGTTTTGCAAGCAACAGTAGGTGATCAGCTCCACCCCGCTGAACTCCGCCGCGCGCCGCAGCGCCGCCACCCAGACCTCCCGCTGCACATCCGCCAGCAAACGCCGCCGCTGCACCACACGGGCAATGATATGATAGACACATAATTTGTCTGATACGATTCGTCT
>SLLG01000310.1 GCA_007134215.1 Opitutales bacterium | reverse complement strand
TTCAACCGCGCCGTCGGCTCGATGCATGCTTGGGCGGAGGTGTATTTGCCGGGCGCGGGCTGGAAAGGCTTCGACCCGACCAACGGAATCCTCGCCAACGCTTATTTCGTTCCCGCCGCCGTCGCCATCGATCCGTCCTCGGTCAGCCCGATCCAGGGAAACTTCTATTCGCCGGTTCCGGTGACAAGCTTGGTGAAGGTCGACCTCGATATCCAGCTGCTGCAATGAGCCGGAATACCGACACCGCCTCCGGGCCGGAGTCTTTCGCCCCCACGGTCGAGCGCGTTTTGCGCGATCACGGTGTCACGCTGACAATGGGCGGGGAACCGACGTATGTTCCTGTTTTGCCGGAAGGCGAGGAGTGGAACACCGGCGCAATGGGACCGGAGAAACTCGGCTACGCCCGGCGGTTCGCCGCACGTCTCATCGCTGAGCTCTACCCCGGCAGCCTCGCCATGCAGGTCTTCGGGAAGTGGTATCCCGGCGAGCCGCTGCCGCGCTGGAATCTCGTCACCCTTTGCGCGACGGTGGGACGGGAACTATGGTCCGACACGCGGCGGTTGCACCTCGACGACACGGAAGCGTCGGACGCCGGCATGGAGCCGGGCGATTTCGCGCGTGCGGTGGCGGAGGAACTGGGGCTCGTTGATTTTCTTCTGCCCGCCCATGAAGCGCCGGAGGCGGAAAAGGAGGCGGATCCGTCCGCGTGGGTGCTCCCCATGGATTGGACGGACGGCTCCTGGCAGTCGGAGCGGTGGGATTTTTCCGATACCGAAGCGGGTCGGCTGCAACTGCTCATCGGGGACAGCCCGGCGGGGCTGCGGCTGCCGCTCTGGTCCTTGCCGGAGGATGCCCTGCGCCGCGCGCTTACCGTGGAGAGCGAGGGCGGCGCCCTCTCTGTCTTTATCCCGCCTTTGCCGTGGCCCGCCTTCCGCGAACTGATTGCGCGGATCGAGGGCATCGCGCGGGCAAGGGACCTGCGCAAACTTGTCTTCTGCGGATATTCGCCGGCTGACTACGGTGACGAGTTGCTGGCCTACGCCCTTGCCGCCGATCCGGGCGTGCTCGAGGTGAATCTGCCGCCCTCGCGCGACTGGGCGGAATACCGGAGATCGCTCGCGGCCGCCTTCCATGCCGCCGAGGGCGTGGACATGCGCGCGCTCAAGCTCCAGCTCAACGGTGCCGTGCACGGCACCGGCGGGGGCGCGCATCTCGCCTTCGGCGGGCCGTCGAAGGAGCGCAATCCATTCCTTGAAGATCCGCGCCGCATCGCCTCGGTGCTGCGCTACTGGCAGCATCATCCCGCGCTCTCGTATTTGTTTACCGGACAGTATGTGGGCCCCGGTTCGCAGGCGCCCCGCGTCGACGAGGGCCCGCGCCACGGCCTCTACGAACTGGAAGTGGCGTGCGAGGGACTGGAGCGCCTCGGTCCGTGGCCCGAGGGCCTCCTTGTCGACCAGTTTCTGCGCAATCTTCTCACTGATTCGGCGGGCAACACCCACCGCGCCGAGATTTGCTTCGACAAGTTCGCCAATCCCTCCGCCGCGAACGGGTCGCTCGGGATCATCGAGTTGCGCGCCTTCGAGACGCTGCCCTCGGTCGACTGGATGGCGGCGGTCGCACTCTTCATTCGCGCCGTCTTCGCGCGGTTGATACGCGAGCCCTTCGACGCTCCGCTGCGCCGTTTTGGCGCGGCCCTGCACGACCGCTACTTCCTGCCCGCTTTTTTGTGGGAGGATTTCCGCGCGATCTGCGCCGATCTCGAACGTGTCGGCCTGCCCTTCGATCCGGAGTGGCTGCGGCCTGTATTTGATTTCCGGTTTCCGGTGGTCGGTTCGATGCCGGCGGGAGAGGGCTCTTTGGAAATCCGTCAGGCGCTCGAGTCATGGCCGCTCATGGCGGAAGAGGCGCGGGGAACCACAACCGTGCGCGTGGTCGACAACTCCACGGACCGCCTGCAATTGCGCCTCGTCGGCGGGTCCCGCGGGGCGGGCGGGCACGTTCTCGTCAAAGGTGTCAAGGTGCCCTTCGCGGAGGTCGGCGGCGAGTGGATCTGCGGCCTTCGCTACAAGTGTGCGAGCGCTTATCCCGCCCTCCATCCGCATGTCGGAATTCACTCACCGCTTCTCTTCGAGTGGGTGGATGACGCCGACGGAAAAGTCGCGGTGGCATGGGAATACCACTACTGGAATCCCTCCGCTCCGGTCTACGGCAACCGCCCGCGCGACATTGTGGAAGCCCGCCGCCGCCGCGAGGAGCGCTGGCAGGCGCGCGAGGATTTGCACGGCGGGGTGCGCACGGGCATCGAAGCCCGGCAGTCCCCCGAGTTTACCCACACCGTGGACCTCCGGCGCCAGCGGATCGGGTAGGGCCGATCGCAGGGACTGGAGGTCAGAGAATAAGGATGCGGAGGGGCCGGTTTCTCGGGAATTCTATGGCGAAACTGTTTCCGACCGGTCCCGCTGCTCCCGCAGCCAGTCGTGGATGAAGGTGAGTTTGTCGATCACGGCCGGGCCCATGACAAACGGGTAGGGGTCTTGCAGGCCCATGCTGCGGTTGAGGCTGTTGAGGACGAAGCGGAGGGCGAACCAGTCCTGCGCGACGGATGAAAAGCGTCCGCGGAACGGATCGCGGACGATGTGTTTGCCCTCCGGTGTGCGGATTTCTATGCCGTTGTAACAGGCGGTTTCGAGGGTGTCGGTGATGTGCAGATAATGCGCCCACGTCTCGGCCCAGTCTTCCCACGGGTGCACCGCCGCATACGAAGTGATGTGCCGCTCCTGCCAGTCGGGGGGCGGGCCGTTTTTGTAGTGACGCTGCAGCGACCCGCCGTAGTCCTCGCGCTCATCCCCGAAGACCGCCCGGAACGCGTCCTCCCGCCCGGTGTCGGCGAAGAGGCGGTCCCAGTAATAATGCCCCGACTCGTGGCGGAAGTGCCCGAGGAGCGTGCGGTAGACCTCCCGCATATCGAGGCGCATCTTCTCGCGCACGGCGTCGTCCGCCTCCGCGATGTTGATTGTGATGATGCCGCGGTCATGGCCGGTGAGGACCCGGCGCGTCTCCGTGAAATCGTCGTCGGGATCCGCGAGAAACCGGTAGGCAAGGCCGCGCTCCGGATCGTCCTCCTTGCGCAGGACGGGAAGGCGGAGGCGCAGGAGCGAGAACGTCAGGCGCCGTTTTGCTGCTTCCATTTTCGCCCAGAGGGTGCGGTTGTTGTTCACGGAGAGGTCGGGAATGACCTCGTTGAGGCGGCACGACGGGCAATACTCCTCGGCGGAGTCCGCCGGAAGCATCCAGTTGCAGACGTTCTCCTCCTCGTAGTTCCGGCACTTCCTCCAGCGGCTGCCGGAGGCATCGTGGATGATACTGTAATGGCCCTCCTCCTTTGGGCCGAAGGCGGAAAGGGTAAGGTGCTCGGGAACAAACCCCACCATGCTGCCGCAGGCAAGGCATCCGGTGTTCTCGAAGAAAATGCGCTCGCCGCAGTTGTCGCAATCGAAGGTTTTCATAGCAGGTAAAAGAACAACATTGCCGCCGCCATAAGGGCCATCCCGGCGTCCTCGACTACCGCAACGGTGGAGAGGGGGACGTTCAAGCTCGTTCCCATGCAGGCGCAATTGATGTCCAGTCCCTCGCGCAGGGCTTTGAAGACGCCGGCCGCACCGAACAGCATGATGACAATGGTCGCCGTGTAGGTTGCCGCGGGCGCGATGTGCGCGAGGTAGGCAAGACCGAGTGCCAACTCGATGAAAGGGTAGGCGAGTGCATAGGGGCGAACCCGCTTCGCGAGAAGATCATACATCTGGAAACCGTCGGCAAAACCTTCCAGATCGAATAGTTTGAGCATCGCGAAGTTGAGGAGAAACAGCCCCATGAAGCCGTGCATCCACGCGTGCGCGCCGACCGTGTCGAGGGGAAGTTGTAGTGCGCCCGCTCCCAGCGCCGCCAGGGCGACGACGACAAAGAGGGGGATGTACCGTTTGAAGGTCTGGGCGGGTTGTTTTTCACCTGTCATTTTATGAGTATAACATAGGCAGGCTGATTCGGGAAATGGCAATCATGGTTTCTGTGAGGCCGGATTATGAGACGGACCGGGCGCCACAATGGCACTCGGGGTAAGCTGTCCGCTCGCAGGAGTGTCTTCAGACCGCAGAACACCGTTGGAACGCTCGTCCATACCGCTCTTATCCGCCATTCACCGGACGCCGTGGCATCCGGGTCCGCGGATCATGTGATCCTGTTCCCGGGACGCCCGTTTCCGAAAACGGGGGCGGGAAGGTCCGCCGCTGGTTGTCGTCTGTTCCGCGCGCTTGGCGGGTGGACCGGGGATTGGAAATAAAAAGAGCCGCGGCTTCCCGGAGGAAGCCGCGGCACGGAATAGAGGGGAGGAAGCCCCGCGCGGTTATTCGTCGCGGATGTTTTCCAACTCTTCGCGGGCGTTGTCGTAGGCCTCCGTCAGCCGGTTCCAGCCGTCGCGCAGGGCGTCGGCCGTGGCGTCGCGTCCGTCCGCAAGGGTGGACTGAAATCCTTCCCATGCGTCCTCCAGCTCCGACATGGCGTCGTCGAAAGCCGAGCGGCCGGAGGCACCGGCGTCATCGGCTTCTTCGCGCAGGTCGGAAAGACGTTCGGCAAAGCGGTCGCGCTGTTCCTCGTAGGTTGAGCGCAGCGTGTCGGCTTGGTCGCCAAGATAGTCGCGGGTTGGTTCCGCCCGGTCCTCCACGTCGTCGCGGAGGTCTTCGTATTCGTTGTCTTCGCGCTCGCCGCATGCCGTCAGGGTTGCGAAGACAGCAACCGCCGTAGCGGCCGCGAGGAGATGTTTGAGAGATATCTGAGTTTTCATGGTATTTCGTTCGTTGTTTGGGATTTGCGATCACGCCGGCGGTCGCCGGCGTCCGAGTCCTATGATGAGGGACACGATGAATAAGACGATGAAGATGAAGAAGAGAATCTGCGCGATGCCCATGGAGGCCTCGGCGATCCCTCCGAAGCCGAAGACGGCCGCGAGAATGGCAATGATGAAAAATACAGCTGCCCAGTATAGCATAGTAACTCCTTTCGTCTGGTTGGTTATAAGGGAATGGCAGTCCGTCCAAGCGACGGTTCCGCTTTGTCCCCATGGCTCTCCGGGGAAGCGGCGGAAACCCGCTTAGACAGACTTTAAATAGGGTCCACACGCTTAAGGATCGCAAACGCGGGTGCAGGTTTTTTCGCAATTGATTCGCGCATGAGTGAAAATTTGGGCTGAAATGGGTTGCTTATTCTGCCGTCCGCAGGGGGTATTCCGCTTTCCCGCAAGCGGCGGTCCGCATTTTGCATGATGGCGAACATGTGCGAAGCGTGTGCGGCGAATCCAGCCTTGCCACAGGCGTCCCGTCCGCGCCATGAAGGGGTGTTTTCTCTACGATTCCGCACACGACCAATGGACACTAAACGGATTGCGCTGGGCACGGACCATGCCGGCTTCGCCTACAAAGAACGCCTTAAGGCCCATCTCAAGGCACTCGGGCACAGGGTCATCGACTTCGGCACGGACTCCCCCGAGTCCTGCGACTATCCCGACTTCGTCTACCCGGCGGCGCGGGCCGTGGCACGGGGCGAGGCCGATCTGGGCGTCGTCTTCGGCGGCAGCGGCAACGGTGAGACGATCGTCGCCAACAAAGTGCCCGGCATCCGCTGCGGTCTTTGCTGGAACCGCGAGAGCGCGCGCATGACCAAACTCCACAATAACGCCAACGTCATATCCATCGGCGCGCGTATGGTGCCTGCGGATGAGTTGTGTCCCATCGTTGACACCTGGCTGGCGACGGAGTTTGAGGGTGGGCGACACGCGGCGCGTATAGCGAAGATTCACGCGGGCGAGGAGGCCGCCGCCCGCGGAAAGTAACCCGGATTCGGGGAATGCGGCGCGATTGGGGAAGAAATCCGCTTGCGCGGCTTGTCGGGCGGTGCACACGGGATAGAGTGCGGTTTGATGAAAATCCTTTCCTCACCGAAGCGGACCGTGATGACCGCCTCCATACTTGCACTGATTATGATTCCTGCCTTTCTCTTCGGGCGCTCCAATGCCCTTGAGGTCGGGGCCGAGGCGCCCCGCCAATCCGTCACCATCGAGACCGGCGAGACCGTCGATCTGGCCGAAGCTTACGCGAAGGGGCCGGTGCTCGTGTACTTCTATCCGCGGGCGGACACGCCGGGATGCACGAAGCAGGCCTGCAACCTGCGCGACCACTTCGCCGAGCTGGAGGAAAAAGGTGTGAAGGTCTTTGGTGTGAGCACTGACAGCGTGGAGCGACAGGCGGCTTTCAAAGAAAAGCACAACCTACCGTTTTCGCTCGTGGCCGACACCGAGCGCGAGCTGGGCAAGGCATTCGGTGTCGGCAGCGCGGTGCCGGGATTCTTCAGCCGCCAGACCTTTCTCGTCGTCGACGGCAAAATCGCGTGGCGCGATCTTTCGGCTTCGCCCGCCTCGCAGGCGCAGGACGCACTCGCCGCGCTCGGGGCCGGGAATTAG
>SLLG01000045.1 GCA_007134215.1 Opitutales bacterium | reverse complement strand
TAGGTGATCAGCTCCACCCCGCTGAACTCCGCCGCGCGCCGCAGCGCCGCGACCCACACCTCCCGCTGCACGTCCGCCAGCAAACGCCGCCGCTGCACCACACGCGCAATGAGATGGTAGATGCATACTTCATTAGATATGATTCGTCTTTCGCCCATATTTTATTTTTGGATATGATTTCGTATTGTTTTTGCTTTGAGAAATATAGCAAGAAAATGGGGTGGGGGAAACATGGCATCGATCAATCGGCACGCAGCCAGTGGCCGCGGAGGTATTCGCTTTCGGGGAAGTCGAGTCGCACGGGGTGGTCGGCGGGCTGGCGGGGCTCGCCGAGGATGGTGACGCTGCGGCGGGCGTCGCGGGCGGCGTCGGCGAGGACGGCGCGGAAGAGCGCACGGTCCACCGGCTGCGAGCAGGTATAGGTGGCGAGGATTCCGCCCGGCGAGAGGAGGCGGAGCGCACGGAGGTTGAGTTCTTTGTAGCCGCGCAAAGCTCCTTCCAGCGCGGAGCGGGAGCGGGCAAAAGGCGGCGGATCGAGGATGATGAGGTCGAAAAGGCCGCGCGCCTCCCGGTGCGACGTGAAATAATCGAAGACGTTGGCCGTCTCTGCGGTGACGGTCAGTCCGTTGTGGGCGGCATTAGCGCGGGCGGCTTCCACGGCCTCGGCGGAACTGTCGAGGGCGAGAACGGAGGCCGCCCCGGCTTTCGCGCAATGGAGGGCGAATCCTCCCTGATGGCAAAAAGCGTCGAGCACACGCCGTCCTTCCGCCATGGCGCCGACGGCGGGGTGCTGTTCGCGTTGGTCGAGGTAAAACCCCGTCTTTTGCCCGCCCGTGAGGTCGAGGCGGTATTCGATTCCTTCGACGGCGAACCAGCGGGACGGCAGTCCGGTGCCGGAAGCCGTGGATACGCTCAAATCCAGCCCTTCCTGGCGCCGCACGGGCGAGTCGTTGCGCAGGACAACCTCCGTCACGCCGGGCAAAGCGCGCAGGCGCTCGACAATCACCCCGAGCATGCGGTCGACCCCGAGGGTGAGCGCCTGAAGCACAAGGACATCGTCATAGCGGTCGACGACGAGGCCGGGCAGGTCATCCGCCTCGGACCAGATGAGACGGCAGAACTGCGCGGATGGATCCCGGCGCGCGACTGCGGCGTCGATCCGTCCGGCGACCGCGGCGGCATCCCACGCGACCCCGTTGTCGCGCGCAAAGCGCCGCCAGACAATTTTGGACTGGCTGTTGTAGATCCCCGAGCCGAGGGACCGCCCGCGTGGGTCGACGAGATCGGCCGCGTGCCCGTCGACGGCGACGGCATCCTTGGGCGCACGCTCCACCTCCCCCGCGAAGACCCACGGATGACCGTCGAGGACACGGGGGCGGCGCTGGCACCGCCTGAGTTTGAGGACTGATCGGTTCATGAATCAAGTGGGGCGCGTTGCCCGCCAGAAGAAATAGCCCGCAACGGCGAGCATTATGAGGTTGGGCAGCAACGCCGAGTGCATTGGCGAGAGATAATCCGCCCCGAGAAACCGCGACGTGTTCACGGCGAGGTAGTAGACAACAAAAAGCCCGAGCGACTTCGAGACGCCCACCATGGGATTGGTGCGGACTCCCGACACGGAGAACGGTATGGCGAGAGCGACGATGATGAGAACGCCGAGCGGGTTGAAGAGGATCTCGTAGTATTGGCGCGCATAATCGCCCACGCGCGCGTCTTCCTCCGGCGAGAGAGTCGTTATGATACGCTGAAGCTCAAAAAACGACAGGTCGCGCGGGCGCTTTTCGAGAAACTTCATCAGCTCCGGATCCTCGGTGAAGTCCGGCAAAACCTTTTCCTCAAAGGCGAGGCTCCGCACGGGATCTCCCGTTTCCTCCGAAAACAGCGTCTCGCGCCCGCGCAGGAGTACCCAGATCCCGGCGATATCGTCGAAATAGCCCTCGTTCGCGACGATACGCCGAACCTCCCGCGCACCCGAGTCGCGGATCTCCGAAATCGTCACGCCGTAGGCGCGGTAGGTCCGTTCGCTGAAGCGGTTCACAAACCAGAGCCGTCCGTCGGCATGGTTATAAAAGGTAAGGTTGTGGATGATGCCGACATCCTCCGTCGCCGCTAGGTCGATCTCCCGCTCGTAGCGCAGGTTGTCCCGCAATGTGCGCGAACCCTCGACCGCGCTCGGTATCCAGTCCGCGTTGAGATAAAACAGCAGGAGGGCGAGAAAGACGCCCGCCGCCCAGAGCGAGCGGGTGATGCGGAAGAGCCCGAGCCCCGCGCAGCGCATCGCCGTGATCTCGTGGTAGCGGTGCAACTGGCCCAGCGCAAAGAGGAGCGACACGAGCACGCTCAGAGGGATGACATGCGGCAGATAGGTCGGCAGGGTGAGCGCGTAATAACGGATGATTTCTTCCGTCCCCGCGCCGGATTCGAGCAGGTCAGGCAGGTTGCTTTGCACGTCGTCGAGGACGAGCAATCCTTTCACAGCCAAAAGCGTGAGCGCGAAAACCTTCGCCCACTCGCGGAAGACATACCTGTCGATTCGGCTGATCATGCGGTTGACCGGAGAGCAGGCTTAAGCGAACCTTATCTCCGTTTTTTCCACCCATGCTGTGCGCCAGCGCCGCCGTTTGGCAAGCGTGCCGGGCTCCTGCGGAAAAAACGGAAAAGCTGCCGCCCGCGCCATTCCGGGCTGGTGTTCATCCGCATTTCCTCCAAACCTCGCCCACTTCCATGGAAAAACTGAATTTCGGATTCATCGGAGCGGGACAAATCTCGGTTCACAGCGCCGGAAAGGTGAACGAGCACCCGCGCGCGTGTGTGCTCGCCGCGCACGACCTCAACGCCGACCGCCTCCGCGAACTCTGCGAGGCCAACAACATTGAGCGCCGCTACGCCACGCGCGAGGACCTCCTCGCCGACGGCGATATCGATGCCGTCTACATCGCGGTGCCAAACGCCTATCACGCGCCCTTTGCCATCGAGGCTCTGCGCGCCGGCAAACACGTCATCCTCGACAAACCGTTTGCCCTCAGCCTCGACGAAGCGGAGGACGTGGTCGCCGCAGCACGTGAGAGCGGAAAGACCTTCATGCTCGGGATGAACCAGCGGTTCGCCGCCGGGGTGCAGAAGATCCGCTCGCTCGCGGACGAGGGCGTCTTCGGCGAGATCTATCATGCCAAGGCCGCCTGGCTGCGCCGCGAGGGCATCCCGCGCCTCGGCACGTGGTTCGGCAACCGCGAGCTGGCGGGCGCGGGCTGCCTCTTCGACATCGGCGTGCACATGCTCGATGTGTGCCTCTACGTGATCGACAACTTCGACCCCGTGTCCGTCTCGGGCGCTACCTACACGAAATTCGGCAACCGCGGTCTCGGCGAAGGTGGCTGGGGACTGTCCGACCGTGCGAAGACGGAGTTCAACGTCGATGATTTCGCCTCCGCCCTGATCAAGTTCCGCAATGGCGCGACCGTCTCGCTCGATGTTGCGTGGGCCTGCCACATGGAAGAGAAGAACCGCCTGGGCACGGAAGTATTCGGCACCGACGCCGGGGCGACGACCCATCCGCCGCGCGTATTCCGCCGCAACCCCATCCGCGAGAACTACGAAGTCATCGACGACGTCCGCGCGGACATCCGCTACCCGCACGAGTGCCGGTTCAGCAACTTCATCAACCACATCTGCAGCGGCGAAGACCTCTGCGTGACAATCGAACAGGCCCTCGCCGTGCAAAAGATCCTCGATGCCATCGCGGTCTCGTGCGCGAGCGGCCGCGAAGTCGTCATTGCTAAATAAACGGTCCGCGCGCCTGGATCCTTCCATCCCTCATCACCGCACCACAGATACAATGAGTTCCACAACATCCCCCGCCCGCGATTTCGGCGTGCAAAGCTATTGCTTCCGCGAGTTCAAGGACAACCCGACGGTCGCCCGCCTTGTGCGCGAGACCGGCCTCGACAAGGTCGAGGTCTGTGCCGTCCACGCTGACTTCAACGACCCCGCCGGATGGAAGGAAGTCGTCCGCCAATACAAGGACGGCGGCGTATCCATCATTTCCATCGGGGTACAGACCTTCACCGGCGACGACCGTGAGGAAGCGTGGTTCGAATGCGCGGCGGCGGCCGGCGCGCGCCACCTCTCGTGCCACTTTCAAGTGGACACTTACCTGCGCGCCATCCCCAAGGTCCGCCGGTGGGCGCGCGCCCACGGGATCCGTGTCGGTATCCATACGCACGGCGGCTACATGTTCGGCGGCTCGCCGGACGTCATGCGGCACCTCGTCGGCCTCGGCTCGCCGGAGATCGGCCTCTGCCTCGACACCGCGTGGGCTCTGCAGATCGGCCCCGCGCGCGGCAACCCGGTGGACTGGGCGCGCGGGTTCCGCGGGCACGTGACCGGCATCCACTACAAGGACTTCACTTTCGAAAGCAACGGCCAATGGCAGGACACCGTCGTCGGCGAGGGCAACCTCGACCTTCCCGCGCTCGTGCGGGAACTGGAGGACGGTGGCTTCGACGGCATGGCCGTGCTCGAATACGAAGCCGATCCCGCCGATCCCGTCCCCGCGCTGAAGCGCTGCGTCGAGCGCATGCGGGCGCTTGCCTGAGCGGCTCGTGGCGTTCCGCGCAGCGGCGGCCCCGGACCGGGCGTCTTCGCGGGCGGTAAGCGCGCGCAACGAACGGTTCCAAAGCCTGACGGCTTCGGCCACAGAATGCTTCCAGAGCCCCGCCACAGCTTCTGGCTGACGACCAGAGGCCTGGCAACTGCGGCCAGCCGACCAGCGCGTCCGGGCCACGACGCCCCGCCGACAACGCCTTCGGTTATAGACCTCTGACGGCCCCGAATAAAAAAAGCCGACCCCCGCGCGGGGGGCCGGCCTTGAAATGGATGTGCCCGGCTTGCCGTCGCCGGACGCTGATCCGATGCGCTTCCGCTCAGTAGCGGTAGTGCTCGGGCTTGAAGGGGCCTTCCGGCTTCACGCCAATGTAGTCGGCCTGCTCCTTCGTAAGCTTGGTGAGCTTCGCGCCGATCTTTTCGAGGTGCAGGCGCGCCACTTCCTCATCGAGGTGCTTCGGCAGGATGTAGACACCGGGGGTGTATTTCTCGACCTGCTTCCAAAGCTCGATCTGGGCGAGCACCTGGTTGGTGAAGCTGTTCGACATGACGAAGCTCGGATGGCCGGTGGCGCAGCCGAGGTTCACGAGGCGCCCCTCCGCAAGCATGTAGATGCTGTTTCCGGAGGCAAAGGTGTACTTGTCGACCTGCGGCTTGATGTTGGTCTTCTTAACCTCCGCGCCTTTGTCGAGCTTCGAGATCTGAATCTCGTTATCGAAGTGGCCGATATTGCACACGATGGCTTGGTCGGCCATCTTTTCCATGTGCTCGTAGCGGATGATATCCTTGTTGCCCGTAGTCGTCACATAGATATTGCCCCAGCCGAGTGTGTCCTCGATGGGCAGGACGCGGAAGCCTTCCATAGCCGCCTGCAAGGCGCAGATCGGGTCGACCTCGGTGACGACGACCTGGGCGCCGTTGGCCTTGAGCGCGGCGGCGCAGCCTTTGCCGACATCGCCGTATCCGCAGACAACCGCCACTTTGCCGGAGATCATGACATCGGTGGCCCGCTTGATGCCGTCGATGAGGGATTCGCGGCAGCCGTAGAGGTTGTCGAACTTGCTCTTCGTGACCGAGTCGTTGACGTTGATCGCCGGGACGAGCAGTGTACCGGCCTTCTGGCGCTCATAGAGGCGGTGGACGCCGGTGGTGGTCTCCTCGGAGACACCGTTCCAGTCCTTCACGACGTTGTGCCAGCGGATGGGATCCTCGGATTTGACGCGCTTGAGGAGACTCTTGATGACGGCTTCTTCATCGCTTTCGGACTCGGAGTCGACCCAGTCGCTCCCGTCCTCCAGCTCATAGCCTTTATGGATGAGAAGCGTGGCGTCGCCGCCATCGTCGACGATGAGCTGCGGGCCGCGGCCGTCCGGCCACGTGAGCGCCCTGTAGGTGCACCACCAGTATTCCTCGAGCGTTTCGCCCTTCCACGCGAAGACGGGCACGCCCGAGGCCGCAATGGCGGCGGCGGCGTGGTCCTGCGTGGAAAAAATATTGCACGAGCACCAGCGCACATCGGCACCCAACTCACGCAAGGTCTCGATGAGAACGGCGGTCTGCACCGTCATGTGGAGCGACCCCATAATGCGCACGCCTGCGAGCGGCCGTTCGGCGGCATACTTTTCGCGGGTGGCCATAAGGCCGGGCATTTCGTTCTCGGCGATCTCGATCTCGCGGCGACCGAAATCGGCGAGCGAGATGTCCGCCACTTTGTAGTCTTGTTCTGTAATTGTTTCAGTTGACATGTAAGTCTTATCCTTGGGTTCGTTATGTGATCTTGTGATCTTGGCGGGACCGCGCCTCAGGCGGCGGACGACGCCTTCAATCCGGCGGCCTTGCGCAGCTCTTCGACGCGGTTCTCCTGCTCCCACGGAAGCTCGGCTTTGCCGAAGTGCCCGTAGTTGGTCGACTGCCGGTAGATCGGACGCAGCAGGTCGAGCTGGCGCACGATGTCGGCCGGTTTGAAGCCGAAGACTTCGCGCGCGGCGCGGGCGATGACCTCGTCGTCCACCTTGCCGGTGCCGAAGCTTTCGACGTGGATGGACGTCGGGTTCGGATAGCCAATGGCATAGGCGACCTGCAGTTCGCAGATGTCGGCAAGGCCGGCGGCAACAATGTTTTTTGCAACCCAGCGGCACATGTAGGCGGCGGAGCGGTCGACCTTCGACGGATCCTTGCCGGAAAACGCGCCGCCGCCGTGGCGGCCCCAGCCGCCGTAGGTATCGACGATGATCTTGCGGCCCGTGAGCCCCGCGTCACCATGCGGCCCGCCGATGACGAACTTACCCGTCGGATTGATGAGGTACTCGGTCTTGTCGGAAATCAGGTTTGCGGGCACCACCTCGGCGATCACCTTCTTCTTGATGAACTCGGAGAGTTCAGCGTAGGAGGCAGATTCCGTGTGCTGCGTCGAAACAACAACATTGTCGACGTGGGTCACCCCGTCATTCGCATAGTGCACAGCCACCTGGCTCTTCGCGTCGGGCCGCAGGAAGTCGACTTCGCGGTTCTTCCGCGCCTCCGCGAGACGGCGCAGAATGCGGTGCGCGAACATAATCGCGGCGGGCATGCGCTCGGGCGTCTCGTTGCAGGCGTAGCCGAACATGATGCCCTGGTCGCCCGCGCCCTGCTCTTCCGTCGCCTTGTTCTCCGCCGCACGGGCGTCCACGCCCTGCGCGATGTCCGGCGACTGTTTTGTGAGGTAGTTGGCGATAAAGACATCGTCCGCGTGGAAGACGTCATCGTCACGGTTGTCCACATAGCCGATCTCGCGGATAGCGTCGCGCACGACGTCGTTCACATCGAACTTCGCCTTCGTCGTGATCTCGCCCGCGAGCGTCACGATGTTGCTCTTCACGAGCGTTTCGCACGCCACACGGCTGTGCGGGTCCTGCTCGAGACAGGCGTCGAGGATGCTGTCCGATATAAAATCGGCAACCTTGTCCGGGTGACCTTCCGCCACCGATTCCGAGGAAAACTTGAATTCTTTCAGCATAAGCCCTCCAAAAAGAACCCGGTTCCGCCGCTTTGCAAGGCCAAACATCAACGTATCCGGATTATTTGATGGGTTGCCCGGGTGGGTTGGGGAGCGGTTTTCCGGCAAAGAATGAATCCGCCGCCGCCCGATTCGCGTATTTACCGTTGTCGAAGGGGGCTGAATCACCCAGACACTAGACAGTACAAATTCAGATGGACCGGATTCCCATGCCTATTCCCGCAAATGCCGCGCGCATTCTGCTGTGCTTCGCCTGTCTCGGGACCGCCGTGCTCAGCGGCAGCGGTTTGTCCGTCGACACGTCGGACCGCGAAGCCGTGCGGCAGTTCTACCGCAGCCTCTATTACGCCTCGGAAGGCGCGGAAATGGACTGGACCGGCACCTACAGCATCGACAGCATCGGTCTGCCGAGTCCCGCCGGAACGGTCTCGCCCGATTGGGTCGAGGCCACCCGGCTGCGCGTGAACTTTTTCCGCGCCATGGCGGGGGTACCCGGACGGGTCGAATTCACGGACCAGCGAAACACCGCCGCCCAGGATGCCGCGCTCATGATCAGCGTAAAGCAGTCCACCCTCGGCTCCTCGGAAGTCTGGAATCCGCACGAGCCCGACGCGACATGGCCGTTCTTCACCCTTGACGGCAGAAACGCTGCGCGCGAAGGCAATATCGCGCTCGGCCCCGTGGGCCCCGCCGCCGTTACCTCGTATATCCGCGACGCGGGCAACAATCCCCGCGTCGGACACCGCCGCTGGCTGCTGCATCCGCCGCACCGCGAAATGGGCTCGGGCGACGTCCCCGGCAGCGAGGCGCACCTGCCCGCTAACGTGCTCTGGGTAATCGACGGGAGCACCTCCGCTCCCTATCCCGACCTCCGCGACGGTTTCATTGCCTGGCCGCCGCCGGGTTACGTGCCGCACACACTCGTCTACCCGCGCTGGTCGTTCGCCGCCGAAGGCGCGGACTTTTCGGACGCTTCGGTGTCCATGACACGCGACGGCGCGGATTTTCCGGTCAGCATCGAAAACCAGCCCGCGGCGTCCCAGACCGGCGGCCACCTCGTGTGGCATCCTCAGGGCATCCAGCCCGGCACCCCCGCCCTCGACTTCCTCGATTCAGCGGAAGAAAGGGCGTTCAAGGTGACTATCAGCGGTGTGGCCGGTTCCGCACAGAGCGAACAAACCTACACCACGAGGGTTTTCAATCCCTACGGTCCCACAGAGCCGCGCCACCTCGCCCGCGTGCGCGGGGAAAAACATCTTTGGAGCGAGGCGCACAACTCTGTCTCTGTGCGGATGCCCTCCTTTGCCGACGGGAAACGACTGCGGGAGCTGTCCTTTCGGACGGCAACGTGGATCGATGACACGACCTCCAGCGAGCGTTTTGCCTTTGATGTATCCGAAGGCGGTCCCATTGTACCATTTTCCGGAGCCCGCGGCGGCTCCGCCATACTTCTCGGCCATCCGGATGACGCACGGGCGGGACAGTCCGAGGTAGCGGAACTCAAGACCCTGCTGATGCCGAATCCCGAAGCCACTCTGCGCCTGCGTCACCGCCTTACGCATGCCACCCGCAACCAAGTCGCTTTGATTGAAGTGTCCACCGTTCCGGGCAAGAACCTCTGGGAGCCTGTCTGGTCCATGCGCGGCACCGCCGATACCGGCCCGGACAGCGCCCTGATGGACTCCTTCGAAGAAATCGAAATCCATCTCCATGGTTACGAGGAGCGGACGCACTTTCTGCGTTTCCGTTTCCTGCTCGACCCCGCGGCCGACTCGACGAATGTGGAATACGCGCCACGCACCGATCTCGACGGAAACCCCGCTATCGGCTGGGCCATCGACGAGGTGAGTTTCACGCATGTCGCCGAGGTCGATGTCCTCGCGACCCGCGACGCCGGACCCGGCGAATACTTCCACTACAAGCCGGAGCAAGACGGGATCGTCGCCCTGCAGGCCGGGGCCACGGCGTTCGGCGGCTATCCGCTCGAATGGGGCCGTGTCCGCTTCTTCACCGTCCTGAGCGGAGAAGGGCATCCGTTTGTCGGTGAGTCGCCCGCCGACTCCATCAACGACGGGCACTGGTACTCCACGCCCATCGGCAATGTTCTGGCCGGAATGTGGACACCCGAAAAACCATGGGTCTACAGCGATCTACACGGGTTTATCCATGTTATCGGAGAGAACGGGGCCTACCTCATCTACGACATCGGCGTCGGATCGTGGTTGCACGTGCATCCGGAAAACCCGCAGTGGCTCTTCCACTTCGGTCAACGCGTGTGGCTGTATTTCCCCTTGGAGACCCGCGCGCCGGAAAGGCGCTTCTATCTGCCGCACCTCCCGGAGGTGTGGGCCGGCGCCGCCACCGACCATTGGATTCATGAACGAGACCTCTGACCCCGGCAACCGCCCGCCCGCGGACGCCGCCCGCCCGCTCTCCGGCCTGTCCGCACGCTATCTCACCGCCTGCGACCGCCTCGTCGAAGAGACCGTTTCGGCCAACGCCAAGGCCCTCCGTGCCGTCGGCGAAGCCATCGGGCAGTCGCTCGCCCAAGGAGGTGTCCTCCATGTCTTCGGCAGCGGGCATTCCGGCATTGTCGCCCGCGAAATCGTCCATCGCGCGGGCGGGCTCGTCCCCGTGAGCGCCATCGTCGACCCCGGCGGAGGGTGGGCCGAAGTTGTCCCCGGCTACGGCGGGAAACTCTTTGAGCGCTACGCATGGCAGTTCGGTTTCCAACCCGGTGAAGTGGCCATCGTCATCTCCAATTCGGGCAAAAACCCGAGTCCGGTCGAAATCGCCCTCGGCGCGAAGGCCGCAGGCGGAACCGTCGCCGCGGTCACCAGTCTGCCCATGTCGGAAACGACCGCAAGCGCCCACCCCTCCGGCAAACGTCTCTTCGAAATCGCCGACCACGTGCTCGACAACCGCACCCCGCCCGGTGACGCCGCCCTACCCGTCGGCAATTCAGGCCTCAAGACCGCCCCACTCTCCACCGTCTCCGGTTGCCTCCTCCTCAACCTCGCCGTCCTCGAGGCCATCGCATGGATGGAAGCCGCCGGTCACGAACCGCCCCTCCTGCGCAGCGTCAACCTCCCCGGCGGCCGCGAACACAACAACCGCCTCTCCGAAAAATACCGGGGCCGCCTCAGCCGCCCGCTCTGACCCCGCCGCCGCAGAACCTGCCCTCGGTTCGCTGTGCGGCGCCGGTCATACCGCGCCCGCGAGCACCTATTTCGACGGTCCCCAGCGGTGGCTGAAGGGGTAGTAGATAAAGAAGGCGCGGCCGACCATGGCGTGCTTCGGGACGAATCCCCACTGGCGGCTGTCGGCGCTGTTCGGCGAATTGTCGCCGAGAACAAAGAAGTGGTCTTCGGGTACGTTGATGGGCCGGGCGCCGCCGTAGCGGGCGGCGTTCATACGCACGTAGCCGGCATACCCGTCCGCCTGCTCCGCGTTGAGGGCAAAGGCGTCCGCGCCCTCGATGGGCTCGCCGTTGCGCAGGAGCGCGGGCGGCTCGATACGCAGGGTGTCGCCGGGTCCGCCGGCGAGGCGCTTGATGTAATACTTTCCGCGTTCGCCGCGCGACATGAGTTCGATGTCGTCGGTCAGGAATACGACCGGATGCCCAACACTGGGACGGATGAAATGGTAGCTCATGCGGTCGACGAAGAGCTGGTCGCCCGTGAGGATGTCGAAGGCGAACGCAAACTCGCCCGCCTCAAAATGCCGGCCCGTGCGGAGGACGCGCCCGTGGCGCGGGTCGTCGGTGATGCCTGCGCCGTTCGCGGCGAGCGAACGCACGAGGTCTTCGATGGGAAAGTCCGTCGGCACATGCAGTTCGATAGGGTCCTCGCCGATGTAGAAGGTGTAGACGGCTTTCACGCCCGGCAGAACGAACCACTGCCGCCCGCGCTCGGGGCGGCCCCGGATGTTCGGATGGATCGAGGGAATGCCGCCCGTGGTCAGGGGTATGATCAGCTCGCCGCTGTTCGGCGCGTCGAATGAGCGGTGCCCGGCGCCGAGCTGGAGCGTTCGGAAAGCGCGGAAGGCGCGGTTGGGCTGCTCCCCGGCGTCGAGATAAAGATTGGTCGTGATCCCGTTGTAGGTGGGATACATTGAGTTGGTCGGAATCTTGAAGGGCTGAAAGAGAAAAGTGCGGATGGCGATGACGACGAGCGCCGCGACCAACACCATCTCGACGTTCTCCGCCCAGAAGGTGCGCGGGAAGAAGGAGCCCCCGGTCTGCCGCAGGACCGGCTCAAGCGATTCGCAACTGCGGTTCAGCTCGTCGACGGGTGCCTTCTTCCGCAGAAGATCCCGCAGCTCGGCGATGCCGGCCTCGAGGCGCGCGCGCGGCTTTTCGTCGAGGACGTCGCGGCGGTATGCGTGGACTTTCTGGGCGAGGCGCAGCCAGTCGCGCGCCTGGCGGCGGGCGTTGGACTCCTTGGATCGAAGAAACGAAAACACGGTCAACTAGCTGGTTGATTTGAGAATATCGACAAATGCCTCCTGAGGGATGGACACCTTGCCCACCTGCTTCATGCGCTTTTTGCCCTCTTTCTGCTTCTCGAGGAGTTTGCGCTTGCGCGTGATGTCGCCCCCGTAACACTTTGCCGTAACGTCCTTGCGCAGGGCACCGACGGTCTCGCGGGCGACAACCTTGCCGCCGACGGCCGCCTGGATGGCCACCTTGAACAGCTGGCGCGGCAGGATGTCCTTCAGCTTGCCGCAGAGCATCCGCCCCTTCGCCTCCGCCTTGTCGGCGTGGACAATGCTGGAGAAGGCATCCACGGGCTCGGCGTTCACGAGGATGTCGAGCTTGACGAGCTTGGATGTCTGGTAGCCCGTGATCTCGTAGTCCATCGAGCCGTACCCCTTGGTGATACTCTTGAGGCGGTCGTTGAAATCAACGAGGATTTCGTTGAGCGGCAGGTTGGCGACGAGCATCACGCGCGTGGCGTCGATCGTCTCGGTGTGGTCGATTATCCCGCGCTTTTCCATGACGAGGGCAAGGATGTCGCCGATGGATTCATTGGGAAGGTGGATGGTCGCGCGGATCGTCGGCTCCTCAATGTGGTCGATCTCGCTTGGATCGGGCAGGTGCACGGGATTCTGCACCTCGACCAGCTCGCCGTCGCTCTTCGTCACGCGGTAGACGACGCTCGGGTACGTGGAAATGATGTCGAGATCGTATTCGCGCCGGATGCGCTCGGTCACGATCTCCATGTGAAGGAGCCCGAGGAATCCGCAGCGGAAACCGAATCCGAGCGCCACCGAACTCTCCGCCTGGTAGACAAAGGCGGCGTCATTGAGGCGCAGCTTGCCCATGCTGACCTTCAGCTTCTCGTAGTCCGATGTATCAATGGGATAGATACCTGAAAAAACCATCGGCTGGACCTCCTTGTAGCCGGGCAGCATCTCCGCAGCGGGCTCGTTCGCGCCCGTGATGGTGTCGCCGAGGCGGATGTCGGCCACCTCCTTGATACTGGTCACGACGTAGCCCACGCTGCCCGGCTCAAGCACTTCGCAGGCGCGCATCTTCGGAGAAAAGATGCCCACCTCCTTGACCTCGGTCTTCGTGCCGTCGCTCATGAGGACGATGGAATCGCCGCGTTTCACCTTGCCGGAAAAGACGCGCACGTAGCAAATGACGCCCTTGTAGCTGTCATAGACGCAGTCGAAAATGAGGAGGCGCGTTGAAGGATAGTCGGCCCAGCGGGGCGGCGGCATCCGGGTGAGAATGGCGTCGAGGATCTCGGGAATGCCCTTGCCCACTTTGGCACTGGCGAGGACGGCCTCGTCCGCCGGAATGGCGAGAATCTCCTCGAGCTGGTGCTTCACCTTGTCCACCTCGGCGCCCGGCAGATCGATCTTATTGATCACGGGGATGATCACCATGTTCTGGCGGATCGCCAACTGGCAGTTGGCCACCGTCTGCGCCTCGATCCCCTGCGCGGCGTCGACAAGGAGCAACGCCCCCTCGCAGGCCGCGAGGCTACGCGACACCTCATAGGAAAAATCCACGTGGCCGGGCGTGTCGATGAGGTTGAGCCGCCACTCTGTGCCCTCGGGGTCATAATAAGCGAGTGTCACGGGGTGGCTCTTGATCGTGATGCCGCGCTCCCGCTCAAGATCCATCGAGTCAAGGAGCTGCTCCTTCATATCGCGCGACTGCACGGTGTGTGTCACCTCCAGCAACCGGTCGGAAAGGGTCGTCTTTCCATGGTCGATGTGCGCGATGATGCAGAAGTTGCGGATTTTTGAAAGTTCGGGCATACCGGTGCGGTGCGGCGGTGTCTAGAGGGGGAGTTCGTCGTAGTCCTGCACGGAGGTCACGGCGAGGGCGCGGTCGATGCGGCGGGCGAGGCCCGCGAGGACGCCGCCCGGCCCGAACTCATAAAACTGATGAAAACCAAGGGCTGCCGCGCCGCGCATGCACTCCTCCCAACGCACATTCGACACCACCTGTTCCACTAGGCAGTGCCGGATCTCGGCAGGATCGGCGACGGCTCTACCCGTGACATTGGAAAAAACCGTGAAGCCCGGCGTGCGGATCTCCACACCGGCGAGGAACACCTCGAACGCGCGGCGCGCGGGCTCCATAAGACGGCTGTGGTAGGCCCCGGCGACGTTGAGGGGGACCACCATCTTGAAAACGCCCCCGGCCTTCGCGTCGGCGACAGCGTCTTCCACCTTGGCGCGCTCACCCGAGATCACGATCTGGCCCGGGCAGTTGAGGTTCGCCATGTCCACATCATGGGCGGCGCACAATTCCTGTGCCGCCTCCGGCGATCCGCCGATGAGCGAGGCCATCGTGCCCTCACTCGCCTCGCAGGCCTCCTGCATGAGGCGCCCGCGCTCGGCCACCACGCGCAGGCCCGTTTCAAAGTCAAACGCCCCCGCCGCCGTCAGCGCCGTCAGCTCGCCGAGGCTCAGTCCCAGCGCCGCCTTCGCGCCGTTGAGTTTGCCCGCCGCCTCCAGCTCCGCAAACAGCGCGTAGCCATGCACAAACAGCGCCGGCTGGCACACACGCGTCTCCGTGAGCGTCGCATCCGGCCCGTTGAACGAATACTCCGTCAGCCGCCAGCCAAGGGCCGCGTCCGCCGCCGCGTACAACTCGCGCGCCCGCGCCGAATGCTCATGGAGACCGCGCCCCATGCCCACCTTCTGGGCACCCTGCCCCGAAAACAGCAATCCTACTGACATAAGCGGCCCACTAAAGCCCGCCCCCCTCCGGAAATCAACCGCTATCTCCCGCAACCGGCAGACGCTGGGCCTCGGGCAAATGATTTTTCTCTGCGCAGTATAATTGTCAATTATTTTAACTGTGAAATAGATATTTTCCGTCAATTAATTTATCTGCGGGATACGTTTAAAAACGAATACGCTTCATCCGGCGGACCGGGGCGAATCGCCGTGGTCCGGGGGTGCTCCGCCGACTTTTGCGCTGAGCGGAGCGGGTGTCTTGCAGCGCACGACGGCACAGTAGGATCAGCGTCCTTCGGCATAGCTCAGGGCCCGAGCCTGCCGAACGGCAGGCCGGACTGACTGAACCGACCCCCGGTTCCGTCGTAGCCGACTGCCATCCTGGCGGTCGGTTCGGGGTGCGGGAAGGCAGGTACCGTTGCGATCCCAAAAACTTACGCGTTCGGAAGGAAGAAATTCGTTTTCCAGAACTGCCATGGGCGCTGCTTCCCGTCAGTGTAGATGCGTGCGGGCGAGGCGGACGCCGACGTTGATGTGGTGGTGGTTCGGGGTAACGCTGAATCCCCGACGAGAGAGGACGCAGAAGAATTCGACGGCGAGCCAACTGCCACCGCGGAACCTGCGGAAACTGCCGCCATGGTCCCAGCACCACTCCGAAACATTTCCGGTCATGCCATACAGGCCAACTCGTTCGCCGCCTTCCCGCCAACAGGCCACGTACCACGTCCATCCTGCAAGTCGCACACCTCGCCGCCGCTGTTGTCCAAAAACCACGCCACCGCGCTGAGGTCATTGCCACCAGCGTAAGCGTAGCCGCCGGTCTGGTTGCCCCCGCGTGCCGCGAACTCCCACTCCGCTTCCAAGGGCAACCGATACCCGTTTGCGGATAGGTCCTGGTTCACAACTCGCGAGCCATAAGGGCCAAATTATCCCACACGGTAGATTACGCCTTCCACTCTATACACCGGCGCCAGCCCCATTATCTCGCTCTTCGCATTGCACCACTTCAATACATCATACCAGGTGACCGAATGCACCGGATGGCTGTCCGCGCAGCCCTCTCCGACACTATCCATGTCGTATCCTTTGGCAGCCGCCCACGCGCGCACCGCCTGCCACTCGCCCCAGGTGACCTCGTAGCGTCCGATGTAGAAAGTGTCGACGACGGTGCTGTCCAGCGCGTTGTCCGTTGTAAGCATCCCGCCTTCGAGGAGGACCATCTCCGAAAAACCGCGCTCCGCGTCATAATCAGGCTCGACAATGTAGGCCCGTACGCCTGCCTCCGGCAGCCACTTCCAGCCATCCGCGGCGTCATAGGCGTAGTTGAGGGAAATCTCTTCCCAGCCGTCCGCATGCTTGTGCGTAACGATGGATTCCCACCCGGCGGCGGATTCCGCCGCGAGAAGCGGAACGACAAGGATAGAGACGAAGTAGAAAGCGAGCGACTTCATGGTGTTTTCAATCAGGGGATGGTTGTTTTTGTGAAAGGCAAGAGAAAGACTTGAGGGAAAGCGTCCGCAAGGATTGCGGCAAAGGGAAGGCGGAGCGGGATCTCCAAACCCATACGGATTCGGCGCCATCAATCAAGCGACGCTCCAGGACTCCCCCCAATAAACCGGAATTTCCCATCCGAATTGCAGGGCCAACGGGGCTGGCGGGGGGTCTGCGGCGCGGGGAGAGGAAGAGGAAGAGGAAGAGAATCGCGAAACGGCTTTGCCTTGCACCAACGACGGCGGAGGCGAAGGGTAGGCGGTGATGGAGGAACCATGCGTTGTCATTTCCGGCTGCACACGCGGGCTCGGGCTCGCGATGGCTTGCGGATTCGCCGCGCGCGGGCACCGGGTGGCCGGGTTCGGGCGCAACGAATCGGCCCTCGCGGAATTGCAGGCGTCACTCGGGCCGGAGCACCACTTCGAGGCGGTCGACATCTGCGACGACGCTGCCGTGAAGCGATTCGCCGAGTCCGTCCTCGACCGCTTCGGTACTCCCGCCTTTGTCATCAGCAACGCCGCCGTGATCAACACCCCGGCCCCGATCTGGGACGTACCGGATGAAGCCATGGCGCACATCCTCGCGGTGAACGTCAAGGGGACCGTCTCCGTTATGCGGCATTTCCTGCCCGCCCTCAACGCCGCCGGGCACGGTGTGGTCGTCAATTTCAGCTCCGGCTGGGGCCGCTCGACCTCGCCGGAAGTCGCTCCCTACTGCGCCTCCAAGTGGGCCATCGAAGGCCTCTCGAAAGCCGTCGCGCAAGAAGTCGCGGCAGGCGTTGCCGTCGTCGCCCTGAATCCGGGCATCATTGACACGGAAATGCTGCGCGAAGCCTTCGGCGAAAGCGCCTCCGCCTACGACGACGCCGATACGTGGGCCAAGCGTGCCGTGCCCCGCATTCTCCGCCTCGGCCCCGCCGACAACGGCGCGAGCGCATCGGTGGATTGACGCAGACGTGCGGTCTGCGTTGGTCGGCGGGGGAACGAACGGTAATCCGGTAGTCCGACGGCGCTCTCCAAGGCGGTGAATGATCAACCCGCGCCATACCAGGCGACCTTCTCGGCAAACCGTCCATCCGGGGAATGTCGGCGCGTGACATGCGTCCGAGGCTTGCAGTCTGCGCCGCGAAAGGCACCGTTCAAGGAGAAATCAATTTTACCGGAACCACCGGAATCTCCGTCAAACCACTTCCGCCCATGATCACTCGCAAAATCGGCAAGCTCCTGCGCGGCAATGCCTCCCGCGCCCAGATCACGACCGCCGCGACACTCGGCGCACTGCTCGGCTTCACACCCGGGTTTGTGCAGGCGCCGGGCTGGAATTTATTACTCCTCTGCCTTCTCGTCCTCCTCAATGTGAATCTCTTTCTCGCGGCTATGACGGCGCTTGCGGCGGGTTTGCTCTACCTGATTCTCTTGCCCGTCCTTTTTCAACTGGGCATTTTCCTCCTCGAGGGACCGCTCAGCGGGATTTTCGCCCTTCTTGCAAACGCCCCGGTGACGGCGTGGTTTGGCTTTGAATACTACGTCATGCCGGCGGGCGTGCTCTTCGGCCTGGCCTTCGGGATCGGCGTCGGCTTCGCCGTGCACGGGCGGCTCCGGGCCTTCCGCCAAAAGATGGCGAGCGTCTCGAAAGACTCCGAACGCTACAAGAAGTGGACCTCGCGGAGGTCGGTGCGCATCTTCGCATGGATCGTCTTCGGCGGCATCGAGGGCAAAAAGAGCTGGGAAGAACTCGCCGCCTCGACAAGGGGCGGACCGCCTGTTCGTCCGCTGGGAGCCGCTCTCGTCGCGCTGCTCGCCTTCCTCCTTGTCGTGACCTACATCTTCCTCGATGAGCTGGTTCTCACCGAGCTGGCGCGCTCCGGCCTGCAGCGCGCCAACGGCGCGACGGTCGACCTCGAGCGCCTCGAGTTCTCCGCGACCGAATCGCGAATCGCCCTGCACGGGCTTGCCATGGCCGACCCCAACGCCCTCGACACCGACCGCTTCCGCGCGGAGCGGGTCCTCGCCGATGTGGACGGCATGAGCCTCCTCGCGCGCAAAGTGGCCCTGCGCCGCGTCGAAGCGATCAATGC
The DNA here is from genome assembly GCA_007134215.1 of Opitutales bacterium. Classification (GTDB taxonomy): domain Bacteria; phylum Verrucomicrobiota; class Verrucomicrobiia; order Opitutales; family Oceanipulchritudinaceae; genus SLLG01. Next base: position 3,087 of record SLLG01000045.1, on the reverse strand, counting down.
CTCCGTCGGCGAGGAGCGCCGCCTCCCGGGCCGACCCGTCGGGCGCGAGCCCGGCACCCCGCGCACCCGCCCCATCGAGCTGCCGGAATCCGTCGACCTCGAAGAAGTCCTCGCGCAAGCCCGCGTGTGGCGCGAACGCCTGCAGCGCGCCTCGGAGATCCTCGAACGCGTCGGCGGCGCCCCCGATCCCGATGAAGAGGTCGACGACGACGAGCTTTCGTGGCGCGAGAACCTCGCCCAGCGCGCCGCCGAGCGGGGCTACGCCTACGTCTCGTCCGAGTCGATCATCCGCCGCGCGCCGCGCCTGCGCATCGATGAAGCCCTGAGCGAGGGCGTGCGCGTCGCGCAGCTCCCCGACGAGCGCCTGCGCATCACCGGCAACAACCTGTCGACCCACCCCCGGCTCCTCGACGAACCGCCTTCGCTGCGGGTCGAGAGCCAGACCGGTCGCTTCGCCGTCGACCTTCGCGGCGGGGCGCTCGCCGCCGGCGGCGGAGACAACCGCCTCGAAGCCCACCTCAACGACCTCCCCGTCGACACCGTCGCCGACATGCTCGCCGCCCCCGGTGATTTCCCTTTCTCCGGGGGCCACTTCGACGTACGCACGACGGGCACGTGGCGCGGATCGAGCGTCGACCTGCCCCTCGAAATCACCGCGCGCGACACCACCGCCCGGCTACTCGGCCAGTCGTCAAACATCTCCCGCACGACCTTTCCCATGCGCGTCGCCGGGCCGCTCGCCAGCCCGAGCGTGCAGATCCCGTCCGACGCCCTCCAGTCCGCCCTCCGCGACGCCGCCACGGGCCGCCTCCGCGAGGAACTCGGCCGCCAGCTCGAAGGCCGCCTCGGCAACGGCGAAGAAGACGGCGGCGGACTCCTCGACCGTATTCCCTTCCCGCGCCGCCGGGGCGGGGACGATTGAGGCAACAAAACGACACCTTAAAATCCCCAAAGAAGCGGAAGCGGGCATCTTGCCCCTTTTGCAGTGGCTCTTCAAGCGGCGGAACGCCGCTTCCGCTCTGGGTGCTGCCCGGACAACTCAGCGACCCTCAGTAACGGAACGGCAATCGGGCGAACGCCCCCCGGATCGTCATTGCCAAAACGAATCCGCCGCGCTGTCATCGGGGAAAAGACGAATACCGCCGCACCATGACGACAAAGACCCCAAAAAAAAACGCCGAGACGACGCGGGCGGCCCTCGCACGGAAGATGCGCCGCACCCTCCGTGAACTGCGCGGTTTTTGGAAAGACAAAATCTGGGAGCCGAAGGTCATCGAAGACCGCAGCCGCCGGGGCACATGGATGCGATGGATGCGCGTGGCCTTTATCACATGGGACGGGCTCATGACCAACCGCCTCTTCTCCCGCTCGGCGTCGCTCAGCTATTCCTCGCTCATAGGCCTCGGTCCCCTCATCGCCATGGTCGTGCTACTCTCCGGCACCTTCCTGCGCGGCGACGCGGAGTCACAGATAAAGCGGATGCTCCTCTTTGTCGCGCCCACCCTGCAGGAATACATCACTCTCGACGAAGCCGCGCGCACGACCCCGTCCGGGGAGGATGAAGAGGTCTATGTCACCGCCCTCGACGAACTCATCAGCCAGATCGTGGAAGGCGCGGAAGCCACCATCCAACAAATCGATACGGGCGGTTCGCAAACCTTCGGGCTCATAGGACTGCTCATTCTCATCTTCATCGCCATTCAACTCCTCACGGCCGTAGAGACTACGCTCAACGCTATCTGGGGGACGCGGTCGGGCCGCGCGTGGGGCCAGCGCATTGTCTCCTACTGGACCTTCATCAGCCTCGGCGCCGTGCTCGGCCTCGGCGGCACCGCCCTGCTCTCCGCCTCCGCCGTCGCCAACATGTTCGAGGTGGTGCCCTTCGGCGACGCTCTCACGCGTCTCTTCGTCCTCGCCTCGCCGCTGCTCGGCTTCGGCATGATCACGCTGCTCCTCACCGCCTTTTACACCTATTTCCCCAACGCCAATGTGCAGATACGGCCCGCCCTCATCGGCGCCGCCGTCGTCGCCGTACTGCTCTTTCTCAACAACTACCTCTCCATTCTCTACGTCGGCCAGGTCCTGCGCCTGCAAAGCCTCTACGGCTCGGTCGGCATCATCCCCGTGCTCATGCTCGGGCTCTATTTCTTCTGGGTCTTCATCCTCCTCGGCGGCCAGCTCAGCTACGCCGTGCAGAACGTCAACTTCCTCTCCCGCCGCGAGGCATGGTCGCAGGTCAGCCCCCGCACGCAGGAGACCCTCACGCTCGCCGCCTTCCTTGTCATCGCCCGCGAGTTCACCGCGCAGCGCCCCCCGCCCTCCGCCTCCCGCCTCAGCGAGCGCATGCGCGTGCCCGGCAACGTCCTCAACGAGTCGCTCAACCTCCTCTCCGACATCGGCTGGATCACGCCGACACCCGTCGTCACCGACGACGGCAACGAGGAACTCTGCTACCAGCCCGCCAAGCCCCTCAAAACCCTCACTCTCGCCCGATTCCACGCAGCCTTCGAGGACTACGGCAACTCCGGCGGTATCGAGTTCATCGAGCACATCGACCCCCTAATTGCCCACTACCGCGACGGCCTCGAGGCCGGCCTCGGCGACAACCTCGGTAAGCGATCCCTCGACGACCTATTCGCCGAAACCGCCGAAGAGGCGTCTCCCGCAGGGGAAGAAGACGACGACGAAACCGCCGCGCCGCGCCAAAAGCAAGCTTGACACCACCCCGCCCCGCCCCGAATCTCCCGCGCTTTCCCGCATCAACCCGCGGGTCCGACGGGCTCAGGTGGTGAAATTGGTAGACACGCTGTCTTCAGGCGGCAGTGCCTTCGGGTGTGGGGGTTCGAGTCCCCCCCTGAGCACCAATAAACATCGACATTCGCAGAAGATTTGCCAATCTGGATTGGCAAATCGGAGGTGTTTATGGCAAAGAGTCGATTTAAGTTGGAGCGGTTTTGTAACCCGAGCGGCGCGGAGGTCTGGCGCGTGGCGGGGATGCTGAACGGGCAGCGGATCCGGAAAAATTTCCGGTCGCGCGAGAAGGCGGCAGCCTACCGGCAAACGCTCGACATCGAGTTCCTCAACGGG
>SLLG01000270.1 GCA_007134215.1 Opitutales bacterium | reverse complement strand
TTCATCCAATCGGCGTCGTTCCACTCGTAGTGGTCGACATCCTTGACGACGGAGGCGTTGTAGGGCGGGGCCTCGTAGAAGGTGGCGTAGGGGTCGGTCTTGAGGTGGAGAGCGCCGCCTTGGTCGTAGACCTCGAACTTGTATTTCATGCCCTCGCCGAGCCCCGGCACGAACAGCTCCCAGACACCCGAAGACCCGAGCGCGCGCATGGGATGGAAGCGCCCGTCCCAGTGGTTGAAGTCGCCGACGACGGAGACGCGCCGCGCGCTCGGCGCCCACACCGCGAAGGACACCCCCGGCACCCCGTCGAAAACGCGCAGGTGCGCGCCCAGTTTGGTGTAAGGGCGGTGCTCGTTGCCCTCGTTGAAGAGGTAGAGATCCTGGTCGCCCACCGTGGGCAGGAAGGCGTAAGCATCGAAAAACTGGTGGATCTCGCGCTGGTGCGTCTCAATCCGCAGGCGGTAGCGGAAGACCTCTCCGCGGTCACCCGCAAGCCCTTCGAAGACACCCTCAGGGGCGATCTTCGTGAGCGGAAAGCGCTCGTCCGTGGCGATGTCGACGACCTCGCAGGAGGCGGCGTCGCGCAAAAACGCGCGGGCCACGACGCGCTGCTTCCCCTTGTGTTTGACGGGGTGCATGCCGAGGACGGCGTGCGGTTGCCAGTGTTCCGCTTTGAGGAGGGCGGCGAGGTCTTTTTTGTCGATGATCACGGAGATAATTAAGGGTCGCGGCGGGTTGCGGGGCGCGCGGCGGTGCCGTCCCCCGTCCTCCGCCGATGGTTTGCGTAAAGAACGGACCCTTTTCGCACGTTTGTCCGCCGGTGGGCAACGCTAAAGAAATCCGCCACGCGGGTTTGACCTTGCAAGGCTTCCAACGGGCGGCGGCGGTGACGGGCGGACGCGCAAAGTTTTCGGGCTGCTTCATCGCCCGATCCCGGAACGGCTGAAGCCCCGCGCAGGGCCGACCGTCGACAGCGACGCCAACCGTGCGCCACCATAGCCTGCCGGACTAAATGCCCTGCCGGGCGGCCAGCCGACCCGCCAAACCGAAGCCGTCCTCCAATCCCCGCCGTGAAACACACCGCCCAACAAGAGCCCGGCCAGTAATCGAACAAATCGTCCAAAGCACCGCAATCAGACTGGTTCCGTATGCCGACAACGGAGGAATGCCTAACCTTCCTCACCTCTGCCAAAATGATACCCGCTTATCCCCGGCATCTGGATACTGAGGAAATCTAACCCTCTTCCCAGACCTCGAAGGCTCCCTTCTCCAAGTCTTTCCTGAGAAGTGCGAGGTGCTTATGCAACTGCTTTCGAAAATCAGGATTCTTAATTGTCACATTGGCTCCAACCGAGTCCTTCTTGTCGCGATAGAAGAGCAAAAACAGAGTATCCTCCGCGACAGCCAAGAGATGCACAATCCGCCGGACCCCTTCAGTCGAGGTCGCGTAAATTTTCAAAAGACGGGTACCCTTCGGAAGGCGCTCACCCTTTATCGATACGGCAAGTTCAGCGGCGCACGAACGCTTCAAGGGTTCCACATGCGGCTCTGGGACGGAAAATTTCCCAAACTCCGCCTTACAGATCGCTTTTGACAAAACCAGCCTCATCAGCGGCGAACCTTCCTCCAGGTCTCCGCCACTTCGTCCATCATGCGCTGCGTCTCGTCATCCACCGAAATCGGTTCGGCTCCCCATGTTGGTGCCGCTTCGAGGGCAAAAGGAATCCTGCGGCTCTGCACGATTTTTTTGAGGTAGACCCGAATCGCCGTAGACATATCCATCCCTATCTCCTCGAGGACTTGATCGGCATCCTCGCGCAATTCGTCAGGCACTCTGATTTGCAGTGTTTTCATTGCTCAATTATTCTATATTTAATGGTTTAGCAATGAGTTTTCCATGCATTCGGCGGTGCGTCAACCCGCTTCGTGGGTCGGCACATCAGCATCCGGCAACCCCGGTCCCGAACATCAATGGCGCGAAGAAGCCCGGATTGTTGCACGCGCACCACCAAAGTAGGTGCGAGCGCCGCGCACCACGCCGGGACCGTAAGCAGCGGACAGCACCCGCACCCGCCAGCGTTGAAATCCCGCCCGGACCCCGCACACTGCGGCGAATGGAGTTTGCCCTGAAATCCGATTTCGCGCCCGCGGGCGACCAGCCGCGCGCCATTGAGCGGCTGATCGAGTCCGTCCGCGCGGGCCACAAATACCAGACGCTCCTCGGCGTCACGGGCTCGGGCAAGACCTTCACGATGGCCAACGTCGTTCAGGCCCTGCAGCGCCCCACCCTCGTCCTCTCGCACAACAAGACCCTCGCCGCCCAGCTCTACAGCGAGTTCAAGGCGTTCTTCCCGGACAACGCGGTGGAATACTTCGTCAGCTACTACGACTACTACCAGCCCGAGGCCTACATCCCCGCCACCGACACCTACATCGAGAAAGATTCCTCCATCAACGAAGAGATCGAGCGGCTCCGCATCGCCACAACGAGTTCGCTGCTCAGCCGCCGCGACGTCCTCGTCGTCGCGAGCGTGTCCTGCATCTACGGCCTCGGCTCGCCCGACGACTTCAAGGAAATGATGATCCCGATCCGGGTCGGCGACGAACTCGGGCGCGACGCCTTTCTCGAAAAGCTCGTCGCCAACCTCTACGAGCGCAACGACGTCAACTTCACGCGCGGCAAGTTCCGCGTGCGCGGCGAAACGGTCGATGTCTTCCCCGCCTACATGGAAAGCGCCATCCGCATCGAGTTCTGGGGCGATGAAGTCGAGCGGGTGCGCGCCCTCGACCCCCTCACCGGCGAGTGCGGCCACAGCTTCGAGACCTTCCACCTCTACCCCGCCACCCAGTTCGTCACCCCCCGAGACAAAATGCTCCTCGCCGTCGAGCGCATCAAATCGGAGCTGGAGGCGCGCGTCGCCGAGTTCGAGTCGGCGGGCAAACTCCTCGAGGCCCAGCGCATCCGCATGCGCACCGAGTACGACCTCGAAATGCTCCAGGAAATGGGCTTCTGCCAAGGCATCGAAAACTACTCCCTCCACCTCAGCGGGCGGCGCTCCGGCCAGCGCCCCTTCTGCCTCCTCGACTTTTTTCCCGACGACTTCCTCGCCATCGTCGACGAAAGCCACGTCACCGTACCGCAGATCGGCGGCATGTACAACGGCGACCGCGCCCGCAAGGAGCGCCTCGTCGAGTTCGGCTTCCGCCTCCCCAGCGCCCTCGACAACCGGCCCCTGCGCATCGAGGAGTTCCGCGAAATCTGCCCGCAGGTCCTCCTTGTCTCCGCCACGCCCTCCGCCGAGGACCTGCGCGTCAGCTCCGTCGTCGCCGAGCAAATCGTGCGTCCCACCGGCCTCCTCGACCCCGCCATGGAGGTGCGTCCGTCCGACGGCCAGGTCGAGGACCTCATCGGCGAAGTCGAGGAAGCCGTCGCGGCGGGCGAGCGCGTCCTCGTCACCACCCTCACCAAGCGCATGTCCGAGGACCTCGCCACCTTCCTGCGCGAGCGCAAAGTGCGCGTCGAATACCTCCACAGCGACATCGACGCCATCGAACGCGTTGAAATCCTGCGCAATCTCCGCCGCGGCGATTTCGACGTCCTCGTCGGCGTCAACCTCCTGCGCGAGGGTCTCGATCTGCCCGAAGTCGCCCTCGTCGCCATCCTCGACGCCGACAAAGAGGGCTTCCTCCGCAGCACCACCAGCCTCGTCCAGACCGCCGGACGCGCCGCCCGTCACGAAAAGGGACGCGTCATCCTCTACGCCGCCAATCTTAACGACTCCCTCCGCGCGACCCTCCGCATCACGAACGAGCGGCGCGAAAAGCAACTCGCCCACAACGCCGAGCACGGCATCACCCCGCGCAGCGTCCGCCGCGGCATCCAGGCCAGCCTCCACCTGCGCGAAGAACCCGCCGCCGACCCCGTCTCCGTCGCCGAGGCGCACGGCGACGAAGATGTCGCCGCCGTCATCGCCGCCCTCGAAGAGGAAATGCTCGAAGCCGCCGCCAACCTTGAGTTCGAGCGCGCCGCCGTTCTCCGCGACCAGGTCGACGCCCTCCGCTCCGGCAAATCCGCCGACCCCAAAGCCCGCCGACGCGGCGGAAAACGCAAGCGCTACGGGAGGAAATAGCGCGGCTGCCCGTCTACGGGCACGGTCGTTCCATTCCCGGCGGACACCGGATCGCCGAAGGTATCCACAATCCGGCGACATCCCTTCGGCACCGGCACACGGACCGGCGACGCCGCGTAGGCCACGGCTCCGCGGTCAAAAACAAACCATACCGCCCCGTCCCGCTCTTCGCGGCGCAGAAAGAGCGCGCCACCAAGGGTATCCGCAAAAAACCGGAAGGCACGGCAAGGCGGTGTCTCCAGCGACCTGTCCCCCTCGTCGGCAAGGCCGAACCCGCGCGCCGCCAGCCGCCACCACCAGACCCGCTCCACGCTCCCGGAGGTGAGGCTGATCAAGTAGTAGCGCAGCATATACGCCGCGTAGGTCTCCGTACCGACATGAAGCTTCGACTCGGTCTGCCCCGGAAAGCGGTAGCCGCACATGATCGGCGAATACGTGCCGGCGTCGGTCCGCGGCCAGTTCGTCTCCGTCACATAAAACCCGCGTGCGCCGAAGGAGCGGGCCATCGCCTGTCCAAGGCAGCACTTTCCAAGGAGCGAGAAACCCACCTGACGCTCTTCCGGCGCGCCCCGCCGGTCCACATAGAGGTGGCAGGACAGACCGTCCACGCGGGCACCCATGCGGCGCATCAACGGAGCGTAGTAGTGGTATTCAAAATCATTCACACCGGGGCCGAGAAACTGAATATCCGGATACTTCTCCCGGATACGGGGCATGCACTCCCAAAGGCGGCGGATCTCATCCAGACGCCACATCCCCCACTTCACCCGGTTCACGGCATGGCCGATCTCCACGTGGCGCACGAACCGTCCGGCAGCCGCCAGCGCACGCTCCACAAATCCCCCCCACGCCTCCGGCGCAAGAAACGATTCACGGCACTGCACCAAGCCCGCCGATACTTCGTTCCCCGCAGCCCGGAGCCGCCGGATCACATCCGCCGCGCGTTCGATTCCCGCGTCACCCTGATGGTGGTAAATGCGGATGAAGACGGAGACAGCGGGCAAGGCGGCGAGGTAAGCGACATGCGCGTCCACTGCGGGATCCTCCGCATCGAGTGACATTCCGATGCGCCCGCGCATCTCCACGGGCCGTGTGAAGGCTTCCGCAAGGCATTGCCTGTAGCCTCTCAAGAGCGGAGGCACTTTCGGCAGATTCTCGGCGACAATCCGGACAATATCCGTGCGCGGGCGGAATATGCGCCGCTCCGCACCGTCGAGCACAACCGCCGGCTGGCCGCTGCGCGCGTCCCACAGCCACGTGTCGCGGTAGGCCGGACTTCCGCCGGGTTGCCCGATATATTGCTTGCTCAGCACGTAGTGCCGGATGGGGTGGCGGTATTTCCGGCTTTCGTTGTGGATCGTCCGCAGTCCGCGGTAAAACCGCTCCCAGCGCCGGAAACCGTCCGGCACGGGGCCGTCGCCGTAGTAGATGTGGAAAAATACCCGGCGGAAGAAAGACGGTATCTCGAGGTTGGCGAGGTCCCGCGCCCGTCGGCGCAATCCCAGTTCGGCATGCACGCGCCCGCGGTTGAGATCGATAAAACGGATATCGCTCCACGTCCCGCTGTTTCGCCGCATGAGGATATTCTGGCCCCCGAGATCATTGTGCTCGAAACCGCAGTCGTGCATCTTGCGGATCTCCCCCGCCACGAGACGCAGGAGCGCGGCGTAGCGGTGGCAGTCGGGGTCATCCCGGAGCAGGCGGCGCATCTCCGCGTACATGTCCGTCGCTTCGGTCATATACTCCGAGACAAAATAGCTGTCCTTCAGTCGGCGGCCTTCCCATGTCTCGAAAAACCCGAGTGGACGGGGCACGCCCACACCATGGGATTCGAGGTGAAATGCATTTTGATAGGCCCGCGCCGCCTTGCTGCCGAACCACGAATAGTAGACGCTCCGTGCCAACGGCGGCGTGGCGAATGCTTTTACGCAAATGGAGCGGTCGCTCCGCATCCCGGCGCTCATGCGGTAGAGCCGGTTGCGCATGCGGTAGATCGGCTCGCACTCGTCCGCTTCCACCCGTCGGGGAATGTTCTTTACCCACTCGTCCGAAGTCGCCGTCGATACCGTCGGGCAAAACTCCCGGCGGCATACTGCGGCTCCATTATTCTTCCCCATAAACCCCAACTCAGATAGAATTCACTTCTTGCGCAAGACTGCCCTTGCGGTAACGCCGGGCCATTCTTCCTTCCGGCCAAAGCAGCCTGTAGACCGAACAAGTTTTTTTACCCGAACGGCGCACTATTCCCCGTGTTGCAAATGGGGACATCGCACAACGCATTTCCCGCGCGCTTGACGGCGATAAGCTTCCGCAGTTAACCGCCCTCAACCCGCCTCGAGCGGCGAGGGTTCTTTCCCACCGGCGTGGCGCCGCGGCGCTTCGAATTCAACGATATCGGCGAGCGTCAGGGTGGTGAGGCGGCGGCG
>SLLG01000078.1 GCA_007134215.1 Opitutales bacterium | reverse complement strand
CTAGTCGGCAACGTCGCCGCCATGATCGACTACCTCGTCTCCGCAGAGGCAGGCAAGGGGCAATGACAACAGACAGCGCGGCCTGCCCGCCGCGGGAACCTCGGAAAACCGCTCAATCGCCGAGCGCCGCCCAAAGCGCCACCAAGTCGGGTGCCAGCGGTGCCTCGAACGTCAGCTCCTCTGCCCTGAGGTCAAAGACCAGACGCGCCGCGTGCAGGGCCTGGCGGAAATGGCGCAGGCAACGCGCGTGCTCCGACGTCCAGCCCGCCTCAATAAACCGCAGATAAAGCAGCGGATCGGGCCCGTAGAGTTTGTCCCCCGCCACAGGGTAACCCGCCCACTGGGCGTGCGCGCGGATCTGGTGCTTGCGCCCGGTGTGGGGAATGACCTCCGCAAGCGTGCAACCGCCCCGGTGCTCACGCGGGATGAACGATGTCTGCGCCTTCTGTCCGCCGCCCGTGCGGCCCACCCGCTGTTTCACCGCCACCGGCGACTCCGCGTCGCGCTCCAGCGGCCGCGATACCTCCAGCCGATCCTTCAGCGCACCTTCGAGCACGGCGAGGTAGGTTTTATCCACCCGGCGGTCCTGCACCGCCATCTGGAGAATGCGCGCCATACCCCGGTCCTTCGCAAGGACGACCAGACCGCTCGTCTCGCGGTCGAGGCGGCTGACCAAGTGCACAGCGCCCCCACCCAAATACTCGCGCGCCGCGCCCACCAAGCTCGACCACGGACCGTTTTTCGACGGGTGGCAAACCACCCAGCCCGGCTTGTCCAATACCAGCAACCGCTCATCCTCCCGCACAATCCAGCCCCGGAAAGCCTCCGGCTCAATGAGCGGGGGACTCGTTCCAAACTGCGCTGGCGCTCTTGTTTCGATGCGCACGATGCACCATACCACACGCCGCGCGTCAAGCCGCGCTGCTCCGCCTGTGCAACACCATAGGCCCCCTCAGCACGGTCCAGTCGAAGAAACGCCACCCCATTTGCCCGAAAATTCAATCCCACCCGAGGATGATCTTGCCGCTCTGCCCGGAGGCCATGAGAGCAAAGGCCTCGCGGAAATCACGGTAAGCGAACCGGTGCGTGATGACCGGGGTGATATCGAGCCCGCCCTGGAGCAGGACGGTCATTTTGTACCAAGTTTCGTACATCTTCCGCCCGTAGATGCCGCGGATAGTGAGGCCTTTGAAGATGATCTTGGACCAGTCGACCGGGGCGTCGGCGGGAAGCAAGCCGAGCAGGGCGATGCTCCCGCCCGCGAACATGACATTGACCATCTGCGAGAGCGCGGCGGAGCTGCCCGACATTTCGAGCCCGACATCAAAACCTTCCTTCACATCGAGAAAGCGCTCCACCTCGTCAAGTGAGTCCTTGGATACATCGACAGCGACAGTCGCGCCCATTTTCCGGGCAAGGGCGAGGCGCGCCGGATTGATGTCGGTGACAACGACGTTGCGCGCCCCGGCGTGGCGGCAGACCGCCGCTGCCATACAGCCGATGGGCCCGGCGCCGGTGATGAGGACATCCTCACCCAGAACATCGAAGGAAAGCGCGGTGTGCACGGCGTTGCCCATCGGGTCGAAGCAGGAGATCACGTCGAGAGGAATGGCGGGATCGGCCAGCCAGACATTGGTCTGGGGCAGGCAGAGGTATTCGGCGAAGGCTCCGTCGCGGTTGACTCCGACGCCGCGCGTGTGGGGGCACAGGTGCATCCGACCGCCGAGGCAGTTGCGGCATTTTCCGCAGACAAGGTGCCCTTCGCCCGAGACGAGGTCGCCTTCCTTGAAGGCCCGCACATGCGATCCCACCGCGGCGACGCGCCCGACAAACTCGTGTCCGATGACGAGCGGGGGCTTGATCGTCGCGGCGGCCCATGCATCCCACTCGTCGATATGCACGTCGGTGCCGCAGACGGAGGCGCGGAGGACGCGGATGAGGACATCGTCCGGCCCGGGCTCCGGCACCGGCACGTCCCGCAACTCCAACCCGGGACCGGCGGCGGCTTTGACAATCGCCTTCATTCCGGAACCGGTTCTGGGGCGTTCGCGCACACCGGAAGGCGCAAGACAAAACGGCTGCCTTTTTCCGCACTTGAGATATCGATTGCTAGTTCCGCGTGCATCCTGCGGGCGAGGCCCGCGGCGAGAAACAGCCCCAGGCCCGAACCCGGATACTGCCGCGACAAACCGGAATCCACCTGAGTGAAGGCATCAAAAATCCGGTGCCGGTCCGCTTCGGGGATTCCGATTCCCGAGTCCTCCACGGAGATCTCCACGAATCCGTCTTCCTCCGCGTTTTTCACCTTCAGGCGGACATATCCTGTTTCGGTGAATTTCACCGCGTTGGACAAGAGATTCAGAAGAATCTTCCTCAATGCCACGGGCGAGCCTTCCACGCTTTTTCTCGCACCCTCCGAATACGCGAATTCGAACCGCAGGCCCTTCGCCTCGCACAAGGATGTATACAGGGAGGCGACGTCCTCGCAAATTTCATACAGGTTGTATTCTGTAGTTTCCACCGCGTCCTCCGCTCCTGTATCCATGCGTGCCGCCTCGATGAGGCGGTCGATCCGCACGGCGAGGGCGCCCGCCTCATCCTTCATGAGCCGGATATCCTCTTCGAAGCGTGTTCCCGAGGCCTCCTCGAGCACAAGCTGACTGAGTCCGAGAATGGCATGGAGGGGGCTGCGCAACTCATGGCTCACGGTGGAAAGCAGATTGCTTTTCGCCTGATCGGCGTGGGCCGCGGCTTCCAGCGCGCGCACGAGCCGGGCGCGCGCTGTCTTCTGCTCGGTCACGTCGACAACGGCGACAAGGCGGGCCTCGCTCGCGCCGTAGAGCATGGCGTGCGAATAGATCTCCACCCAGACGATGCTGCCGTCCGCGCGCCGGTGCCGCCAGACTCCCGACTTCTGGTATCTCTCCTTGTTGTCGAGCGATTCGCGGAGCCGCGCGAGGTCCTCCTCCGGGCGGATGTCGTCGATGCCCATCTTCAAAAACGCATCCGGCGAATAGCCGTAAAAGCGCACGGCAGCCTCATTTACCCGCAGGAATCGGAGCGTCTCAAGGTCGTAGATGTACAACGGCAACGGATGCGCTTCGAAAATCCCGGCGAGGGAAGCGTCTTTCCGGTCGAGTTCCGCCTTCATCCGCTGCACGGCGCGCACTTCGCGTTGCGCCAGCCAGCCGATCAGAAACGCGGACGCGATGACGAAGAAGAGCCCCTTCACAGTCTGGGCCGCCGCCCCCGTAACGATATCCTCGGCAAACACCGCCAGCCAGACACGGTCGCTCGCCACGATCCACAGGGCCGCAACGGCAAGGTAAACCGCGGCAACACGCAAACCGCTGCGCCGGGAGATCACGGCACTCCCCCTTTCCTCCGCCACAGCTCAAACGCCTGGATGCGGCGACTCCGGACATCCCACATGGATACAATACTGATATCCGCTTGGAATAAGTAAAGCCGCATTTTTCGCCTGCGGCGGAAGGGGATCACGACAACCGCAGCCGTGCCCCGCCGAGGCATCGGCTCAACAAATCCCGCTCACTCGACAGTCTCGCGGATGAAGCGGGCGAGCGCTTCCTTTTGCCGGGCCAGTTCGTCGCGCACGGAGTACATCATGTGGCCCGACTCGTAGTAATTCACGACGATGTTGGCGCGCAGTTCCGGATCGAGGTAGAGCCGGTCCAGCGTGTAGTCGAAGGCGAAGTAGGGCGTGGCGAGGTCGTAGTAGCCGCTGCATACATGCACCCGCAGATACGGATTGGTGCGCATGGCCTCCCGCAGGCGCGGGCCGACGTTCACATAGCGGTGGCGGAAGTCGCTGCCGTAGTCCCACGGCCAGACATTCGTGAGGATTTCGTAGACGCGGTCCGACTCATAGTTTAACTCGCGGCGCAGGAGGTCGTTGAGGGCGCTCGTGTACGGACCGAACAAATGGGTGAAGCTCGGGTCGTCGGCGCGGGTGCCGCGGTCCCACGGCGTCGGCGCGCTGCCCGTGTAGCGCCCGTCAAACCGGCCAATCCGTTTGCCCTCGTCCTTGAGGAGGTGCTCGAAAAAGACTCCGGCTGCGGGGCGAAGGTGGTGCTCGCGGATGAGGTCGGCGTCAAGGCCCGTGTAGCGGGCGAGATCCGCCGTCACCGCCGCCTGCTCCGTCTCCGGAAGCGCACCGCCACGAAGGAGGGCGGGCGCGTAGGTCTCCACCGCGAAGGCCTCGACCTCCGCGAGGAGGGCGGGGAGCGGTCGCGCCTGCAGGTCCTCATCGAGCCGCCCATGGTAATGCGCTGTCGCCGCGAAGGAAGGCAGATAGACGACAAAAGGCAGGTCGTTGTCCTCGCTGAACTGGAGCGTGGAAAAGTCGAACACCGCCGAAACGAGCATGAGGCCGTTCAAATACATGCCGTGGCGGTTCTGCAGTTGGCGCGCGAGAGCGGCCGCGCGCGTTGTCCCGTAGCTCTCGCCGATGAGGAACTTCGGCGAGGACCACCGCTCGTGCTCCGTCACAAAGTTATGGATAAAGAGCGCCACGGATTCGGCGTCCTCGTCGAGACCGTGGAACGACTTTTCCTTCTCCGGATCCACTGCGCGACTGTAGCCGGTGCTCACCGGGTCGATGAAGACGAGGTCGCTCACGTCGAGGAGCGAATATTCGTTGTCGACAAGCTGGTGCGGTGGAGGCGGTGCCGTGCCGTCGCTGTTCAGGTGGACCCGACGCGGACCGAGCAGCCCCACGTGCATCCAGACCGACGACGACCCCGGCCCGCCGTTGAAGGAAAACGTGAGCGGACGGGTCTCCGGAGCCTGATCTTTTTTCAGGTAGGCAATGAAGAAAATCTCCGCTGTCACCTCTCCCCGGGGGTCGCGCAGGGGCATCTTGCCCGCCTTCGCACGGTATTGGATCGGACGCCCGTCGATCTCCACCGAATGGGTCGTCACTACGGGCTGGGTCCGGACGGCCTCGCCGCCTTCGGCCTTGCCGGATTCGTCCGACGCCAAGGCAGGGGTGAGCAGGATCGAAAAGAGAGCCGCGGCGGCGGTCGCCGCGCGGAGTGGCATGGGGAATCTCATGGCACCATGCCGAAGCAGCGCCGCGAAAGGTCAAGCGGGATCGGCGGCAAGCGCGGCCCGCACGCCCGTCAATCGTAGAACACCTCCCGCAAGCACAGACCCTCCGGCGGCGCGGTGACGACCCGGTTTGTGCGCACGCGCCCGGCAAGAATCTCCGCCACGTCGTCCGGCGTCAGCTTGCCCGTGCCGACATCGACGAGGCATCCGGCGAGGCTCCGCACCATCCGGTAAAGATAGCCGGAGCCCTCCGTCACCAGCTCCACGCGGGGGCCGTCGCGGATGATGTCCAGCCGGCGCAGGTCCTTCACGGCGTCTTCGGAGCGGTTGTCGCGGGGATTCGCCCCGAAGGCGCTGAAATCGTGCCGCCCCACGAGCCGGGCGGCCGCTTCGTTCATCGCGCCTACATCGGGCCGCCGCCGCCCCAGCGACCAGCGGTAGCGCGTCTCCATAGGCGGGGCGAATCCCGCGTAAAACGAGTACGTGTAGCGCTTGCCGGTCGCCGAAAAACGCGCGTGGAAATCCGGGGCAACCTCCGCCGCCGAAGTCACTTGGATGCTCTTGGGAAATCCGACCCGCAGTGCCTCCACCAGCGCCTCCGTCCCGTGCCGCCACTCGCCGTCAAAGTGGAAAACCTGCCCCGCGGCATGTACGCCCGCGTCCGTCCGACCGGCCCCGTGGATGCGCACCGCCCCCTTGAAAAGAAAAGCGAGCCGCCGCTCAATGTGGTCCTGGACCGTGTTGCCGCACGCCTGCGACTGCCATCCGGCGAAATCCGTACCGTCGTAGGCAACCGTGCATTTCCAACGCATGACGCGCCGCGCGTGCCTACATCCCGAACGGTTTGTAGTACACCGTGATCACCGCAAGCGCGCCGATGGCGACAATGATCCAGTAGTTCACAATGGCGAGTTCGGGCTTGCGGTTGATCACCATGAGAAAGGCCCCGAGCAGCAGCCAAAGAAAAATCTTGATCCAGATCCACGTCGTGAACCCGTAGGCCGGTTGCATGCCGAAGCCAGACACAAAGATGAGGAGCAGCCCCACCCCGCTCGTGATCGCGCCGAACTTCCGCAAGCCCGCATGCGCGCTCGCCAGCCAACCGCGCGCGATCAACGCCCCGTAGCTCGTGAAAACGAGGAGAATGCCCACTAGGTGGAGGATCAGGTAGATTTGCTTCGGAATCATGGCGGCAATTCCGGAACATTCCGCGCCCCCTGGCAAGGACAACCGCGTCCGGGCCAGTGCGGCATTCGCAGATTCAATTTACGAAGGATTGGGCGGCAACCTGAAAGATACCGCCGCCGCCAAACCGGTTCTCCGAAGAGCCGTCGGGACCTCAATCAACCACGTCCTTGCGCAGATCCCGTAAACTGCACAACCCGCCCCAGTCCGCGAAGCGCATCCGCTTCGGCGGCGTCTTGCGCGCCGCCTTCCGCTCCCGCAGCCAGTCCTCGATCCACCCCTTGCTCCCGATCACCGCTCCGTCCGTCAGGTAGCGT
>SLLG01000322.1 GCA_007134215.1 Opitutales bacterium | reverse complement strand
GGGAAACAGTTTCCTCTTGATTGCAACCCTGTGAGTTTCTATTACGAAGATGGCAGTTTGCCTTTCTTGGTAGATAAAGATGGTGATGGAGCAATGTATTGTTTCCGCTGCCAGGAGCTTTTCTGGGAGGTCAGTCACTGTGGGAATAGGCACGAAAAAGAACCGAGCATAATTTATGTTGCACTTAGGAGGGGCAATAAATGAGCCTATGTCCAATAAGCACGACCAAAGCTGTAGTAGGGAAATATCTTGATTATCTTGAAACAACCTTTGCCTTAAGTGATTCTGGCTTGCATAGGCAACTGGCAGAAGAACTGAGACAGCCAGGTAAATTTTCCCGGGGGCCTGTGCTGGAAGCGACACCACCTTTTGAACAAGGGGTGTCGATTGATGAGCTAATAGATGAAGGGGTTTTGTCTGCCGAGTTTAACAAGTTACAAGTCCCTGATCTTCCAACCGAAAGAAAATTATATGTTCATCAGGAAAAGGCAATCCGCAAACTAGTACAAGGCAAACGTAATGTTATTGTGGCAACCGGAACGGGGAGCGGTAAGACCGAAACCTTCTTGTTGCCGATTCTTAACCACCTGTTTAGACAGAAAGAGCAGCGCAAACTTGAGCCAGGGGTTCGAGCCCTGTTGCTTTACCCAATGAATGCGCTTGCCAATGACCAACTTAAGCGGATGCGCAAGTTGCTGCGAAACTATCCAGATATCACATTTGGCAGCTACACTGGAGAAACTGAGCGCGAGGAGAAAAGGGCTGTTGAGCGCTTTAAACTAATGAACCCCAGGGAAAAGCGTTTGGCTAACGAGTTGTTGTCGCGGGATATGATGAAAGAATCTCCGCCGCATATACTGCTTACGAATTATGCCATGCTAGAATATCTTCTCTTGCGTCCGGATGATCATGTTTTTTTTGATGGGCAGCACGCACGGGATTGGCGGTTTATAGTCATAGATGAAGCCCATACCTATGCAGGCGCTAAGGGTGTTGAAATGGCGATGTTGTTGCGGCGCCTCAAGGAGAGGGTTGTCCAAAGTAAGCCGGGTAGCTTGCAATGCATAGGTACAAGTGCGACTTTGGGGGGCGATGAAGGCGACTTTAAAGCTGTTGCAAGATTTGGCGAAGGGTTATTCAGTGAGAGTTTCTTGTGGGAAGACGATAATCCCGAACATAAGGATGTAATCGTCGGCCAAAAAAAAGACTTGGCCATTACAACAGATAGCTGGGGAGTTCCTGATAGCCAACTCTACTCTCTTTGGAAGGCCATAGTGGAAGCGAAGAACGGTGACAAAATGTCAGCCTTGTTGAAGTCCTGTTTAGAGCTAAGCGTTCCACAACACGTAGCTGTCAAGGCACAGCAACAGAGCCAAGGAGTTTGGGAGCAATTTCTTTATGCTATTTTGGTTGGTGATGGCAGAGTTATTAAGTTGCAGCAAGAATTGCAGAGCGAACCTGGCTTTGTTGAGGGTTTGGCGTTAAAGGTGTTTGGGGAAGAAGAGGATAGGCTGGCACATTTGATTGACTTGGTGAGCTTGGCCCAGATGGCAAAACCTTCAGAACAAGGTCAACCTTTAGTGCCTGCAAGATATCACCTTTTTATCCGGGCGATAGAAGGTGGATTTGTTTCGCTCCTCCCTGAAAAGAAACTATATCTAGAACGCCGTGAAAACATCTACTTCGGAGAGGAAAGGTATCCAGTATTTGAAGGCGCTACATGCCGTGGTTGCAGCGCCCTATACTTGGTTGGTGAAACCGAGATTACCCTCGACTCTAAAGCGCTGAGACAGCCAGGCAGGCGATTTCTAGAGGATACAGCCAACCTGGAGCATTACCTCTTGCTTGAAGATAGAGAGCTCGCGCCAGACAATGAAGATGAAATAATTGCTGCACCTGATGTGAATGTGTCAGGTCTCAGATTCAAACTATGCGGAAGTTGTGGGTCTATCGCACCAGAAAATAGTGTCGCAACACCGTGTAAATGTAAGAAACCGTATTTTGCTGTTGTAAAAGTGCCTGCAAAGTCCGGTCTTGTTCATAAATGTCCAGCTTGTGGCTTAATGAATCCAGTCGGTTCAGTCTTGCGGCGATTCTCTCTAGGTGCAGAGGCGGTAACCAGCGTTTTAGGGACTGCACTTTATCAACAGATTCCGGAGGAAATGATAGTAAAAGTAATTGAAGATACAGATGATGAGTGGGGCAATGTCAACAAAGCTGAAGAAGCAAAAAACCCTCGTAGACTGCTGATATTTTCTGATAGCCGTCAGGATGCGGCCTTTTTTGCCACGTATTTGGAATCGTCCTACATGCAAATTTTGCACCGCCGTCTCTTAATTATGACATTGGAAAAATATCGCCAGAAAGTTTTGACCAACAAATGGTGCCCGGCAGACCTGGCTAGTTTTGTACAGAAGGAGTTACGCGACCTTAATTTGTTCCCAGAGATGAGTCTTCAACAATTGGAGTCTGAGGCTTGGAAGTGGGTTATGCATGAGCTTATTGTCAAAGACAGAAACATCGGTTTAGAAAGTTTGGGACTGTTTGCTTTCAAGCCAAGTTTGCCCCCCAACTGGCTGCCACCGAAAGCATTGCAAAACTTTTTCCAAGGATTTTCCACAGCAGAGTGTGCAGACGTTATTATGGTTCTTATGGATACGATGAGGAAAATTGGTGCTGTTCGCTTTCCTGATGCGATTAGTCCTACCGATCCTTACTTTGCACCCCGAAACAGAGAGTATTATTTTAAAGAAAACATGTCTGCAGATGGTACTATTCACAGTTGGTGTCCGACAACTGGTAGTGTCAGCAATAGTCGCCTGGACTATGTAATGCGAATCATTAACAAGGTTGGATTGAAAGCGACCAGGGAAGAATCAGTGGAGCTTTTAGCCAACATATGGTCCAAGCTGCTTGTAGGCGAAAATGCAGCTTGGCGTCAACATTTTTCATCTCATCATGAGTCTGGCAGATACGGTGACGTGTATTGTTTAAAGCCTGATTACTGGGAACTGCAGCCAGCGGTTGTTGACGAAAGTGTTGCCTGGTACAGATGCAATAAGTGTACGCGGTTGACACTTTACAATGTCCGCACAGTATGTACCACATATAGATGTGATGGTGAGCTGGTGAAATGTGAACCGTCAACGGATTTACAGAACAATCATTATCGGAGATTGTATCTAGATACGCTGCCAATGGCAATGCATGTTAGTGAGCATACTGCACAATTGACCACTGAGAGAGCTGCGGAAATACAAAAATTGTTTTATGACGGACTAGTTAATGTGCTGAGCTGCTCAACTACTTTTGAGTTGGGCGTTGATGTAGGAGAGTTGGAAACGGTGTTTATGCGTAACGTCCCACCCACAGCTGCAAATTACATACAGCGCGCAGGCCGGGCAGGCCGGAGGACAGGATCTGCTGCTTTTGTGTTAACTTTTGCTCAGCGACGCTCACATGATTTCACTCACTTTAATGACCCAATAGGTATAATTCGGGGTGAGATCAAACCTCCATACATCGACATAGCCAACGAAAAGATTATCAGGAGACATATGTACGCTACGGCCTTAGCGATGTTTTGGAAACTGCACCCACACTATTTCGGGCAGACAAAAGCCTTTTTCTGTGGAGAACAATCTGCCAGGGAAGAGTTAAAAGAGCTGTTGGCCACAAAGCCACAATCTTTAGGGGAGGCACTAACGAGAATTGTTCCCTCTCATCTGTGGGATAGACTAGGGATTGATGAAGATTGGAGCTGGGTCGGGGGGCTGATGGATGATAATCATGGTGTTTTGTCAAAGGCAGAGCAAGAGTTTTTAAACGATATATCCCAACTTGAAGCAATAGAGATGGAGTTCTCCAAGTCCCTCCAGCATGGAAAAGCTAGTTCAATCCGTAAAACAATTAACACATTGGAACGCCGGAGCATACTGAGTTTTGCTTCACAACGCAATATCATACCCAAGTATGGTTTCCCAGTAGATGTTATTGAGCTTCAAATTCATCATCATACTGAAGAAGCTAAAGGGTTGCAACTTGATAGAGACTTACGAATAGCGTTGTCGGAATACGCTCCAGGTAGTCAGGTTGTCGCGGGGGGTAAGTTATGGACGAGTCGTTACTTGAAAAAACTGCCAGACCGTGAGCCGATTAAATACGATTATGCTATTTGTGACTACTGTGGACTGTATCAAAGTAGCATGGCTGATAAAGAAACAGCTATGGATAAATGCAGATGTGGCGAAAAGTATGGCAAAAACAAGGGAACCTTTATTACCCCTGAGTTTGGTTTTCTTGCAGACAAGCCAGAAAGGCCTACTATGTCTAAACCTGAGAGAACATTTTCTACAAGAAAGTATTTTTCTCAGGTGGGGAGAGTGATTCAAGAAGACGAGCTTTCTATAGGTTCTCATCTGCTTAGTTTACGTACAGGGGAAGATGGCCAATTGGCTGTAGTAAATAGTGCAGGTTATAGGGGTTTTAGAGTTTGCCAAAGCTGCGGATATTCTACAGTCATGGATAATAATCCCGCTAAGGCTCATATCAGCCCTTGGGGAAAGAAATGTCAGGGAAAGGCTGCCAGGTTTTCTCTTGGGCACGAGTTCAAAACGGACGTGCTTCAAATCTGGTTTCCAGAGTATAATGATTCGCGTCCCGGGTTTTGGCATTCATTGCTATATGGATTGCTAGAAGGGGCATGTGGCGCTTTTGATATAGACAGGCAGGATATTGATGGTTGCCTATATCCGTATAAAGGGGACCCAACAAGCCCGGCTCTAGTATTGTGTGATGATGTCCCCGGGGGTGCTGGCCACGTAAAAAGAATTGCAGAAGGCCAGAACTTAACAGCTGCGATTCAGAGAAGTTGGGAGATTGTCAGCAGGTGTGAGTGTGGCGGAGATGCAGCTGACACCAGTTGTTATGGTTGTCTGCGAAGTTATAGCAACCAATTCTGTCATGACGAATTGCAACGGGGTTATGTTCTTGAATTCTTCGGGCAACTTTTGGAAGGGAGATAAAAATGTCAAAAACAACAAGTATCCATGATACCAAGTCCAGTTATCTCTCTGACAATGATGTGCAGGCATTTATTCAGTGGGCTTTCCCCAAGTTGGATCAACCGGGTTCTCTGAACCACACCCACGTTAGCAGAAGAACAAAAAAGGTTTTCCGCTGTGACAGCCTGTACAGCGCTTATCAGAACTACAAATGGACTGCCAGTTTTACCCGGCCTGACGGACGAAGGTATAGTGGGACCAGCAGGGAAGACAATGAGGATGCTCTCAGGTTCCTTGCGTCTACACTGAGGGGTAGTGTCAACAAGGGTGATGTGGATCTATGCCTAAGGACTTGTATAGCGATACAGGAATGGGGAGGAACACGCAGGAATATAGGACGGTTGAATGAGATTGGGCCGGAGATAGTAAACTATCTCTTGGATGCTAGGGAGAGACTTAATCCTGAAACGTATGTGACTGGGCTCAAGAAAAACAGGGACATACATATGACATCCGGGTTTTCCAAAATATACTCTTTCTTGATGGACGACTTCGTAATCTATGACAGCCGTGTGGCGGCAGCGTTGGCTATGCTGATTAGGGAATTCTGTGTTGAAACCGGCCTTTGCTCTGTGCCGGACAGACTGAGATTTTCCATGACCGCAGCCCGCAGCGAGGCCAACCGCGACCCCAGCTGTGAGAAGTACTCTTTCCCGATGATGCAGTATTATGGCACCCGCTACCTGGATAACAACATTAAAGCCAACTGGCTGTTGCGCAGTTGGCTGGATTACGGGGACAACAAGTTTTTAGAGTTCCCTCGGGGGGAGCAGGTGCTTACCCTGGGCAATGCCCTTTTCATGGTCGGTTATGAGATCCCGAAGGGTGTTACTCCGACTCAACTCCCAGGTCCCGGGTAACCCTTTCCTTAAAGCTGTTATACAGGGCTGTTGCCTTGCTGTGCAGGCCCTGCTCCTGGTAGAGCCGGATTAACTCAAGGCACACCTCTTCACTGTAGGGTTCGATGCTAAGGACATGTTGCAGCACCCGTTCTGCCTGCTGGTGCTGCTTTTTGTTTATGTAGATTTCACTGAGCCTGAGACCGGCCTTTTCAAAGGCGTGGCGCAACTTCTCCTGTAAAATCCTCAGGTTGTTGCCGTAATCTCCGGTTTCATGTATGTCTCCCCGGTAGAGTGCCAGCATCTTCTCCAGCATGTCAATTGTCTGGGGTTGCTGGTCGTCTGTTTTTTCCAGTTGCTTCTCCAGGGTTTGGAACTGTTCCAAGTCCAACTCCAGCCAGTCGGCGGCAGGGACTATAAACCCGTCGCCCCGATCCTGGATCAGGGCATGTTGCCCGGTGGTGGTGACTCCATGCTCCTGCAACAGCTTGCGAATCTGGTAAATGGCGGTGCGTAGGGAAACGGCTGCCGCCTTGCTATCTGCTTCGGGCCAGAAAATGTGCATCAGAGTGTCCCGGGACACCTTGCTGTCATAGTTAAGCAACAGGTAGTCCAGTATCCCTTTGTTCTTTTTCGTTTTCCACAGTTTGTCTTCCATGGGGGTACCATTTATAATCAACTCAGTAGTGCCCAGTAACTTGGCCT
>SLLG01000076.1 GCA_007134215.1 Opitutales bacterium | reverse complement strand
GTGCGTAGAGTCCGGCGGGTGACTCCGCCGCTGCCTCCAAAATCGGGATCATGCTCGCGAACGGCTCCCGCTCCGCGCGCGCCCGCAGCTCCGGAATATCCTCCGGGCGGAAGAGGAGGCGCGGATGGCGCGGCCGCTCGGAAAAATCCGGCACCCGCACCGTGAAACGGGGATCCCCCTCCACGGGAAGCCAAGTGCTGTGGCTCATCGGCTCCGGTCCGGTTGCCGTGCCGGAGAAGGAGGCCTGCGGGGAAATATGGCCGATCTCCGACGGGTCGCGGGGCCAATCGTACTCAAGGTCATTTTCGCCATACGTTGCGGCTGCGGCGTGAAAGGAAAAGAGTGCGCCCAACCCGAGGACACATGCGATCAAACAGGGGAATTTCATACCAAAACAGATTAAGGGGGGTTCACTTTTTGACGGGGAAGTAAGCGGGCCGCATAAGGCACGCTTCTGACGCATACGGTTCTGCCCGGCACCAGCCGTGTCAAACGCTTTCCGTGTCAGCCATCGGAAGATGGGAAAATCGACAGCGAAAAGACATCGCATATTTGCCCTTGCTGCCGGCAGGGCGCGAAATAGCGTTCCGACGATGTCCAAAACGAAAGAAAAGGAAGGTGCCTTCGAATTCGAAGCCGGGCTCAAAAAGCTCGAGGAACTCGTCGCGTCCATGGAGAGCGGCGACCTTCCTCTCCAAGACCTCGTTGCGAAATACGAGGAAGGCTGTAAGCTTGTAAAGGCATGCGAAAACCGGTTAAAACAAGCCGAACGAAAAATTGAAATCCTCCGCGAAGCCAACGGCGAGGCAAAGACCGAACCGTTCGATCCCGGGGAAGCTACCTGACCCGAAGCCCATGTCCATTCTCCCCGGCATACAAAGTCCCGCCGACCTCAAGCGCCTCGACCCGGACAAACTAGAGTCCCTCGCGGGCGAAATCCGCGAGCGCATCATCGCTGTCACCTCCCGCAACGGCGGGCACATCGGGCCGAACCTCGGCGTCGTCGAACTCACCCTCGGCCTGCACCTCGTCTTCGACAGCCCGCGCGACCGCTTCGTCTGGGACGTTTCCCACCAAGGCTACGTCCACAAACTGCTCACCGGGCGCCACGGACCGGAGTTCGACCTCATCCGAAAATCCGGTGGCCTGAGCGGATTCCTCATGCGCTCCGAGAGCGAACACGACAGCTACGGCGCGGGCCACGCCGGCACCGCCCTCTCCGCCGCTATCGGCATGGCCGCCGCGCGCGACCGCTCCGGCGGGGACAACCACGTCGTCGCGGTCCTCGGCGACGCCGCCTTCACCTGCGGCATCACCATGGAGGCGCTCAACAACGTCGCCTCCACAACACAGCGCCTCATCATCGTCCTCAACGACAACGAATGGTCCATCGCGCGCAATGTCGGCGCCCTCGCCAAATACTTCAACGAAATCATCACCAACCCGGTCTACAACCGCCTCGACCGCGACCTCAAAAGCGTCATCGGGCGCATGCCGGGCGGACGCTCCTTCCTTGAGTTCGGCAAACGCTGGAAACGCGAGACAAAGGACTTCTTTGTCGGCTCCAGCCTCTTCGAAGCCTACGACCTCCGCTACATCGGCCCCGTCGACGGACACGACCTCGAAGCCGTCGTCAAGCACCTCGAATTCGCCAAAGAGAGCACCCAGCCCATCCTCCTCCACATGCTCACCAAAAAGGGCTACGGCTACCCGCCCGCCCTCGAGCAACCGGAGCGCTTCCACGGGCTCGGTCCCTTCAACGTACGCACCGGCCAGTCCACCCCCGGCAAACCGGGCGCGCCGCCCAACTACCAGGACGCCTTCGGGCAGGCCCTCCTCCGTTTCGCGAGCGAGGACCGCAATATCGTCGGCATCACCGCAGCCATGCCGCCGGGCACCGGCCTCTCCTACCTGCGCGAGGCGCTACCGGAGCAGTTCTTCGATGTCGGCATCGCCGAGGAACACGCCGTCCTCTTCGCCGCCGGCATGGCCACCTGCGGCTACCGCCCCGTCGTTGCCATTTACTCCACCTTCCTCCAGCGCGCCTACGACCCCATCGTCCACGATATCTGCCTGCAAAACCTCCCCGTCACCTTCTGCATGGACCGCGCCGGTCTCTCCCCCAACGACGGGCCCACCCACCACGGTCTCTTCGACATCGCCTACCTGCGCACCGTCCCCAACACCATCGTCATGCAGCCCAAGGACGAGGACGAGTTGACCGACATGCTCTGGACCTCCCTCCGCACCGACGCCCCAACCTTTATCCGCTACCCGCGCGGTTCCGCAAGGGGCGTGGCCTGCAAGAAAGATCCCGCCGAAGTCGAGATCGGCAAGGCCGAGATCATCCGCCCCGGCGATGAAATCCAGCTCTGGGCGCTCGGCCCGTGGGTGGCCGAAGCCACGGCCATCGCCGACCGCCTTGCCGAAACCCACGGCATCCGCGCCGGCGTTGTCAACGCCCGCTTTGCCAAGCCCTTCGACCTCGAACTCCTCGCCGCGCACGCCGCCTCCGCACGTGCCATCGTCACCTTCGAAGAACACGCCCTCATGGGCGGATTCGGCGCCGCCCTCCTCGAAGCCCTCAACGAACTCGGCGAATCCACCCCCGTCCTCCGCATCGGCTACCCCGACCAATTCATCCACCACGGTTCCGGCACCGCCGACCTCCGCGAATCCGCAGGCCTCTCCCCCGAAGCCATCCAAGCCCGCCTCGACCGCTTCCTCGCCGCCCTCGGCATCCCCGCCCAGGCGCCCGCCCACTCCGACGCCCCCTGATCCGGCACCCAGCCCCCTCCCGCCGTCAAGCTATATATCCCTTGCATTTTATAGTTCTCAGAGATAAAATAATTTTGGATTATGTATCATAAAACCACAAAGGCGGAAGCATAGATACCCTCCTCAGGTTTGCTTTCTATCATTGCATTATTCAGCCCCGGCAGAAACCCGGTGAACGCTGGATCTATTTCTAGTGCGAACCATATAACGCTGCGTCTTTCTAATATAGCTCAGAGTTATTTTAGTTCACAGAAAATAAATTATATGCTAAAATATTCTCATATTGAATAGCGCCCGTTTTCAAGGGCCGCTTTTTACCACTCAATGACAGGCGAGGCTTCCTTCTCGTTGACACGCTCGGGGGCGTCGGGCGGGGACGAACGTGTCTGAGGAGGAATGCGTGGGGCACCGGTTCTGTGGGGGCGGGGGCCATGAACGCTGCCCGCCGGGAAGGCGGCATGGACGGCGTTGCCCCCTTGGACAGCCTTTTTGAACGGCCCTACGCCAGCGGCGCGGAGTCGTTGTGGCAGAGCGAATCGTGGTATTCGATGACTTTGACAATCTCCGGATCTTCGGCAGGCGGGCCGAAGTCACGGATGAAGCGGCACGTGGCGTAGCGGCGGATAGTCTCGCCGCAGGCGGCTTCCCACCCGCGGTAGCGGGCTTCGGCGGAGGCGTCGTTCCACGGATAAGCGGCGGGCGGCTTGGGCGTGAGGCGTGCGCGGTAGCATTCCTGGTGTTCCGTAAGCTTGCGGTAAAGCGGATCGGCGGAAAGCTCCTCCAAGATCGCGGCAGACGCGGGTTCCCCGGGCGCGCGGGTCACGGTCAACCCGCGCGGGCGATGATTTCGAGGAAAGGTTTGAGGACGCCGCGGGCTTTTTTTTCGCCGATGCCGGGAATGAGGAGGGCTTCCTCCGCAGTGCGCGGGCGGAAGCGGGCGAGGTCTTCAAGGACGCGGTTGCTGAAGATACGGTAGGGCGGGACGTTGCCCCGGATACGGGCCAGTTGCGCGCGCTTGCGGCGAAGCTCTTCGAGGAGTTCCGCTGAGGGCTGGCCGTCGAGCTTCAGGGCTGTCCCGCCCGCCGCGGGCGGGCGCAGGGGCAGTGGATCGCTCTCGGGCCAGACGATACGGGGAGTAAACTCACGGCGCATGGCCGATTCGCCGAGCGGGGTGAGCGTGACCATGGGCAATTGGCCTCCGGTGCTGCGGATGAGCCCCGCCCCGAGGCATTCCTCCATGAGAGAGCGCACGAATTTGCGGCCTTCGTCTTTAAGGATTCCGTAGGTGCTCAGCTTGTCGAGGCCCAGCTCGCGGATGCGTTGTTCCTCGCTGCCGGTGAGCATGCGGATGACAAGCCCCATGCCGAAGCGAGGCACCCAGCCCTCGACGGCGTTGCGCCCGCTCATGCGCGCGACGCCGCTGAGCGCCTTCTGGAGGGTGGTGATCTGCGCGTCGGTGAGCGCCTTTTGGTTGGCGGGGTCGCTGCGCTGACAGTAATCGCACACGCGGCAGGGCTTCGCCTGCGCCTCGCCGAAGAAGCGCTGGATCCACTCTTGGCGGCAGCCGCGGGCGTCCGCGTAGGCGAGTATGGCGTCGAGTTTGGCTTGGTCGCGCCGCGCTTTCTCAAGGAGAGCGGGCTCGTCGAATTCGAGGTCGCCGGGACGGCGGCTGGTGTCGACGACGCGGGTGCCGCGCTTGCGTTGCCCCGGAATGTCGAAGCGTTCGATGTAGCCCAGGTGGGCGAGGTGCTTGAGGGACGTGCCCGCCATCATGCCGTTGCCTCCGGCGAGGGCGTCGGTGATTTCCTGGATGGAACGGTGGACGTTGCCCTCCGCGTCGGCGGTCTCAAGAAGGTGCGCATAGACTTCGCGCATGAAGGCGACGGACGGGTTGCGGCCCTCGATGAAAAAGTCCTGCGTCTTGCGGTCGGCGTAGTTGAAAAACAGGTCGCACACCGAAGGCAGCCCGTCGCGCCCTGCGCGGCCCGCCTCCTGGTAGTACGCCTCAACACTGCCGGGCATCTCGAAATGCACCAGAAACCGGATGTCGGCGCGGTCGATGCCCATGCCAAAGGCATTGGTCGCCACGGCAATGTCGACCTCCCGGCGGATGAAGGCGTTTTGCCGCTCCTCGCGCTCGGCGTCGGGCAGGCCCGCGTGGTAGGCGACATGGGAGCAATCCCAATCCGCGAGGACTTCGGCCACCTCCTCCACCCGCTTGCGTGTGGCGCAGTAGATAATCCCCTTTTTATGTTCGCCGACGATTGCGCTGAGGCGGGCGAGTTTCTCCGCCTTCTTCGCCACGTGGCTGACGCGGAATTCGAGGTTCGGGCGGGCGAATCCCCGCACAAAGACGGCGGGCTCGCGCAGGCCGAGGGAAAGCGTGATATCGTCGCGCACGGCTTTCGTCGCCGTCGCCGTGAACGCTCCCACGGGCGGATGCCCCGCCGCCTCGATGCCCCGCCCGATGCGTAGGTAGTCGGGCCGGAAATCATGGCCCCACTGGCTCACGCAGTGCGCCTCGTCGACGGCGAAGAACGACACTTTGACCTTGCGGAACTGCTCGAGGAAGTAGCGGTGCCGGAAGCGCTCCGGCGCGATGTAGACAAGCTTGTAGCGACCCGCCGCCATGGCGCGGATGCGCTCGCCCTGCTCCCCCGCGCCGAGCGTGCTGTTGATGAGCGTCGCCTCCACCCCGCGCGCCTGCAAGGCATCGACCTGGTCCTTCATGAGGGCGATGAGCGGAGAGACGACAACGGCAGTCCCTTCGAGCAGCAGCGCAGGCAGTTGGTAGCAGAGCGATTTGCCGCCGCCCGTCGGCATAATGGCGAGGACATCCCGCCCGTTGAGCGCGGCTTCGACAATCTCGTCCTGGCCCGGACGGAATGCGGAGAAGCCGAACCAGCGCCCAAGGGCTTCCTCCGCCGACTGCAAAACAGTGGTCATTTGCGCACAAGAAGCTACCGCTTTACGCCCGCCCGTAAAGCGCGAAAGCGCCCGGCATCACCTCCCGCGCACAAGGAGCACGTCCGCCCAGTCGCCGTCGCCGCGCGAGTCCAGCCGCTCCACGCCGCCGGGCCACACCGCACCCGCCCGCCCGCGGAAGTGCCGGGCGACCTCCTCCGCCTCGCGCGCGAGGATGCCGCTGAGGATGAGCCGCCCGCCCGGCCGCACCGCGCCTAGGAGGCCGTCGGCGTTGGCGCAAAGCACGTTGGCGAGGATATTGGCCATGAGGATGTCGGCGGCGCGGTCCGCCAGGCCCTCCTCCAGTCCCGACCAGTGGAACGCGACCTCGTCCCCGATACCGCAGAGCCGCGCGTTATCGAGGCTCACGGCGACGGAATCGGGATCGATATCGAATCCCTCCACCGGCGAAAACCCCAGTTTGCGGGCGGACAACGCGAGAATCCCCGACCCGCACCCCGCGTCAATCACTCTGCGCCCGGCGAGATTGTCCGCGCCCCACTCATCCCGCGCGTCGAGGAGACGCCGCACGCACAGGCGGGTCGTCTCGTGGTTGCCGGTGCCGAAGGCCATGCCGGGGTCCAGCGGAATGAGGCAGTCGCCCTCCGGCAGCGGATAGTCGTCCGCCTCCCAAACCGGCACCCAGTGCAGCCCGCGATCCGACCACGGACGAAAGTGCAGCTTATACGCCTCCTTCCAGTCGGTCTCGGCCATAAGGCGCTCCGCTTTCCACTCCCGGCCGCGCAGCGCAGGAAACGCCACGCCCAAGGCCCCGAAAGCGCTCTGCGCCGCATCGCGGGTTTCGAAGAAGCCGCGCAACTCGTGCTCCACGAGTTTCTCGTCCTCGTAAAGCATCCAGTGCTCC
>SLLG01000001.1 GCA_007134215.1 Opitutales bacterium | reverse complement strand
TGAATTCCGGCGCGGGCTGCCACTCGAAGTCTTCGACGTTGCTCCACGGCCCGACTTCCCCGCCGGGCGTGATCGCGGCCACTTTCACGCGCATTTGCGAACCGAACATGACGGGCAATTCGATGGAGAACTGCGCGCCCGTTCCGAATTCCGGCCCGATCAACTCGGTATCGAAGGAACGGTAGTCGAACTCCTCGGTGTTGCCGCCGCCAACCGGTTCAGCGACAAGATTCGGCGGGGGATTCGTGGAATCGTCGTAAATCAAATCGGACAATATGGCCAGCGCGGGCTCGGGCGTGGCCGCAATCCAGAGCCGGAAGCGGTCCACCCCGTAGGGCGGACACACCCAACTGATTTTCGCGATTGGCGTGCTCCCTGACACATCCGACCGGATCGGTTTCATCAGGGGAGTGGCGATCGGTTGGCTCCCTTGAATATCGAGGCACCCGAGGCGCTGCATTCGGCTGGGATTTCCGTTCAGATCAAAGACTTGAAGGAAAAGGCAAATGGTCGCGGCGGAAGCGGGCAGCAGCTTCACCGGCACCACGAGTTCCTCCGCCGGGTCGTATTCTCCCGAGCCTTCCTCGGCGAGGGTCATTGGGCCGTTGTCGATGCGGTAATAGATTTTATACTGACGCATCGTCGGAACGGGAAAGAACTGCACTTGAATCCACGGGTCTTCATCCACGCCGATGGCGCCGGGCGGCGGCACGGCATGCGAGCGGCAGTCGCGGCCATGATCGCTGCCGCGCACGATGTATGGAATGCGGTCATATTCGCCGAAGGCATGCCACGGGAATTCAATGAACTCCCTCTCGACGGGAAACATTTCCGAAACGATGGTTTCCCACGGGGAGACGCGCCCGAAGCTGGAATGCGCCCGCGCACGGAAGGTCGCCAGTTGGGCTCCGTCGGCGCGAAGACGGCGGACCCAGCGGCTCACGCGGTCGCTGCCTTTGGCGAAGTGAACGGTCCCGAGTGAAACGACCTCCTGGGTCTCAAGGATTTGCTCAAATTCAATTGCCGTGATGCGGTGCTCGCCCTCCGTCCGCGTGGCCACGAGATGATAGTTCACGTAATCTTCGTCGGAGCGCTCCCACTGGCGGATGTCGGCACGCTCGCCGACAATCTCGGGGCGAAAGCACCATGTGAAAATTTGGGCGTTGGGCGAGTCGGGCCCAACGCGGTCGCGCAGGACTCCCGGCACCGGCGGAGAATGCCCCGACAGGTTGTAGAACGGCGGATCGAAGCACAGAGCCGCACCGCCCGGCGAGAGCGAGCCGTCGTCCGACGAGCGGATGGTGTACCAGACCGTGTTGTCGTAGGTCAGCCCCGTACTCGCGTCGTAGGGGCCGGGATCATCCCAGCTGAGCTGCGTTTCGCCCGGGGCGGGCCAAATCGGACCGGCGACCAAATTCGCCAGAGGATCGCCCCCGAGCTTGTAATTATCGTCGCTGCGTTCCCAGCGGTAGATGAAGTAAGCCGTCGTTTTCTTATCGCCGGAGTTGTCATTGGCCCGCCAATGCAGGCGGAGGATTTGCTCGTCGGCACCGCCGTCCCACATGTATTCATTTGTCACCCGCATCCCTCGGGGAGTAGGCGGCGGCATGGTGTCGCAGAAAGTGCCGAGGACGGCGGGCGAGACCCCGCTGTTCCCGTCGCTTCCGAGCAAATCGCGCACGGTGACGAAATAGTAGTATTGGTCGCCGTTCTGCGGCGGCGTATGCACAGCCGGGTAGCCGGGAAAGCGTGTCTCCTCGTCGACGAAGAACGCCACGGTATGGTCGATGGTCGCGAGGTCGGCGGCCGAGAGCATACGGTTCGGCGTGATCGGCCCGGCGTTCACCCGCGCCACACCCGAGCCGAAGACCTCCGCGAGCGAGGCAAGCTCATCGGCCGACGGCGAATCGCTGACCCAGTCTACAGGCGTCTGGGCCTCGGCAAAGTCTTTGTCCACCCGGTAGAGGTTGTAGCCCTGCGTCATGAGGAGCACCCGGCGCAACGGGTCGGGCGTGTCCCACGCGAACTTGATATTGAGGTTGTTGTAGCCGTCGCGCGGATCGTCCGGGGTGAGGACGAGCGTGTCGGGGCCCGGAAGCAACACGGGATCGGCGTGGTCAACGGTCACGCGCCCGACGACACCGAGATCGCGGTCGCGGACGGGATCGTGCTCGCGGACCTCGAAGGTGACTGGGCCCGACGAGGGAATGGGCAGAGCGGCGGCCTGGCCGAGGGCCATGTTAAGGGCGGGAAAGCGACGCGCGGCAAGGAGAAGGTTCTCGACGTGGCGCTCCTCCGCGAGGGCACCGAAAATCACCCCGGCGACCTTCTCGGGGAGCGAGATCGAACCCGCCGCAAGGTCTTCGAAAAGGTTGTCGATGGTGTCCTCCAGGGCGGCGACGTCCTCATCGAGGGCAAGTGTCGCGCGATCAATGAGAGCGGAGACAGCGAGCGGGTCAACCTGCAGGCCGACGACCGCGACGCGGTTCATGGCCGCCGGGGACGATGCCGTGCCCGGTTTGCTCCAGACGCTGTAGGTCTTCGTTTCCATCAACTCCGGCACGTTGCTTTGCCAGAGGATGTAGGCCCACGCCTGGCCGGATGCCTCTGTTGTGACGGCCGCCGTGAAAACTGACTCCTGCACGGGGAGGTCGTCCTGCGCGGCGGCGGTAGCGGCGGAGAAGACCAAGCAGGCCGCCGCGAGAGCTTTAATGAGAATGCGTGGTTTGCGTTTCATTGGATTGCGAATCTGAGGAGTGATCATGAGGGGCCTCCCTTTCCGGACATGGAGCCGTCCGAGCCGACTTCGGTTTCCATTTCAATGGTCCGGTCGAATTTGATACAGAAACTGCACGGGCCGAGTTCGCCCTTGCCGCGGCCCTTGCCTTTCAGGCGGGTGACCCCGCCGACGCGGGCACCGACCATGTCAACGCGGCCCGAGATCGTAAGCAGACAAAGCACCTCGCCGGTGACGCCGAGGCCGAGGCGGGCGCCGTAAGTCGGTCCTTCGATAAAGTAGAAGAAGCCTACGCCAGCATCGGCCGTTACCTTAAACAAGCAGGTAGCGGGAATGCCGAAAAACGCCTCCGAGACGGGCAGGTGCACTTCGCCGTAAACGTAGGCTCCGGTAAACGATGGATCCGGCTCGCCGAGAGCGCTGGCGACAAGCGGATCCCACAACTCAATGGGCTCGAGCGTGCAGGTGCGCCCGAAGAAGACCCCGCCCTTCGCCCCGTAATCACCGACTTTCATTCCAAGGGCTGCGCTCACATAGGCTTCCGTCGAGGAAAACATGACACCGACGGCAAAATCGGTGATTGTGAAGGC
The DNA here is from genome assembly GCA_007134215.1 of Opitutales bacterium. Classification (GTDB taxonomy): domain Bacteria; phylum Verrucomicrobiota; class Verrucomicrobiia; order Opitutales; family Oceanipulchritudinaceae; genus SLLG01. The sequence goes on along the minus strand of SLLG01000001.1, from coordinate 18,399 downwards.
CTCAAAAGAAATCTCACCGCTGGCGATAGCAAAGCTCCCGCCAAAACCGTCGGGCTCGAGCCCCCACACCCCGCCCCCGCTTTTCATGGCGAATTTCGCCGACACGTTCACCCGCAGGTCCGGGACGAGAAAGTCGACGCCAACGTCGAGGGCACCGAGAATAACTTCGGTGTATGCTTCGTCGTCGGTGAGAACAATGCAGCCCGGCGGCTGGTCGATGGAGGTGTATTGGTTGATCTCGAGGAAGGCCTTGAAGGAGGTCTCATCGGGAATCTTCAGTTCGAACTCGCCGTCGATGCGCACCTTGCGGAGAGCGTCGCCGTTGAAGATCGCATACCCTTGCAAGGAACCCGAACCCATCGAATCGGACACACTGCCGAGCGCACCGTTGATGCTGTCGTCGACGTCGGCGAGAAAGTCCACGAGGGCCTCTTTCATGAGCGCGTTGACCTCTCCGAACGTGTTGTCGATGCCTTGGCGGATGGCCACTTCGACGTCCTGCATACGCTGTTTGATCGCCACCTGCACTTGGCTGATAAGCACGGTATCGAGGACGAAGTCGTAGACCGTGTTTTTGATGAGGAGCTTTACCTCTTCCGGGTCCCGCGCGAGAAAGTTGAGCCCTTGATTCACGGCCGGACCGTATTCGCCCAGTTCGTCCATGACAACAAGCAGCACACCGTTCTTCACCTGATCGATCTCCGCGTTGGCCGCGTCGAAGAGGTCCGCCAGATGATCGCGGAAGTCAAAGCTCACGACATTGTCGAGCGTCCCGCGGATCTGCGTGACGACATCGGTCAGCTCCGAGACGATCTCGTAAATCTGGGCCACGGTGGGTTTCGCGAATTCAAGGTGCGGATCGAGCAGTTCGGCGATGCGCTGATCGACTCCCGAGGCACTCAGGATGCTTCCGAGCGTATCGTCCACCTCGGTGGAGAGCACTTTGATCAATTCGCGGCACAGCGATTGAATAGCGACGAGTTCACCGGATGGGTTCGTATCCAGAAAGTCGTCGCGCAGCGTAATGAGCGCCGTCTCAACCTCCGTGAGAATTTCCACGAGCCGCGCCGCCTGGTCAAACGCGGTGGATACGCCCGGATCGAGATGATCGAAGACATGTTCTTGAATGAGGTCGCCGAGGATCAGGTCAAGGTCCGGCGGCAAACCGGCGTTCTGCCAGCCCGTGGAGAGGTCCGTCCACTGGTCGTGCAGAAAAACATAGACTGTATCCACCATGTCATCGACGGGATCGTCGATGATGCTTGCGAGATAGGCCCGCAGGTTGTCGTTGAGCGTCATGGCCAGCTCGTCGATGGCCCCGTTTACGGTGTCAAAGACCGCGTCCAGGCCGGCTTCCGTAACCGCTTGGAACACACCCGTCGCCTCGTCGAGCTGATTGACGACAATATTGGTCAGGTTGACCGTGGGTAATCCGTCATAGCTCGCCCCGAAGGTCAGTTCAGCGCGCTCTGCGCTCAAATACTTCAGGCGGTGGTCGATCTGCAGGATGACAAAGTCGCGCGTTTGGTCGCCGTCAAAGGGATCGTCCGGATCGACTGAGTCGCGGGAATCGAGTGACCGGAAGGAGCGCGTCGTGCTGTTCCACTTCACTTTGTATTTCAAGACGATGGCACCGCCCAGCCACGACTGGCGGACAAACGGGTAATGCAACGTGCTCGTGCGATAGGTTTCGAGGTCCCCGGCGATGCCGCCGCCTGTGTGCGGAAATCCGCGGTTCCACGGGTCGTGGTAGGTTCCCTCGAAGTAATTGCTCGTTGAGCCGCCGACCTGCCATTGTCCGTTGGCGACGTGCAGGACGGCGCTTCCCCAGTTCGGATCCGGCGGGTCGCCGCCCAGAGCCGGCCGGTTCGAGGACGTCTGGATATGCACTTGCATGGCCTCAAAGAAGGAAACCCTCAAACGACCGGAGATATTGATGAATCCATTGCCTGTGGGATCGGGAGGATCCGTAAAGACAAAGGCGTTCGCCGGATTGGCCGAGGGTTGTCCGGTGTTATCGAAGTACGCGTCCGCCACGGGCGTGAGGACGTATTCCTCGAAGCCGCCCTGCGTGGTCTGGCGCAGCGGTCCGCGGAACGTCGTTTTCGTCGGCATTTTCAAGCGTGAATCGAGCCCGGCAAGTCCCCCGCCGACACCGTCGGCGAATTCCTTCGGAATGAGGTTGCCGTGGTTGAAGACGCCGAGTGTCCCGTGCAGGGGTTCGTTCACGTGCGAGGCGTAGCCGTTGACGCCAAGCATGAGGTAGGCTTCACCAACGTCGCAGTCGTCGCCCGAGGCAAAGGACATGGCAAGGAGATCGATCGGGGCGAGCCAGTATTGAAGCGTCTGCTCGGCGCTGCCTTCGGCCACATCCATCTGGTCGAGCGCGCCGTTGCAGAGAAAGGTAAGGCGGTCGAATTCCGGCTCGATTTCCGAGGGGTACGGCAGGGCGATGCTCCCGGTTGTGCGGGAGTCGGTGTTTTTGTTGCTCAGGAAGGCGAGGCCGAAATTTGTCAGGGTGATATCGTAGCCGTAGATTTCGATGGCCTCGGGAGCCGTCGGGACCTTGTCGTGGATACCGCTCACGCCGCTGAAGCGGATGTAGTACTTAGAGCGGTTTTTCAGGGCGTAGGGACCGTATTCCTCGCCGCCGAGGAGGCTGCGCCCGTCCCGACCCGAGGGTGTCGGGTCTGGCGGACCGAGCGTGAAATTGAGCCCCGCATACCCGGCGCGTCCCTGCTGGTAGGGGGTGTTCTGATCAAAATCGATTTCCGGGCGCTCGGTGATTTCGCCCGTGTCCCCCACCCCGGAAAGAAGAATGGAGCCCGCGCCGAAGAGCGGGCCGGCGGCTCCCGGAAGCGTGTCGCCACCGTGGATGAAGTGACCGGCGATAACGAATCTGCCCTCTGCAAAGGGCGTCTGCACGCGGTGCGCATAATCGCCGAGCGCGGGGATGTAGCCCCACTCCAAATCGAGGCCTGTGGGGATCTGCACGTCGGCATAGAGGCCGCCGTCCTCCGAAAACCGCAACTGCGGTTGCCCGCCGACGTCGGGCGCATCCACGAACAACAGGTTCCCTCCGCCTCCGGCCGGATCGCAATTGGGCTCGGAACACCCGCTCGACCAAACCAGCAACATTTCCGGTTGGTAGAGGTTCAAAAAACTCGCCGACGGAACAATGCGGTCGTTTTCGATCTCCATCTGCCCCTCGCTCACGACAAAGAGCGCGTTGTAAGGGAAGTGGCCCCACACCTCCAAACCGCCCGCGTATTCAAAATGCAACCTCGCCGACAACTCCGCTCCACCCATGTGGCCCGCGCGAATCTGCACGCCGTCATCCACGGTCGACACGGCCCGGTAGTAGCTTTCATTCGAACGTTTGAGGCGTTCCATGGGCAGAACGGGCAGCGACTCCAGTTCCGTGTATTCATTCCGGCGCACATACACGGCCTCCGTGCCGACACCGGGAAACTGGAAGGTGCCCGCGTTAACATCCCAGTTCACTTGGCTCACCCGCATCGCCACCGGCTTTGTCTCTTCCACGACCCAGCGCGGAAAGGCGAAGGCGTGCGCCTGGTTCATGACCGGCTGCAGGTTTTGATTGACGGGGGTGGGTGTCGTGAAGTTGATCCGGGGTGACAATTGCTTTGTCGTCGCACTCGCCGCGATGCCCATGCCCGCCGGAAGGATGACATCGAGATTTGCCACTTGTGCGCCGGAAGTGGAGAGCGTCACCGGCCCCCGGTCGAAGTTGACGCCCCCGATTGAATCCCGGTCCGGACTGGACGGTGGCGTGAGCGTGACCGTCGACGGAGCGCGGATGAATGCGTCGCCCGCCGGATTCACGGAGACATCGAGGGTGTTTGGGCCGTAGGTGTGCGCCCCGCCGTTGAGCGTTCCCTCCGCGCCGGTGATCGTGGTGTTGTTGAGCCCGCCGGACACCGCACCGGGAAATGATACCGAGGTAAGTCCGTCGAGTGTGGTCTGAATGGAACCAAAGGACAGACTGCCGTTCAGGTGAATCAGCCGCGAAGCAGGTGTCTCCATGGTCCTTGCCGACTTCCAAAAGCTTGTGAAGGGCGTTTCCAGGTGCTCAACCGTCGCCTCCACCCGGTAGGTCCGGTTGACGGAATCGAGCTGCACGCCGGGCTCGAACTCGATGAGAAAATTTCGCGTTGTTGATACGGGTTCACGCACCAAAATTCCCGTGTGTCGCGCCATGCCGAATGGATCCGTGAATGTCGTCGTGACAAGGGCCACCGGATCCGGGTCGACACTGTCGTAGAGGGCCAGATGCACCCGCACGGTAATGGTATCTGTGTTGAACGAAAAGCTATGCGGTTCATCGTAGCGGTACGCCGTGTAGCTAACGGTGGTGGCAAAGGTCTTCTGCCCCGGCGCGCTTTGCAGAGCGTAGCGGCGGGTGTGGGCGTGACCCGTCACGCGTGTCACGACGTTGCGGGCGAGATCGCTGCCCCAGGGTCCTTTGAAGTGGATGAAAGAACGGGCGACCGAATCCTGCGAGGTTTGGTCCACCCAGACAATAACCAGTTGACCACCGACGGATGCCCAACTCTGCGACTGAAACGTCGCCCGAACCCGGTAAGTCCGGTGCGGGTCCAACTGCACCGACGAATCAATGACGAGATTGGCCGTGTAGGTGTGCGACGCATTTGACGAAGACGCGGAAAAAACACGCTGCACCGTCGCACCACCGTTGATATTCTCCAAATCGACAAGGTCGCCGGTCGAGGTGTCGACAAGGCTGAAGGCCATGCGGTACGCCAAAGACGTGCCGTTCGTCACCGTGCCCGTCGCCTGCACGGGCAAGTACCACCGGTCGTAGTCTCCGTGAGTAAAAGGTTGCCCATCAAGATTGTAATCGACTGTTCGATCCGCGTCGATGACGTAGCCCGGAAAACTGTAACCGACAAAATTGGTCCCGGTCACGGTGTACGTTTGCGCCGCCAGTTCCGCCCCGCATGGACTAATGAACAAAAAAATAATCGCATTTTGCAGATAAGCGGTCAGCCGCGACCGCCGGAGGGAGTTCACCCGGTTTGCATATTTCATAACAGCCTGCCGTTTCGGAGTTTACCCCAGCCCGGACCGCATGGATAGAGCAAACGGAAACGACCGGAGGAGACGCACGCTCGTAAGCGTAGTAAATAAGACACGTTAGCAACACTAATCAGAACCCGGCTGGCAACGCAAGGTCAAAAACCTGTCAAATTCAGTAGCGCCGGAATCCCGCGGCCGTGTGTCAGCTATTCGCCCCCGTCCGATCCCTCGCCCGTGAACCGCGTCGGCGCGGCAAAGGCATCGTAGCCGCGCTCGCTCAGGTAGCGCGTGAATGACTCCAGCTCGCCGTGCGTAACCCCGATGCGCCGCGCCCCCGTCGCCTCCACGGCGGCGAGGAGACCGGGCCAGTCGGCGTGGTCCGACATGACAAAGCCGCGGTCGCCGTCGCGACTGCGGCGGGCCGCGCGCGTCTGCATCCAACCGCTCGCGAACCCATGGGACACAGGCCCGAGCTTGCGGAGGATCCCGGCCTCCCGCGCGGCGGAGGACATGATGACCAGTCCTTTGCCGCGGATTTCCGGAGCGGTCTTCTCCGTCAACAACACCGTCGGGGCAAGGCGGATGCCCGCCGCCTCGTAGAGGGGCAGGAATGTTTTCACGTTTCCATGCACGGCAATCGGGCCGACCTCGCCGTCAAGTCCAGCGAGGAGGCGCTGCGACTTGCCGAGCGGATAGGCAGGGAGCACCGACGTGAGTCCTTCCTCCCGGTTCGCCGCCCACCACCGGTGGATCTCCGCAAAAACCACTTCAGGTCTCGGCCAACGGTAAAGCGGCAGGCCGAAGGTCGATTCTGTAATGAAAACATCACAACGCACCGGCTCGAAAGCCGCGCACGCCGGGGTCGACGTCGAGTTGTTGTAATCGCCGCTCACGACCCACACGCCCGCCGCCGTCTCCACCCGCACCTGCGCCGAGCCGAGGATGTGCCCGGCGGGATGGAGCGACACAACCGCGTCGCCGATGCGTTTGCGCTCACCGTAGGGCAGCGTGTCGATCACCGCTCCGCCGCCCACGCGCGCGGCGAGCACCGCCCGCCCCTCCACCGGACACAAATACGCGCCGCACCCCGGACGCGCGTGGTCACTGTGCGCGTGCGTGATGACCGCGCGCGCGACCTTCCGCCATGGATCAACGTAAAAATCCCCCGCCGGGCAATAAAACCCCGCCTCCGTCACGCGGATCACTGCCTCACGGTCTGTCATATGTCCGCTATGATCTATCTCCACGCCGGGAAACTACCACACAACCCGCCGACAGCGAGTCTCAACATATTCATCCAGTCAGCCACGCGCAGACCCGTGTGCTTTACAATAGTGCCGCGCAACCGACGGTCCACGAGTTCGATCACATCCGCGGCGCAGCGGACGACCTTTTTGGTCCGATCTTCGGTGCCCTGCCGGTGGCGAACGATCAGCTCGACACGACCCATGCCTTCCGCATCTGGAGTGCGGATGGCGGACGGCGGGCGGACGCTAACTTCATAACGCCCGCGCCGCTCACCGAAGGTTTTCGCATCTCCTTCATCGCGCGCAACCGCAGGCACATTGACGGGCGATTGGCACGCCAACATTTCCGGTGGCAATTTCCCGCGCCCAACGGCAGCAATTCCAATCCGGGCACTCACGATTGGCACGGCCCGCGACGGCTCGGAGGCAAAGCCGATCACCGTCATCAATTATCCGGGCGTAACGCCTGTCTTCGATTTTACGGGCCAGAGCCTCGGCTCCATCGGCATCCGTCTCAATGCCAACTACGGGCGCGTTATCGGGATCACCATCCGCAACGCAGGCCACAACGGCATCTGCATGGACGGAAGCCACAACCCAACCGCCCGGAGCGCATCGTCGCCCACAACAACCACGACACCGGTATCCACATGGCGGGAACGGCTTCCCACAACCTCGTGCTCAACTGCGACAGTTTCCACAACTTCAACACCACTGGCCGCGTGGGCAACAGTGCCAACGGCTTTGGCGCGAAGTTCGACGAGCTTGGCCCGGGCAACCATTTTTACGGCTTCCGCGCGTGAGAAAACTCCGCCGACGGTTTCGACTTCTGGCGGGCGCAGAACACCATCATCCTCGAACGGAGCTGGGCCTTCGGCAACGGCGATGGTTCGGTCTTCGGCGATCCCGCGGATTTCGACGCTGGTGGCAACGAATTCAAGCTCGGGGGCGACCATCAACCCGGCAACCACATCGTTATCCGCTGCATGGCCTTCGACAATTTCGGTGTGAGCAACAACGCCAAGGGCTTCGGCTGGCTCTTCGCGGGCAACGCCCCCGACATGGGGGCCATCGAAACGGTGCCCGCCGACTAACCCAAAGTGAGCACCTCGGGTCCGGATGTTCGCCGGAATTTACCGCATGGCGGCCCGACAAACCGCTATTACTACGGGACGCACCCGCCGAGAAGACGCGTCGTTCTGCCCCAAGCCCCGAAGACGTTGCGCACACCCCGAATTTCCCGAATCGTCGGCTTGCACCGGCGGGGCGGAAGGTGAAGGGTGTTTTTGTGCGTCTCTCTATCCTGTTTACGCTATGAGCGATCCATCCACGCGACATCCCTTCCTTGAGGGCCTGAGCAAGCACCGCGGCTCACCGCCGACGATCCTTGTGATCTTCGGGGCGTCGGGCGACCTCACGGCGCGGAAGCTCGTGCCCGCCCTCTTCAACCTGTCTCTCGACAACCTGCTGCCGGCGGAGTTCCGGCTCGTGGGCTACGGGCGCAAGGAGATCCCCGACGAGGCGTTCCGCAAGAGCGCGCGCGAGGCCATCGAGGAGTTTTCGCGCCGCCCGCTCGACGAGGACGTGTGGTCGGCGATCGAAGGCAACCTCGTCTACCAGGCGGGCGCCTACGACGACCCAAAAGCCTTCAAAGCGCTGGCGGAACGCATCAAGTCGCTTCAGCGCGAGGCGGGCCGCGAAATGCAGATCGTCTTCTACATATCGACGCCGCCGGGCGTGTTCGAGGGCATCGTGGAGAATCTCGGGGCCTGCGGTCTTGCGGACCACCGCGCGGGCGGCAAGCTCGCCGCGAAAGTGATCGTGGAGAAGCCGTTCGGGCGCGATCTGGAGTCGGCCCGCGACCTCAACCGCGTCATCGCGCGCAACTTCAAGGAGAGCCAGGTCTACCGCATCGACCACTATCTCGGAAAAGAGACGGTGCAGAACCTACTTGTGGCACGGTTTGCCAACGCCATCTTCGAGCCGATCTGGAACCGCGAGTTCGTCGATTGTGTGCAGATCACCGTGGCCGAGGAAGTCGGCGTGGGCAGCCGCGGCGGCTACTACGACGGGAGCGGCGCCCTGCGCGACATGATCCAGAACCACACCATGCAGCTGCTCTCGCTCATCGCCATGGAGCCGCCCGTCTCCCTCGATCCGGAGTCGATCCGCGATGAAAAGGTGAAGGTCCTCAAGGCGGTACAACCGCTCGATCTGGACGCGGAGGGCGACACCGTGCGCTCCCGCTACGAGGAGGGCCTCACGGGCGGCAAACGGGTGCCCGGCTACCTGCAGGAAACGGGCATCCCAGCGGATTCCTCGACCGAGACCTACGCCGCCCTGCGTCTGCACATCAACAACTGGCGCTGGCAGGGCGTGCCCTTTTACCTGCGCTCGGGCAAGCGCATGGCGCGGCGCGTCTCGGAGATCGCCATTATCTTCAAGCACCCGCCGGGTATTCTCTTTTCGCGCGACAGGCAATTCGAGACAGCGCAGAATACCCTTGTCATCCAGGTGCAGCCGGACGAGGGCATGACGCTGCTCGCCAACTCGAAAATCCCCGGCCTCGAAACGCGCACGCAGCCGGTGAAGATGCACTTCCGCTACGCCACGACCTTCGGCTCCAACACGCCGGAGGCCTACGAACGCCTCATCCTCGACGCCATGGTGGGCGACAGCACGCTCTTCATCCGCGGCGACGAGACGGAGGCATCGTGGCGGCTGGTCACACCGCTGCTCGAAAAGTGGGCGGCCTGCGGTTCGCGCGGCATGGCCGGCTACGCCGCCGGGTCGTGGGGGCCGCTCGAGGCGGAGAGGCTGCTGTGGCAGCGCGGCCATTCGTGGAGGCGCCCGGGAATATGAGCACGGAGCCGACCAGTCTTCTCGATGTTCTGCCGGGCCTGCGCGTGCCGGTGGAGGACGTGCCCGCCATGCTCGCGCACATGTGGGACAGCGACCCGGAGGATCCCGCGGCGCAGCGGATTCACAGCTTCCGCGCGTCGCAGATGAACCTCGTGCTGCATTTCGGCCTCGCAACCGGGGCGGAGGAAGCCCGCTGTCTTTTTGATACCGCAATCGAATTCGCACAGCGGTATCCCTGCCGTCTCGTCGTGCTGTGCCCCGGCGAGGGGCGGAGCGGCAACGAAACGGTGCTCGACGGCAAGGTCTTCAGCCAGTGCTACGTCGGGAAAAACCTGCGCGACATGTGCTGCTGCGAGGCGCTCGCCCTCGGCTACAACACGGAGGACGCCCGCTTTCTGGAGAATCAGTTGTCGCTCTGGCTCGAGACCGACCTGCCCGTTTACCACTGGTTCCACCGCGTGCCGCCGGAGCGGATCAACGACTGTTACGCCTCTATCGCGAGCCGGGTAACCCGCGCTCTCTACGACAGCGATGTCGACCCGGCCCCCGCGGCCGGGGGCTTCTGGCCCGAAGGCGTCCGCGCGCGGGATCTCGCCCACGCCCGCACGCTGCCGATGCGCCAGCACATCGGGCAGTTTCTCAGCGTCTATACCCCCAAATCCATCAGCGGCGCCCTCGAGAGCGTGGAAGTTGCGTGCGATCCCGCGATCCGCGGAGAGGCCGGCGCGCTCCTCGACTGGATGCGCGGGGCGGTCCTGCGCTGTGCGGCGGCGCAGGACGGCAAAGCGCCCGCCTTCCGGCTGCGCGAAGACTGCGCGGACAGCGGCTGCCTGAACATCGAATGGCGCTACGGCACAGATTCGAAGTATTTTCTGTGGGAATACAATACCGGTACCCGCACGGGCCGCCGGAAGGGCTGTTTCGGCGGCGTGCCCTTCGACCAGCCGCTGCACATCGACCCGCTGCCGCGCGCGGTGGCGCTGGCCGAAGCCCTCTTCTTCTAGGCAATCAACCGAACCGCGACGAACCATGAAAATACTCGATACACGGACCGGAACCCTCTTCGCCGGCGGGCGCGACCGCCTCTTTTCACGCGCCGCCGAACTCATGGAAGAGGCCGGGCGGGAGAAGCGCGCCTTCTCCATCGCCCTCACGGGCGGATCGACGCCGAAAGCCTTCTATAAGTGGGCTGTCGACGGCGACCATATCACCGCCAACGCCCGCTCCCGCGCCGTGTGGACGGTGAGCGACGAGCGGATGGTTCCGCTCGATTCCGAAGAGAGCAATTTCGGCAATGCCGACCGCATGCTGCTCACGCCCCTCGGGGTAGAGGCGCGCCACAAATTTCCGTGGCCGGTGGAAGTGGACCCCCATTCCGCCGCCGCCGTCTTCAACCGCAAGTGGACGGACCGCTTCGGCGGCGAAACGGGGTTCGACCTCTGCTTCCTCGGCATGGGCGACGACGGGCACACGGCCTCGATTTTTCCTGGCAGCCCCCTGCTCGAATGGGACGCCGAGGAGAATTTCACCTGTGTCGACGTGCCGGACAAGGGCTGGCGGCTGACGGTCACGTCAACCGGCCTGAGCCGCTGCCGCCGCATCGCCGTGATAGTCACGGGCGAAAACAAGGCGAAGGTGCTTCGCGAGGTCATGGAGGGGCCGAAGCCGGAGCGCTACCCCGTGCACATCCTCTCGCGTTTCCGGGAGCGCACGATCTGGCTCGTCGACGACGCGGCGGCCTCGGCGCTCTCCGGAGTCTGAAAGGAGCGGCGGACCCATGCGCCTGATCCTCGCCAGCAACAACCCGCACAAGCAGATTGAGTTTGTCCGCCTCCTCGGCGCGGCCGGCCTTGAAATTGCGGGCGCGGAGGCGGTCGGAGGCATGCCGGCGGTCGAAGAGACCGGAACATCCTTCCGCGAAAACGCGCGCCTGAAGGCGGAAGCCCTGCGCGGGCGGCTCGGCGCGGAGGATTTTGCCCTCGCCGACGACAGCGGTCTTGAAGTCGATGCCCTCGGGGGCGCGCCTGGGGTCCGCTCCGCGCGTTTCGCCGGCCCGGAGGCAAGTGACGCCGACAACGTCGCAAAGCTCCTCACGTCCCTCGATGGCGTTCCCGCCCCGCAGCGTGCGGCGCGCTTTGTCTGCGTGCTCTGCCTGCTCGGGCGCGGCACCGATGCCCGCTACTTCATGGGCACCTGCGAGGGCCGGATTCTCGGCGCGGCGGCAGGTGACGGAGGTTTCGGCTATGATCCTGTCTTCCAGCCTGAAGGGTACGAAGGCTCCTTCGCGAGCCTCGGAAGAACCGTCAAGGACCGGATTTCCCACCGCGCCCGCGCCGCCACGGCGCTGCGCGCGGCGCTCAACGGGTTTGCCGCCGACGGCGGAATTTCATGATCACGAGCTGCTCAAGGCCCGAAAACTCCATCACGCGGTGGATGGCGGGACTCGCCACCTGGAAGACGACGATCTTGCCCCGCGTCTGCAGGTTGCGCACTTCGGAGAAGAGCCAGTTGACGCCCTTGGAATCGATCATGCGCGCGTTGCGCAGATCAAAATAGATCGTCTTCCACGTCTCCATCGGGTGCTGCGCGACGGCCTCGCGGAACGCTTCGCCGACGGCATCGACGGTCGAACTCGTGATATCGCTGTTGATTGGAATGACGAGGCGTTTTTTCGACGCCTTCAGCTCGCTGGAAATGAGTTCACGGGTGGACATGGAAGTCAAAAAGTAAAGAGGTTCCCTTGTTCTCAATCCCAAACTTGTCGCTCAGGTGCTGGATGATGCCGAGACCGAGGTTGCGCCCCCGGCCCTCCGCCGCGATATCCATCTCCGCAAGCCGCTTTTTGAGATCGAAGTTGTGGCCCTTGCCCGGATCGTCGATGCGCACGCGCACCACTTTCTCGTCGGGCAGGTAGGACATCTGGAGGGTGCAGATTTTCTCGGGCGAGCCCTCGCACCCGTGGTGGAAGGCATTGAGCATGCCCTCCCGCAGGCAGATCAGTAGATCGTAGAGGCGGTCACCCAGTTCATCGCCGACCGCGAACTGGATGCTGCGCCGCCAGACCGCCTGCAGATGATCGATGTCCTGATACTCGTCGCCAGAGTACGATTCGTGAAGGATTGGCTGAAACAAGGCTGTTGTCGATTGTTCGGGGTTGATGAAAAAACGTATTAAAAGTAGATCATCAGGCGAATGTAAAGCAGAATTCACACCTTCCTTTCCATCCATGATCAATCGCTGCGCGAGGCTGAGCGGGTCGATTTCCAGCTCGGTGGCGAAATCGATGAGCCCGTCGGTATGCATGCAGACAAAGGAAACATCGTCCAGCGGGCGGATCTCCCGCACCGGGCCGCGCGTGCGGTCCCACCCCATCGGAAAGGCGCCGGTGATTGAATGGGTGACAAACCCGTGCCGGTCGCAGAAGACCACGGGCGGAAAACCGCTCGACGTTACCGTGACGGAAGACTGCGCAAGATCGAACTCGAGGGCGCAGACGGAGAGACTCGTGGCGCCGGCGTCCACGCCGGGGCCGCCCCACTCGTCGCAGAGGAGCCGGTTGAAAACGCTGAAAGCCTCGCGCGCGGACTGGCCCGCCTCTTCGAAACCGCGGATCATTCCCTGAAAGTAGGCCGAGACAAAACCGGAGCGGATGTCGTGCCCCGAGACATCCCCCGCCACGATGAGAAAACGGTCTCCCGCCAGTTTTCGGGCGCTGAAGAAATCGCCGCCGACCTCGTGCAAGGGCTGGTAGACGAGGCGGATGTGCGCGCTTAATTCCTCGCCCAAAGTGGTGTTGAAAAAACGGTCGAGACGCCCGGCGTCGCGCAGGCCGGCCTGATCATACTCGAATTTGCGCATGCGTGCGGTGTCGGCGGCGGCCTTGAGCATGGCATCGCGCAGCGCTTGGTGTGTAATCGGTTTCTCGAGAAATTCAGTCGCACCCTCCGAGAGCGAGGCCTTGACGAGGTCTTTCTCTCCCTGGGCCGTGATGATGACGGTGGAGAGCGAGCGGTCGCGGGCACGGATCCAACGCAGGAGGTCGAGCCCGGTGGCCTCCGGCATGCGGAAGTCGCTCAAGACGGCGTCGAATGCGTCCATCCCCATCGCCTCGAGCCGCTCCTGCGCCTCCGCCACATTCATTGTCGCGACGACGCGGAACCCGCACAGCTTCAGGCTCGCGCGAAAAAACGTGAGCCCGTGCGGATCGTCGTCGACGACGAGGACCGTGCCCGCGCGACCGACGGAGTCCGTCGGCTCGTTCGGTTGGGTCGGGGTGGAATGCGGAGCGGGCATGGAAGGATGGAAGAATACGTGCGGAACGGGCCGCGTTGACAACAAACTTCAACGCCCCGACCGTGAAGATGGACCCAGTTACGGAATTTGTGAAGTGCGGTTGGCAAAAATTTGTTGGCGCGGATCTCCGCGGCACGGTCGAGGCCCTCGCCCACGCGGTACAGACGGCAGGTGGGCGCGCCCTCCTCGTCGGCGGGTGCGTGCGCGACTGGATACTGGAGCAGTCGGCGACCGACCTCGATCTCGAGATCTTCGGTGTCGCGCCGGAACGCCTTGAGGCGCTCCTCCGCTCCTTCGGGCGTTTCGACGCGGTCGGCAAAGCCTTCGGCGTCTACAAAATGGCGGGACTGCCGCTCGACGTCAGCCTGCCCCGGCGGGAGCGCAAAACCGCGCCGGGCCACCGGGGGTTCGACGTCGAGCCCGATCCCTTGCTGCCTCTGCGCGCGGCGGCGGAGCGGCGGGATTTCACCGTCAACGCCATTCTCCTTGATCCTCTGACATGCTGGATCGAAGACCCGTGCGGCGGGCTCGCCGACCTGCGTGAGCGACGCCTGCGGCACACTTCCGCCGCCTTCGCCGAAGATCCGCTGCGCGTGCTGCGCGGGATGCAATTCACCGCCCGCTTCGGGCTCGAACCCGATCCCGCGACCGTCGCCCTCTGTCGCACGATCCAGCCCGAGGGGCTTGCCCGCGAGCGCTGCTTTGAGGAATGGCGCAAGCTCCTCCTCCTCGGTGTGTGTCCCTCCGCTGGTCTCGCCTTTCTGCGCGGGACGTGTTGGGTCGCCCACACCCCCGAGCTGGCCGCTCTTATCGGCTGCCCGCAGGATCCGGAGTGGCATCCCGAAGGTGACGTGTGGGACCACACCCTCCATTGCCTCGACGCCTTCGCGGCCCACCGCACCGGCGATCCGCACGAGGACCTCGTCGTCGGGCTCGCCGTGCTCTGCCACGATTTCGGCAAGCCGCTCACCACCGCCTTCACCGACGGGCGCTGGCGCTCCCCCGGCCACGAGGGCGCCGGAGAGGGGCCGACGCGCGCCTTCCTCGCCCGTCTCACCAACCAGTCCGCCCTCATTGAGGATGTCGTGAAGCTCGTCGTCGCGCACATGCGGCCCATGGCACTGCGCTCGACCGAAGCCGGTCCCGCCGCCATCCGCCGCCTCGCCCGCGATGTCGGCCGTCTCGACCGGCTCCTGCGCGTTGTCGAGGCCGACGGCCGCGGACGCCCGCCGCTCGACGAAGGCGACGTCGCCCCGTGGCTGCGCGAACGCGCCGAGGCCCTCGCCGTGGAGCGCGCCGCGCCGAAACCACTCGTCCACGGGCGCGACCTACTGCCCCACGGCTTCGAACCGGGGCCCGCCCTCGGGAAGGTGCTCCGCCGCCTCTTCGAGGAGCAGCTCGACGGCCGCATCGAAGACCGCGAAGCGGGCGTCGCCCGCGCCCTCGAAATCAAAGAAGAAATGTCGGCGTGAAAAACGCGCCCGCACCCCATGCGTCGGTGACGACTTTCCGGACCGTCTCCGTATCGGCATCGTCGCGCGGCAGCGCGAAACAGGCGCTGCCGCTGCCGCTCATGAGGGCCGGGATGCCCGCCTCCCGGACCGCCCTCAAGACCACCGCGATTGTCGGCAACCGGTCCTCCACGACCTCCGCAAAGCTGTTGAAAAGGAGATGCTCAAGCGGCAGATCCCCTTCCGCAAACGCCGCCACCCGCTCCTCCGCCCACGCCGGCGCGGCGTAGTCGCCCTGCGCGCGCAGGAGCGCGTAGGCGCGGGGCGTCTCCATGGCCACCGGCGGGCCGAAGAGAAGCACGGGCAGCCCGCTCAACCGGTCGCGCGCCGTCTCCGGCAAATCCTCCACGCGGTCGCCGCGGCCCCGCATGATGACCGCGTGGTCTTGTAGAAAGAGCGGCACATCGGACCCAAGACACGCACCGATTCCCCCAAGCCAGGTGGCCGACATTCCAGGCATGCGTTCTGCGAGCAGACGCAGGGCGGCGGCGGCATCCCCGCTCCCGCCGCCCAGCCCCGCCCCCACGGGAATACGCTTCTGCAGCGTGAAGCGCTGCGGCGGCAGCTTCGGTTCGGCGCGCCGGAAGGCCGCCGCCGCGCGCAGGACAAGGTTCTCCCCGCTCACAGGCACGTCCGCCTCCGTCACTTCGAGGGAATCCTCCGCCATCCCGCCACCGGCGTCTTCGCGTGTCAGGCGGTCGCCGAAGGCGCATTGCGCAACGATCGAGACAAGGTTGTGAAAACCGTCGGAGCGAAGACCAGTGACGGCGAGAAACAGATTGATCTTCGCCGGCGAGAACCGCGAACCGCGCGCGGGGGACGCTGTGTTTTCCATTGTGGCACAATGCAATGTCTGTCCTCTTCACAATGTCAAAACGAGTCGACCCAAGCCCATGGAATTTCTCAACAACACGGCTGTCCTTCTCGCGGCGGGCAGCGGATCGCGCCTTTCCGGCGCGCTTGCCGACAAGGTCCTCTGGAACCTCGCGGGCAAACCGGTCGTGCGCTGGTCGGCTGACGCTTTCGCCGCGGCGGGGGTCGTCGAAAGGATCATCGTCACCTACCGTGACGGCGCGCAGCTCAGCCGTCTCGAACACCTTCTCGCCGGACTGTCCCTGCCCCTCACCTACGTGCGCGGCGGCGCGCAGCGGCACGACTCCGTCCGCCTCGCCTTGGAGAATCCGGGCGAAAACAGCGCCCTGACCTTCATCCACGACGCCGCGCGCCCACTCATCCACCCGGACACCCTCCGCGCCCTCCTCGAAACCGCCCGGCGCACGGGCAACGCCGTCCTCGCCCACCGCGTCGCAGACACCATCAGGGAAGCCCCCGCCGCGGATGTCCCCGAACGGACAGCCCTCCGCGAACCTCCCCGCGAACGCCTCTGGGCAATGGAAACCCCCCAGGTCTTCCCGACAGAAGCCATCCGGCGCGCCTACCGCGCACTCGACTCCCCCGTGACCGACGACGCCGCCGCCGCCCAACGCGCCGGCATGCCTCTCACCCTCGTTGAGAACCCCCGCCCCAATCCGAAACTCACCCGCCCCGCCGACATCCCGTGGCTCGAATACCTCGCCGCCCGAATCGGCGCGGCCTGATATATCCGTCGGCCCCAAGCAACCGCACAGGGGCCTGAAAGGCCCGCGCCTACGCTTTGCCTCTGCGTCTTTCTGTAAAATTCTACAGCGGATACGCCCCGCGTTCGCTGCGGGTGCCGCGGGGTCGCTCCGTTCAGACGCCCGCTTCGCGGGCCTCCACCGCGCGGGAAAGAAGGACCTTCACCCGTTTGAGGCGGGCTTTTTCTTCGCGGTCGCGCTCCTCGAATTTCATGGAAAGCACACGGATGGTTGTTTCGAGGCTCGGGATAACGAGGTACTCAAGGGCGTTGGAAATCCGCTTGGTGCGCTTGATTTCCGCACCGGTGATTTCGAGCGCACGCTGGAGTTCGGCAAGGGTGACGGCAGCCTGCAAGAGTCGTCGTCCGGCATCAGCGGCGGAATCAATGAACGACGACGTCGCACGCGGATCATAGGGCGGCGGCGGAAACGGCGGCAACCGCAGGTCGAGCGACGGCACGCGGGCACCGGCGACATTCCGTGTCGTGGCTCTCACGGCGGCGCCCGTTTCGGAGGCGAACAAGGCCGGTTCCAGTGCGGCGGGTCCGTGGATTCCGTCGGCCAGCCCCATCGCCGCCGTGGCGTCCGCCACCGCTCCGGAGAGTTCGCACCGCACGGCAACCGCACGGCGGGCGGTCTTGATGAACTCCATGGTGAGGATGGCGAGCCGGTCTTTGAGGATCTTCTGGACACGGCGGGAGAGGCCAAGCCTACGCTTCAGCTTGACCAGCTCCATCTTCGTCGGACGGACTTTGAGCATGCCGGCCATATCGATACGTCAGGTGGAGCGGTGGCCTTTCTTCCGGTTCTTCGGGAGGTACTTCGCAATAAACGCCTCGCTGATCAGTTTCAGGTCGTCCTCGGGGAGGCGGGAAAACAAGTCCCATGCAATGTCGAGCGTCGCCTCCACCGGTCGTTTTTCGTCGTCCCGCTGGGCGATGAAGCGGCGCTCCATGCGGTCGGCGTTTTCGAGATAGAGGCGGTCGCGCTCACCCAGTGCGTCTGCGCCGATAATCGTGGAAATCTCCCGCAGGTAAGCGCCCTCGGCGTAGGCGGCGTAGAGCTGCATGAAAACGTTGTTGTGGTCCTCACGCGTCTTCTCCGGCCCGATGCCTTCCTTCATCATGCGCGATAGCGAGAGGAACACATCAATCGGCGGATACACGCCCGCGCGTTCGAGACTCCGCGAGAGCACGATCTGCCCTTCGGTGATATAGCCAGTGAGGTCTGGTATTGGATGCGTGATGTCGTCGTCAGGCATCGTGAGGATGGGCATGATCGTGACCGAGCCCTTGCGGCCCTCGATGCGCCCGGCACGCTCGTAAATCGTCGCAAGGTCGGTGTACATATATCCCGGATACCCCCGCCGCGACGGGATCTCCTCGCGCATGGCGGACAACTCGCGGAGAGACTCACAGTAGTTGGTCATATCCGTGAGGACGACAAGGACATGCATGTCGCGCCGCCATGCGAGGTATTCCGCCGCCGTCAGGGCGAGCCGCGGAGTGGAAATCCGCTCGATGGCGGGATCAGAAGCGGTGTTCACAAAGGCAACCGCCCGTTCCAAAGCACCGGTGCCGCGGAGGTTGTTGATAAAGAAGGCGGCGTCGTCGTAGCTGATACCAACCGCGCCGAAGACGATGGCGAAGTTCTCTCCCCGGCCCTTCACCGCGGCCTGCCGGACGATCTGGGCGGCGATCCGGTTGTGCGGGAGTCCGGCCCCGCTGAAGACGGGGAGTTTCTGCCCGCGCACGAGGACATTGAGGCCGTCGATCGCCGAGATACCGGTCTCAATGAACTCGGCGGGCG
>SLLG01000032.1 GCA_007134215.1 Opitutales bacterium | reverse complement strand
CGAACGCTATTTGGATGTGGGCGCGCGTGTGAACCGCAATCACGCTCAACTCGCGTGCCAAGCATTTCCGGCGGACGTGCTGCCGGTTTTGGAAACCGATATGGGCCCGGGATCGCTGGCACTCTGTTTGGGAGCGACGCCTGAGTTTTCTGAAGGTACCGTATGGTTCAGGCCTTTCATCGAGGAGCACGTGGACCCCGAATCACTTCCGGCTCTATCCTTCGACCCACACAACCGCTGGTGGCGCTTGACGGAAGCAACCCTTCGGGCGGCGGCGGAGATGGCCCGCGGCCAATACCTCGTCGGCTGCCCGGATCTGGTCGAAGGGATCGATGTGCTGGCCTCCCTGCGCGGCACCGAGACGCTGCTGATGGATATGGTCGACCGACCGGAATGGGTGGAGGCGAAGCTGGGCGAGGTAAATCGTGCGTGGATTGAGGCCTACCGGCGTATTTACGAGATTATACGACTGGAGGACGGGAGTTCCACCTTCGGTGCCTTCCGTATCTGGGGACCCGGTAAGACGGCGAAGTTGCAGTGCGACGCCGGGGCCATGATCTCACCGGGTATGTTCCGGCGGTTCGCTGTGCCCGGACTGCGCGCACAGTGCCGGTGGCTGGACCATTCGATGTTTCATCTGGACGGCACCCAGGCACTGTGTCACTTGGACGCGCTTCTGGAGATCGATGAGCTGAATGCGATCGAGTGGACACCGCAGGATGGAATTGAGGGCGGGGGAAACCGGCGTTGGTTTCCGCTCTATCGGAGGATCCTTGAATCCGGAAAATCGGTTCAGGCCGTTGGCGTTGAGCCACACGAAATCGGGCCGCTTCTCGATGCATTGGGCGCGGCCGGGGTTTACATACTCACTTTCTTTGAGGATGAAGCGGAAGGCGAGCGCATCGCGGCGGCGGTGGACGGGTATCGGTAGGCGGTTGCCTGAACCGGATCAGCGGGTAGGTCGGATCAACCCCCGAGGCAGAAGGAAACGAGATCATCGACCGTCGTTTGCGCAAGACAGAGTCGGGTGTCGGCACCTCCATAGTAGACATTGAGCGTTCCGTCCGGCATTGCCACGGCTCCGCCGGTGAAGACGACGTTAGGCGTCTGCCCGACGCATTCGTAGACTTCTTCGGCGGCGAGAACGTAGGAGCGGGGTGCGGCAATCACTTTTGAGGGATCCTCGAGGTCAAGAAGTGCCGCGCCCAGATAGTAGTTCAGGCTTGAGCACGTAGCGGCTGTGGCATGGTAGATTTCAAGCCAGCCTTTTGGCGTCCGGATGGGGACGGCCCCGGCACCGCTCTTTCCTTTGTTCCACATTCGGTGCGGTATGTCCAAGGGAAGGTGGCGGCCCCAGAATTGCAGGTCCGGAGAGTAACTGATCCAGATTTCGCCGTTTCCGTTGACGTCCTGCGGTCGGTCGAGACGGGCAAAGTGACCGCCGATCTTCTCGGGAAAGAGAACCGCATTGCGATTGGAGGGTTCCGAGGTAAAGGGCAGGACTTCGAATGACTTGAAGTCACGCGTGATCGCGGTCGCAATACAGCATCCCCAGCGGCTCAGGTAGATGGCGTAGTTGATGTAGTAGGTGTCGTCGATTCTGGTGATCCGCGCGTCGAAGTGGTGCTGCTCGCCATACACGGTCTCCACACGCGTCAGCGGCAGTTCGACGGGGGAAGGCTCAATGTCGAAGCGAATACCGTCCTCACTTGTCGCGATGTGAAAGTGCGTTTCCCGGTCACAGTACTCGACGCGCAGTATTAAGAGGACCTTGTCCTCGAACCACGTCGCGCCTGTATTCATAACGGTGTAACACGGGAAAGGCATTTCCCTTGGAGTGAGAATGGGGTTTTTCGGATGGCGCTTGAGCGGGCTCATGGACTATGGGTTGAATGGTTTGCAGGTTCAGTTTTCTGCATGCTGTAGACTGTTTGATGTGTCCATCCCTGCGCTGCGGCTGATTTTCAAGGATCTTCGTTCGCTGCATTCAGAGTGGCTATGCCGGATGTTTCCTCGCAGGATTGAGACTATCCCGGGCAAAGACAAGGGACTCCCGGATCCGCGTATTGCGTTTGATTTGAACTCTCCATTTGCGGCCTTCGGGTACGCAGATGAGAGAATCTTCCGGGTGACGACTGATAAGCGTGACAATGAATGCTCCGTCGACCAGTTCCCTGCTCATCGCCCGCAGAATGAAGTCGGCAGGAGCTCGCGGGGAACTTGGACAGCCTTTCCCCTCCGTTAGGACGATGGGAATGTCGGCAAAGACCCGGACGTTGGCCTCCGCACGGATTCCTTTCAGGTGCCAGCCGCCGTCGACGGAACGGGGAGAAAATTCTGTATGGAGCCGGACCTCAAGACGTGCTTCGGCATTGGGAACGATCCGGTCTATAATGAGGAGGTTGCGGTCCGGGGTGAGAAAAACGCCGCGCCGATAGAGCCGGGCTGCGGGTGACGGACCGCCTTCGGAACTCCAGTCGGGGAGCGTTCCCATGCAGTGGCTCATATCGAGGATAAAACCGCGGAGGGAGTCCTGCTTGACTGCCTGTGGAGCGGCCTCGGCATGAGGCTCGAAACCGGTGCCGTTGATCAGGAGAACGTTTTTGGCCGCTTGCGTGAGCTCATACAGCTCGTATCGACGGGAGCTGAAAGTCGTGTCAAGGTAATCGATATTGCGGACGTTGCCGATGAGGCGCTCACCGTCGATGACGGCTTCGAAGCTGGAAAGGTCGTGATGGCCGTGGGGAACGTCGCTGGATCCGCCGCGCAGGCTCAGGAAAACGGTGGGTTGTGGCCAGCGGTCGGCCAGAACAGCCCAGCCCATCTGCAGGCTCCTGGAAAACGGTCGTTCTTTGGGTAGCTGTCCGGGCGGTATCGTCTCCGGCCAGGCGAGCCACGTTTCGGTATCGACGGGCCAGTCGGGAGGACTCGCTTCGTCGGTCCATTGGGCCGTAAGACGGGATCGAAGTTCGGCGACGATGCCGTGCTTGCGGAAGCGTTGGGCGGCGAGCAAATGAAAGGGCATCACCTGGAAGCGCGCGTAGTCGCCAAAACTCGTGGACACATTATGCGGAGTGAACAGCAATGGAAAGTCGACTGTGTTGCGCGCTGAGGGTTGTTTGAGAGCCGAGTGCACTTTGCCGAAGGTGTTTTCCCAGCTCAGCAGGTAACGGAAGGCGTAGTAATGCCCGTAATTCCAATACCCGACTCCTTCGACCCAACCGCCGTCCGGCGCCATGCAATCCAAATAGAAACGCACGCCGGCGTCGGCCTTCTCGAGGACCTCCGCGGCCTCAGTTACTTCATCGAGCAGGGCAAGGCTCAGAAGGCCAGCGCCGCCGGCACAGACGGCTGCGCAATTGCTGTGGGGTTTCTTCCACCAGCTGTTCACCCCTTCACGGAAAGGTTTGAGAAACGCGGCAAATGCCCGTTCCCGGGCGGCCCTGATCAAGGCGGTGCGTTCCGGGGCCGTCAGCGCCTCGGCCATCCAGTCATAGAGAAAGGCCAGCGTGGCGGAATTCTCCCCGTAACTGAGATCGAAGATCGCATCCGGAGCAGGATCCTGATTCCGCCAGGCAACCCAGGACCAGTATTCCGCGTCGGCGATTGCGAAAAGGAGCCGCCCGATTTCCTCGCGGAAGACCGTGTTCCCGGTGGCCATCCATGCTGCCATCGCACGGAACACGCGCCCCTGAGCTTCACGGGCTTGCAGCAAATGCCAGTTGTGGCCCTGTGCCGGCTTGTGCCAGTCCGGATGGGCAAGCTCCTCTTGGGCGCGGCGCAACACGATTCGGCGAACTTTTCCAAGGAATCCGGTTGGGGCGGGCATGCGGATACGCTCAAGGTGTTGTCCGCTCCAACAGAGTCTCGGCCGGACCGCGGGAATGGGTGTGTTCGTCGGTTCCATCTTTATTGAGGTTCTATATTACTGCAAAGGAGTGCGGGCCGCGGACATTCCGTGAGGTTGTGGCCGCTCCCCGGGGAATCCGTTGCTTTCAACGAATGTTGACGGCGAGCCCCGCGGCGGCGAGCCGCTCCAGAAGGGTATCAAGATGGTCCTGACCGCGGGTTTCGACGACCACGTCGATCGTCACCTGACCGACCCGGTTGCCGAGGAGGGCGCGGGAGTGGAAGATCTCGAGAATGTTTCCGCCCTCGTTTCCGATGGCGGTGGCGATACCGGCGAGAGAACCCGGCTGATCCGGAACGACGACGCGCAGGCGGCCGAGCCGCCCGGCCTTCGCGAGGCCGAGATCGATGATTTTGGAGAGGATGTTCAAGTCGATGTTTCCGCCGCACAAGGGAACAACGACATCCCGCCCTTTCCATTGGCGGCGGAGTTCCTCGTGATGGAGGAGCGCGGCAAAGGCGGCGGCTCCGGCACCCTCGACCATGGTCTTTTCCCTTTCGAGCAGGACCATGATGGCATTGGCGATCTCGTCTTCGCTCACGAGCAGGATTGGGTCGAGCGACTCGGCGAGGAGGGAGAAGGGGAGGGTACCGACTTTTTTCACGGCCAGCCCGTCGGCGAGGGAGGCGCCTCCCTGTTCATGCACGGGATGTCCCGCGCGGATGGAGCCGCTCATGGACGGACAGTTCTCGGGCTCGACGCCGAGCATCTTCGCTTTCGGGTAGAGCGCCCGGAGGGCGACGAAATTTCCCGCGATGAGACCACCCCCGCCGATCGGCAGGAGCATCAGGTCGCACGGCACGCCGTCCTCAAAGAGTTCCAACGTGAGGGTGCCTTGTCCGGCGACGACTTCGGGATCGTCAAAACCGTGGACGAAAAAATAACCGCGCTCGCTTTCGATCTCCCGCGCGCGTTCCATGGCCTCCTCATAGTTTGCGCCGTGGAGGATGACCTCCGCGCCCCAGTTGCGGGTGGCGCCGACCTTCACAAGAGGCGTCTTCACGGGCATGACGACCACGCAGGGATGACCAAGGCGAAAAGCATGAAAAGCCACGGCCTGACCGTGGTTTCCGGCGCTCGCCGTAACGAGGCCCATGCCGGGATGGGCTTCGCGCAGGCACAGCAGCTTGTTCAGTGCGCCCCGCTCTTTGAAGGATCCCGTGCGGTGCAGGTTTTCGAGTTTGAAGTGAACCCGGCAACCCGTCAGCTCGCTCAGCGCCTCGGAGAAGACGCAGGGTGTTTTCGGCAAGGCGCCCCTTAGGCGGTCGCGCGCCTCTTCAACCTGGGCGAAAGTGATCATGGGCTCTCAAGCCAGCGGGAGAGGTTCTCGCGGACAAAGTCATCATCGATCAGTTCCGGGTAACACCGCTGTACGCGGTCGAGTTCCGCCGCCTGGCCAGGCGAGAGCACCTCTCCGGGATCAAGGCACCATGTGCCGGGCAAGAGGCCTTGGCGGCGCAAAACTTCGTGGATTCCGGGGATGCATCCGGCGAATCCGTTGGCGGCGTCAAAAACGGCGGCGTTTACATCGGTGAGGGCCGCGTTGCGGTTGAGCCATTCGAGTGAGACAGACGCCGCGGGACCCCGGACCCGTTTGATTTCTTCCAGAAGATGAACAGCTTTTTGCGTCCATACCCCCCACTGCCCAAGGAGTCCGCCGTCGATATAGCGCGTTGCGGGTCCGTCCGGCCCTTCAAAGGTGAACGGGGTGAGGAGATCCGCAATAATGTTATCGTCGTTGCCGGTGTAGAGGGCGATATCGTTCCGACCGGTTTCAATGACGGCGCGGACCACATCGAGGGTGAAGTAACGACTAAAGGGGGCGATCTTCACCGCGACAACCTTATCGATTTCGGCAAACGCCCGCCAGAATGAGTGGGCAAAGGGACGCCCGCCGACGGCGGGTTGGAGGTAGAAGCCGATGACCGGCAGGCAAGCGGCGACCTCGCGGCAATGATCGAGGATGGCGGAGTCTTCGAGATGCTGGACGGCTGTCAGGCTGAGGAGGGCGGCATGAAAACCGAGAGCTTTCCCTGTTTGCGCCTCCCGAAGGGCCTGCGGGGTGTCGCCGCAAACGCCAAGGATCTTTGCGAAGGCGCGGGGTTTTTCGCTGAGTGACGCATCTATCGTCTCACTCGCAAGGGCAAGGACCGGCTCGAAAAGACCGTGGCGCGGTTCCCGGATTTCGAACTGGGTGGAGTGCACGCCTACGGCCAGTCCGCCGCAACCGGCGTCGAGGTAGTAGCGCACGAGGGCTCTCTGGTTTTTCTCCGAAAGTGTGCGGCGCTCGTCCAGGGCCAGCGGCAGGGCGGGAATGACATGGCCCTCAAGGAGGTGATCGCGGATCTTCATAGTGCTTCTAGAATTGGCCGCTGCGGGCCTCGAAGTGAGTGGGTTTTCCAAGGGTGACTCCATCCTGCCGGATATGTTCGGCGACGATCCGGATCAACTCTTCCGCATTGTAGCGGGGCTGCCCGAAGAGCTTCATGGAGAGCGAAGCGTCACTCAACCACGCTGTCGGAGACTCCGTCCCGGAAAGGACCGGTTTCTTGCCAAGGTGTTCGCCGAAGCGTGCGGCGATCATGCGCACGGCCACTGTTTCCGGTCCGGTGATATTTATGACAAACGGCGGTGCGGAAACGTGGTCAAAGCACTGTATGGATCGCGCGACGGCGTCGCCCTGCCAGATATAGTTCACCCAACCGGTGTCGACCGCGACCGGCTCTCCCGCCGCCACCTTCATGCCGATGTCGAGCAGGACGCCATAGCGGGGATCAATGGCATAATTGAGCCGAACAAGGGCGGTGG
>SLLG01000263.1 GCA_007134215.1 Opitutales bacterium | reverse complement strand
TGTCGGTATCCGACGGAGCGTGGTTGCTTGACGCCGTTGGAACGGGATATTGGCTGAGTCCGGGCTCCAATCTGAAGTGGCACCGCAAGGTTCAGGAATCGAGGCACAACAAGACCCGTGCCGCTACCTTTGGTCCCTTTGCGACGGCATGGCTGGACCATGGCAAAGCCCCGGCCGATGCAAGTTACCACTTCATTATCCGGCCGAACGCCACTACGACGCTAATGCAGGAACTGACTTCGGCCATGGGCTCGACGGCCACCGCGCCGTACCGGGTCATCCGGCAAACGAGGGAAATCCATGCCATCCAGAGCCAGACCGACGGAGCCTATTATATCAGCGCCTTCGAGCCGGTCACGTCCACCGGCGTTCCTTTCATCCATTCGATCGGCACGCCTTCGCTACTTGTCGCGCGGGCCGGCGACGACGCCGTCCATCTTTCCGTCACAAATCCCGACCTGAACCCTTCCTCCCGCGGGCATCCGGCGGCGCCTTCCGAGTTGGTGGTCAACGGCCAATGGGAGCCGGTGGAGAATCCTGACGTTCTTTTCTGGCACGTTGCGGGAAAGACAACGTTGCTCGTCCCCACGCGAATGGGCATGACCTTTGATCTGCTCTTGGAGCCCGCCGGGGAAAAACGAAATCCGCAAGACCTTCCTTCCAATGACGCGGTTTCACCTCCCGAAACCCGGCAAGAGGATCCGGCCAGTCTCCGCCTCAACTGGTCGATGCCGGACGCCGGGGAAACGCACGGATGGATTGTCGAACGCCTTACGCCGGAATCAGGGGAATTTGTCGTGGTCCAGATCGTCAATGGCGATCAAAGCGACTGGGTGGACCCCGGTCTTGAAGTCGGCAGCCTCGCCGCCTATCGAGTTCGCCGGTGGTTGGCCGACGGCATCAGTCCCCCGGGCAACCCGGTGCCGCTTTTCCTCGGCTCGGGCACCCAGCTTGCCTATTTCTTTCCAGAGATGGATTCCGTTGACCGACTCTGGTCCGACGGGTGGACGCACTTTGGTATCAACGATTACGCGACTGATTTCTACCTCACGAGTGACGGGCTCATGATGATGGACAACGATCCGGTCTTGCCGGCGGGAATCACCCTGCCACTCGAGCCGAGTTCGGTGGGATCGGTCAGTGCCGAACTTGGTGTGTTTTCCATATCGAATTACTTCGTCAACCTTTCCGTCTCCGGCGGTGGGGAACGTCTCGCGGCCGTTCAGCTCACTACCCGGACCGAAGGGTTTATCGAAGGTTCGGAACGAATCGAGTTCACCGATGCGAGTTGGGATATCCGCCATGGCCCGCCCCGGCTCGTCCGCATCTCATGGGTGCCGGTGGAGGATGACACCCTCCGGCTGACAACGCAGTTTTATGGATCGACTGCCGACGCGGATGTGGCATGGACGGATTTGATTCCTCAATCCTCCGCGCCGGTTTCAACCATGTTGCAGCTTGGTTTCGGGACGGCCGTCAATCGGGGCGCGTGGATTCGTTCTTTGCAGGTGTCAACAGGAGCGCCGTCCGCTTCCGTCCCGTGGAAAGCGTTCAGCCCCCGCAACCCGACCCCGTGGTCATTGAGGCTCCACGGCGATCAGGCACTTGTTCTGTCGTGGCTGGCAGGCGCGGACCCACGCGAGTATGGGTTGGAACCGATCTTTGAGCGAAGCGATGACCTTGTCAGTTGGTCGCCTGCCGCGATTGAACATGAGGATCCGCACACGTTGACCCTTGGTGAACCGAACCGGCCGTCGTTTTTCCGTGTCCGCCTCCACAACCCCAATCTGAGGAGCGATTGATCTCCCACGGCTCGGCAAACCTTCCCGTTTCCAGTGGATAACTGAAAATCCGGATTTGCGATCCCACAAAGAACAATGAAACAAATACAAGCGCAACCCCGCGAGGGCACGAAGCCGTTTCGTATCATTCTCCGCTTCGGACTCGATCCATTTAACGGGCCCGGGGAAAACCTGAAGCGTTTGGAGGAGTTCATCCGCGAATCAACAAATCAACGAGGTCATGTTTCTCCTCATGCCCGAGGAGCGGAGCTCGGGGCATCCGACGGAGGAGTTGTCCAAGCCGTGGATCGACGTCATCAGGCAGGCCAAGGAGATGTTCGCCCGCCACGGCGTGGCGACCAGCCTCAACCCATGGACGACCACCTACCACGCCGGACGCGGCCGACGGTTGCATCCGGGACAGGATTTCCGTTTGATGGTCGGCGAGACGGGCGCGGACAACGAAATGTCACCTTGTCCCTTATGCGAAAACTGGCAGCAATACCTCAACGAGTATTTTGTCTTTCTCACCCGGGAGATCGAACCTGTGGCGCGCGTCTGGTTCTAAAGGACGGGCGCGAATTCACGATTGATTTCGGGAATGTCGAAGGCAATTTGACCTGATCGCCTATTTTCTTCTGTCTGTCTCCTCTGAACAATGAATCTCCCGAAACATCTTGGAAAAATGAATGCCGCCATCGCGTCAATAACCCGCACGAAATTCCTGCCGCTGGCTTCGGTGGCTCTGTGCGCTTTCTTCTATGTCCTGCCCGTTAGAGCAGGAGAAGGCGATTTTTTCGCTGATGTCGTCATTCCGATTGTTCCGGGTACGGGTTCATTGGCCCATCGGGTGGATTTCGAAGCACCGGGAAGCTTCAACTACGGAGCGGGATGGGCCGGGACCGGTTTCGGCCTTTCCGGAACGCAGCGCGGCGCTCCCGAGGAGATTTGGCAGGACACGCCGCCTCCCGGTGGGCTTGAGGGAAGCACGCGGGCACTCTTTTTCCGGCGCCTTGAACGCACCCCCGAATGGTATGAACAGCACCCCGGTGCGGTGGGCCATCCCGTTTACGGGCAACCGGATCCGGTAAACCAGGATGATTTTTTTGTTTACGCCGGCAACTTCACGGCGGAGGATCGTTTCTCCATCACCGTCCGGGTGTATGTCAATCTCGGTCGGACTGCCCGAGCCACTTTTGGTTTACGCACAACGGCGGTTGTTGAAAACACGAATGTTGAACCGAGCGAGATGCGCAACGTCTGGCCCGCGATTTGGTTGTTCAAGGCAGACGGGGGCGACGGTGTTTTCAGTGATTTGCGTGCCTTCATTCGTTCGCCCTACGGGAATTACTCGGAGTATATCGACCTGCCGGACATTGCCGGATGGTGGACACTCGGCATAAGCTTTGATGAGTCCGGTGATATTCACTATTTCGCACGGCCCGGCGCGGAAGCGCTGTGCGGAAGCGATTACCTCGCTTCGGCCAGCCGCTATGGATCGGGACGGCATTTCCGGCGCAACATCGATGCCTCGGTCATGATTTCCACGAGCAATTTCGATGAATCGGAGGAAGGTTCGGTGCAGATCATGGACGATATCATGATACACACCGGCGGGCTCGATTTTTATGACCTGTGGGCGGCGGACTATTTTCCGGAAGACGCCTTTGAAAGCGGCCGCGCTAATGGAATGGCGGCGCGAAGTTTCGATGCGAACGGCAGTGGACAAACCAATTTCGAGGAATACATCATCGGGAATCACCCGCTGACTTCGAATCCTCCCTTTGGGCTTGGGATGGAAGTGGACGGGAATGAAATGAACCTCGCCTTCCCGAGCAAAGCCAATCGAAGCTACACGCTTGAGCGCAGCACCGATCTCAAGGATTGGGAGCCTTTTCTTGAGGGCGTTGAGGGGACGGGCGCTTTCATGGACTTCTCTGAAGAAACAACGGACGAGCCCGCGTTTTACCGCCTCATCGTGCGCCCGCGCTACTGGGTCCGGGAAATGGCACCGTAGCGCTTCCGTGTTCGGCGGCGAAGCGCTGGACAATGTGGTTTTTCTAGTATGGCATTCATCCAGATGTTGAACAAGCAGCCCGTTGTTCGCGGTGTTTCGTATCGCCTGTGGATTTCATTGTTTCTCCTCGGTTTTCTTCCGGGAGACAGTTTTGCGACGGTGCGGATCAATGAATTCATGGCCTCAAACGGAGAGACGCTGGCCGACGAGGACGGGGACTACGAAGACTGGATCGAACTGCGCAACTTTGGTGACGCCTTGGTGTCGTTGGGCGGGTGGGGGCTATCCGACAACGCGGGGGATCCCTTCAAGTGGGTGTTTCCCGAAGGGACCGTTGTTGAACCCGGTGAATTCTTGCTCGTCTGGGCATCGGGGAAAGACCGCGACGGCGCGGAGGCGGGGGAAGGCGTCGAGGCGGTATCGCCGGATGCGGTGGACGGGCTTGTCCTGCGCCTGCGTGCGGCCGATGTGGCGGCGGCCGACGGTGCCGCCGTTGGTGTTTGGGCGGATACAAGCGGACGGGGCAACAACGCGGTGCAACCGAATGTCGCGCGGCGGCCGACCTATGTCGCCGAGGGCCTGAACGGGCGGGCGGTTCTGCGTTTCAACCGTTCGGCCACGCAGCAGTATTTTCTGCCCACGGACGGATTCGCGGGCATGGATGATTTCACGGACTTCACCTATATCGCGGTGGCGCGGTGGACGGGCGGTGTGCGGTCGGGTTTTCTCGGTGGTTTCCGCGGTTCGAACCGCGCCAACGCGGGCAGCACGGTGATCGAGATCAGTGAGACGGGGGGCGGCTTCCGCCTGCGTCTTCCCCCAAACATTGATGTGACGGCGTCCAACGCGCTTTCGCAAAACCGTTGGCATGTGGTCGGGGCGGTGATGGAGGGTCTGCAAGCGCGGGCGCGGTTGACACGCGACGGCGAATTGTTGGCGGAGGCGACAGGATCGGTCGGACGCACGTTGCTGGCGGACTACGAGCGGGTGCCGGTGGGCAGCTCGCACGACGACGGGCGCACCTTCGGCGGCGAAATAGCGGAAGTGCTCTTATTCAACCGCGGTTTGTCCGCGGAGGAGCAGGCTGGGGTGGAGCGCCACCTCGAGGTGTATTATGGCCTTGGGGATGGCCCGCTGCACCCGCACACGAACTTCCGCATTGCGGCGGCGGGAGAGGAGCTGCTCCTGACGCGCCGGGACGGCTCGACCGCGGATTACGTCGATCCGGTGGCTGTGCCGCGGGATGTTTCCTACGGTCGGCGGCTGGAAGACCCACAGACATGGGCCTACTTCCACGCGCCCACGCCCGGGGCGCCCAACACAACGCCCGCGCTTTCCTCGCTCATCGAGCCGGTGGTCTTTTCTCATGCGGCGGGAACCCACGGCGGAGCGTTTGACCTCACCCTCTCCCATCCCGATCCGGAGGTCATGGTGCTCTACACGCTCGACGGCTCCGAGCCGGACATCGACAACCTCGACGGCACGACCTACCAATACGTCAACGCCTACCCGAGCGGTCCGTTCCTCGAAAACACCTTCATCACCGGCGTTTATTCCGCGCCGATACGGATCGCCGACCGCAGCGGCCAAGCGGACAAACTGGCGCGCATTTCCAGCACGGCGGATTCGAGCCCCTCCTATTTTCCTCTCAGACAGGTGAAGAAGGGGACCGTGGTGCGGGCGCGCGCCCACCGCGACGGCGCTTCGGGCCCGGTCACGACGGCGACCTTTTTCGTTTCCGCCACCGATGCCTTTGCATGGGATATGCCCATCGTTTCCCTGAGTGTGGATGAAGACGGGCTCTTCGACTTCTTCGACGGCATTTATGTCGCGGGTGTGGACCATGTGACGCAGAGCGGCGGGCGCATTTGCAACTGGGGCAACTACAACCGCCGCGGGCGGGAGGCCGAGCGCGCCGCGCACATCGAGTTCTTCGCGGATGGGGAGCGTTTCCTCGAACAGGTCGGTGGTATCCGGATACAAGGTAACTGCTCGCGTATGCGCCCGTTCAAGAGCCTACGGCTTTACGGCCGGAGCACGGGGCTGGAGGAAGGCCTCTTCAATCACCCGTTTTTCGCGGAATCCGCGACCGCCGCCGTCTACCCCGACAACACGCTGCACCGGCGTCTCATCCTGCGCACCCCGAACCTCAATGACACAGCCTTCAGCCGTCTCTTCCATGGAGTTTACGAGGGCGTGGCCGGACGCCTTCAGCCGGTGAAAAAATTCATCAACGGTGAATATTGGGGATTGGCTTTCCTCCGCGACCGTTTCGATCCGTATTACCTGGAATACCACTACGGGATTGATCCGGACAACGTCACGATCATCGACATGTCCTACCGGCACGAGTTCGAGCCGATACCCAACAACTTCAGTGACCGCCTGTATACGCTTTCCAGCGGAATCCCGGAGGACATGATCGATTTTGAGACGATGCGGACTTTCATCATCGATAGCGACATGTCCGATCCCGCTCGTTACACGGAAGCGGCGGAATGGATTTGTATCCGCTCTTTCATTGATCATCTCGTCGTCAAGATCTTCGCGGGCGATGACCACTACGCCCCCGAGATCGTCTACTGGCGGGCTCGCGAGGCCGAGAACGACGGCTTCGGGGACGGACGCTGGCGTTTCCTTGTTAAAGACTTTGACTCCACCTTGCGCACGGCCAACTATGTGACGGGTCTCGCCACGGGCACGCATCCCCGGTCGTTCGGGCATGAGCTTTTTGCCAGCCTTCTCGACAATCCGGATTTCCGCACCCGTTTCATCAACCGCTTCGCCGACCTGCTCAACACACATTTCCAGACCGAGCGTTTCGAAGAGATCATCCTCCGGAGCTACGACGAAGTCGCGCCCGTTTGGACGGAGGTTAGGGCGCGTTGGCGCAATGCCGAATTGAGCAACCCGGACCGCCC
>SLLG01000258.1 GCA_007134215.1 Opitutales bacterium | reverse complement strand
CCACACCTACGGCACGGAGGGAACGCTGTGGGCGGAGCGCTTCGGCAGCGTGCTGGTGCAGGACGATCCGTCCATTGTCGCGCTGGTGGCGGCGTACATCGATTTGAATCCGGTAAGGGCGGGGCTGGCGGCGTTGCCGGAGGACTACCGCTGGTGCGGCTACGCGGCGGCGATGGGCGGAGACGGAGAGCTGCGGGCCTCGCTCGCGGCGTGCCGTCCGGGCGAGGGCGGGGAGACCGGCGCTCTCGCGCGCTACCGGTTGCTGATGCTGGGCAAGGGGGCGGCGAAGAAGCGTGACGGCAGGGGCGCGCACGTGGACCTAGATGCGCTGCGCCGCGCGGTGGAAGGCGGAGGCGAACTGGAGCCGCACGAGTTGCTGCGCCTGAGCGTGCGCTTCATGACGCACGGGCGCGCGCTCGGTTCCCACCGTTGGCTGAGCGAAGGCGACGGGGCGGCGGCACTGGCGCGCCTGCGCAAACCGCCCGGCACGCTCGCGGTGGAGGGTCTGCACGGAGCGGAACTTTGCGTGGCGAATCCGCGGCATGCCCGCGGCACGGCGCTGGCAGAACCGGAATAGAGAAGACCAGGGGCGTGGGACCGCAGGGGCGGGGAGGACCCGGTCGCCGCGCACAAGAATGTCCGTGCACCGTTGGGGGTCATGTCCGGGGTCGCGGGCGGGCATGCTGCGTAAGCGAGCGGGCGAGGGCGCGCCGGAGGGCGGCGGGATCTTCGCCGGGACGGAGGGAGCGAAGGCAGTAAGAGAACTCGTGGGTCCCGGGCGGGATTTTGTATTCGGAGAGGGTGTCGGGGCCGCAACTGGCGGTGCCGAGGCCGCGCTGGCGCAGGTCGATGTTGAGGTGTGTGCGGTTGTGCTCCAGCAGTTCGTGCGGATGCGCGGCGGCGATGATTTCTTCCGAAGACCATGGGAGGACGGACGCACTGAAAAGTTGCTCCGACGTGACAAGGAGGCCGTGGCCTTCGGCGTCGCGCACAGCGATCCAGCGAAGATCCTCGCGGTTGCCGGTTTCCTGCGGGACAATGTAGGGGAAAAAACCTTCGTGGACGGTGCAGCGGAAGCGGCTGATCCAGCCACCTGCCTTGCGGTCGGGGTAGGTCTCGACGGGTCCGCGCCCAAACCATTCGACGGTGTCAAACGCGGCCGGGAGCGCGGCCCGCACGCCAAGGCGCGGGAGGTCGGTGAGCACGGAATCGACGACAAAGGTGTTTTCGACGAGCAACCAGCCGTCGCCGTGGCAAGTGAACCGCTCGCGGTGAAGAAAGGCTCCAAGGTGAGCCGGAGTGGCATACCGGGTTTCTCGGACGATGGCGCGACCGTCATCCGCGCTCTGCTCGTCGACACCGGCCACACGCAGGTCCATGAGTCCGGCGGCATGGCATTTGCCAAGCAGTTTGTGCGTGTGCTTCCAGTGGTCAGGTTTGGCCTTGACGCCATCGTTGTCGGTGAAGCCGCGGATGACGTGCAAGCGCGGCGCTTCGCCAAAGAGGCTTTTGTGCGCGCGCAGCCATTCCTCCGGCGCGGCGCCGCCAGCGCTTTCCGCAGCGGGCCGTGCCGTCAGCGAAGGCGCGGCGCCGAGCGGGAACTGCTCCCACGCAACCTCAAAGCCCTCCGGGTGCCACAGGCCGGTCTCCCGCGCGCGCGCACTCAGGCGCACGAACGCTTCGCCCCGCGGGAGATCGCCGAGCGGAGGCAGGTCGAGCGCAACCGTTTCCTGCGCGCCGGGAGCGGCACGCAACGGCAGCGGGCCGCCGCGCGCGACAGCGGCGCCGTCGACTTCCACCGTCCAAACGAGTTCGAGCCAGTCCGCACTGCGGAAGAAGTCGCGGTTGACGACGCATACGCCCCCGTCCCCGAGAGCGGCAAAGTGCAGCGGCTGGAAGAGTTTGCGGCATTCTTCCATGGCGGGCTTGGGCACGCGGTCGGGCATGACGAGGCCGTTGCAATTAAAGTTGGCGTCGTTGGGTTCGTCGCCGAAATCACCGCCGTAGGCCCAGAACCCGCTCCCGTCCGGCGCGCGGGCACGCAGGCCCTGTTCCACCCAGTCCCAGATGAACCCGCCCTGAAGAACGCGGTAGCGATAGACGCCATCCCAGAACTCCTTGAGGCACCCGTTGCTGTTGCCCATGGCATGGGAATACTCGCAGGGAATCATGGGGCGCTTGTCGGACGGGTTTTCGCCGAAGGCTACGACGTCGCGGATCTCCGGATACATCGGGCCGTTAATGTCGTTGGAAAGTTCACCGCCGGGGGTAAACGTGTTGCCGCGCTGCTCCCAGCCGACGCGCACAGCGGCCTCGTTGTGAAGGAGGCGGGAATCGTCGGCAGCGCGCACTGCGCGGGCGGCAGCGTCGTGATTGCATCCGTATCCGGTCTCGTTGCCGAGCGACCATGCGAAGACGCAAGCATGGTTGCGGTCGCGCAGGACCATGCGCTCCGCGCGTTCGACGAAAGCCCGCTCCCAGCGCGGGTCGTGCCCGAGCGTCGAATAGTTGGCGTGCGCCTCTTGGTTGGCCTCGTCGATAACATAGATCCCGTATTCGTCGCAGAGGTCGAGCCAGAGGGGATCGTTCGGGTAATGAGCGGTGCGCACAGCGTTGAAATTATGCCGTTTGAGGAGGACAATATCCTCCACCATGCGCGCCCGGCCGACCGTCTTGCCCGAGTCGGGATCGTGGTCGTGGCGGTTGACGCCCTTGAGGAGGACGGGCTGCCCGTTGAAGAGCAACTGCCCCCCTGAGACGCGCACGGAGCGAAACCCAACGCGCAGGGCGGTGTGCTCGATCTCCCCGCCCCCGTCGGCATCGATCAAAGTGGCAAGGAGCGTATAGAGGGCGGGATCTTCCGCTGACCACGGCGCGGCGTCCTTCACACGCACCCGGCGTCGCGCCGCAAAGCCGTCCTCCCGGTACCCTGTGCCGTCGACCCGGAGCACCTTGGGGCGCTTCCAGACATCGGCACCGTCCGGGGCGAGGAGGCGGAGACGGAAAGCAACGCGCCGTCCGGGCGCGCCCGCGAAACCCGCACGCACCCGGAGGTCCAGCGAGCCGGCACCGTCTTCCGCCCGGTAGCCGGTCTTTGCGAAGACATCCTCAATCCACGCGTCCGCCGTCGACAGCAGTTCCACGGATCGGTGCAACCCGGCCATCCACCAGTGGTCCTGGTCCTCGACATAGGAAAACGCGCTGTAGCGGACGACGACAACGGAGAGCGTCTGCTCCCGGCCCGGCCGTATCCACGGAGTGAGGTCGAACTCGGCGGGAAGACGGCTGTCGGACGACATCCCGGCGAAGGCACCGTCGACATACACAAGGGCCAGGCTTTCCGCGCCGTTGAGACGAAGGCGCGTGCGGCGGCCGGCCCAATTCTCCCGCACGGAGAACCGGCGGCGGTAGACTCCGGTGGGATTGGCATCGGGCACGCGCGGCGGATCGTTCTCGAAGGGCATGACTCTGTTGGTGTAGTGCGGGCGGTCCCAGCCCTGCATCGTCCAATTGCCCGGCACACGGATCGCCCCGCCCCCGCGAACTTCCGTGGCGCCGACATGCACCGGCGTGACCTCATACGGCGAGCCGAGGTAGTGAAAAGACCACTCTCCGTCGAGCGGCAACACCCACGGCGAACCCGCCGGATCGCGGGCGAGCGCGGCGGCGGCGTCCGCATACGGATAGGCGAAGGCCCGGGCGGGCAGGCGGTTGACCTGCGTCAGCTCGGGAATTTCCCAGAAAGGGGGAAGCGGAAAGGCGTTCAACATCACAGCGGATGATGGAAACCTGCCGTGTGATGTGAAGCAGCATTTCCCGCTCTACACGAGCATGAGGGCCGGATTCTCCAGGATTTCACGCAATGCGGCAAGGTACTGGGCGCCGACGGCGCCATCGATGACACGGTGGTCGCCGCTGAGGCCGACCTTCATGCGGTGCCCAACGGTGATCTGACCGTCCTTTCCGACGACCGGTGTCTTCACGGTGGCCCCCACGCTGAGGATGGCGGCGTTGGGCGGATTGATGATGCCGTAGAAGTCGGTGATGCCGAACATGCCGAGATTGGTCACAGTGAGAGTGCTGCCCTGCATCTCGTCGGGCTTGAGCTTGCGGTTGCGCGCTTTGCCGATGAGTTCCTTGGCCTCGGCGCTGATACGGCGCAGGCCCTTGGACTGCGCCTCACGGATGACGGGCGTGACCAACCCGTCGTCGACCGCCACGCCAAAGGCGAGGTGCACGTCACCGTGCTGGACGATTTTGTCGCCCTTCCACGAGCGGTTGATGGCGGGGACGCGGCGGACGGCTTCGGCGGAGGCCTTGAGAATGAGATCGTTGACGGTGAACTTGATGCCTCCCTGCGCGGACGGCAGTTCGGCGAGCCCGTCGTTGAGCGACTTGCGCAGGGCGGCAAGCGGCGCGCCGTCGACCTCGGTCTGGAGGTAAAAGTGGGGGGCCTCGGTCTTGGACGAGACAAGCGCACGCGCGATGGCGGCGCGCATGTTCGAGACCGGGAGTTCTTTGGCCTCAAGCGTCTCCACCGGCATGGCAGCGGCGGGCGCGGCATCCTTTTTCGCGGGGGCGGAATCCTTCGCGGCGGTGCCTTCCTTGGCCGCCTTTTCAACATCGGCTTTGACGATGCGTCCGCCGGGGCCGGAGCCCTTCACGAGCGCGATGTCGATACCCTTTTCTTCCGCGAGGCGGCGCGCGAGGGGGGAGGAGCGGATGCGGTCGCCGCTTTTCTCGGTCGACTCCGTCTCCCCGGCCCGGACTTTACCGTCGTCCTCGCCGGACGGGGCCTTTTCTTCCTCTTTGGAGGAAGATTCCTTCTTTGCTTTCTTCTCCTTTTTCCCGTCGGATTCACCGGAGTCTTCCTCTTCGGAAGCATCCTCCTGTTCTTCCTTCCCGCTGTCTTCTTTCTCTTCTTCGCCACCTTCCTCTTCGTCATCGTCGGAGGATTTTTCCTCCTCTTCCTCGGCGGCCTTTTTCGCTTCCTTCTTCTTCTTACCCACGTCCGGGGCTTTTTCGCCCTTTTCGCCGACGGCGCAGATCGGCTCGCCGATGGCCACGGAATCACCCTCCTTGGCGTAGAGCTTGAGGATGACGCCGTCCTCGAAGTTCTCCACTTCCATAGTGGCTTTGTCGGTCTCCACTTCGGCGATCATCGTGCCGGAGGAGACCTCGTCGCCTTCTTTGACGAGCCAGTTGACGAGCGTCCCCGTGGTCATGGTGTCGCTCAATTTAGGCATTTCAATTATCTCGGCCATGGAATTGGATGGAATGTGGTTCGCGGAAACAGGAGTGGATAGAGATGAATTCGGTAGCGCGGTATCAGGCTTTCACGTTTTGCATATCCAGCGCCTCGCGCACGATCACCTTCGCCTCGGGCAGTTGAACCTTTTCGAGGGGCGGGCTGTAGATAGCGGGAGCGTCAACGGCGCTGATGCGGTGGACGGGAGCGTCGAGGTAATCGAAGGCCCGGCGCTGGATGAGGTGCGAAATCTGCGAGCCTATGCCGCAGTACGGCTTGTTTTCCTCCACGAGGAGCGCGCGGTTGGTCTTTTTCACTGACTTGATAATCGCCTCTTCGTCAAGCGGACGGATGCTCCGCAGATCGACGACCTCCGCGTCGATATTGTGCTTCTTCTTCAGTTCCTTCGCGGCGGCGAGGGCGACAAGCACGCTGCGCCCGTGGGCGATGATGGAGAGGTCCGTGCCCTCGCGTTTCACGTCGGCCTTGCCGAGCGGGATGAGAAAGTCGGGATCTTCGGGCACCTTGCTCTCCTCGCCGTAGAGGAGAGTGCTTTCCATGAAGAAGACGGGGTCGTTGTCGCGGATGGAACTCTTCATAAGCCCCTTGGCGTCGGCGGCGGTCACCGGGACGACGCACTTGAGACCGGGAAAGTTGGCGACGAGGTTTTCCGGAGTGTGCGAGTGGGTCGCGCCCACATTGGTGCCGCCGTTGGCCGGGCCGCGGATGACGAGCGGCACATTCATAAGCCCCCCGGACATGTAGCGGAGGGAGGAGGCGTTGTTCACCGCCTGGTCCCACGCCACGTAGACAAAGCTGAAGAACATCATCTCGATGACCGGGCGCAGGCCCATCATGGCCGCGCCGATACCGAGGCCGATGAAGCCGGCCTCGGAGATCGGAGCATCGACGAGGCGCTTGTCCCCGTATTTCTCCCACAGGCCTTCAGTGACTTTGTAGGCACCGTTGTACTGGGCGACCTCTTCGCCCATGATGAATACGTTTTCGTCGCGCTCGATCTCCTCGGAGAAGGCGTCTTTGAGCGCTTGGCGGTAGGTGATCAATGCCATTTTGGATACGATAAAAAGTTGTGCTTCGATGGTCGGCGCGCGCCTCACTCCCAGGGCAGGCGGTCGTTGAAGAAAATTTTGCCCTGGTTGGTGTGGGAGCCGGGGTTGTCGACGGAATGATAGACATCCGTGAGGATCTCCGACTCGGGCGGGAAAGGCGACTCGTCGGCGAACCGGATAGCGTCCTTGGCCTCGTTGCGCGCTTCGGTTTCGATCTCCTTCGCCTCGTCTTCGGTGAGGACGCCCTCCTCCTTGAGAATCCGCTGCCACACCATGATCGGGTCACGGTTGCGCTGGTATTCCAGAATTTCCTCCTTGGTGCGGTATTTCTGGTGGTTGGCGTCGGCGATGGAGTGACCGTAGTAGCGGTAGGTCGCGATTTCGAGGACCGTCGGGCGCGATTTTTTGTGCGCACGCTCAATGGCCTGCGCCGTCTTGGCGCGGACTTCATAGAGGTTTTCGCCGTGGGCGGTGTCCCAGTCGATGCGGTAAGCTTCGGCGCGCTGGGCAAGACCGCCCTCGGGATAGACGCTGGAGCGGTCCTGGCTCGTGCCCATCGAATAGCGGTTGTTCTCGATCACATAGATCATCGGGAGATCCCAGAGACCGGCGAGGTTGAGCGACTCGTGAAACGGGCCCTGATTGACGGCGCCGTCGCCGAGAAAGCATATGCAGCAGCCTTGGAGGCCTTTGTATTTGAGGGCATAGGCGATGCCGAGCCCGAGCGGAGTCTGCCCGCCGACGATCCCGTGCCCGCCCCAGTAGCGCTTCTCCGGGGCGAAGAAGTGCATAGAACCGCCCTTGCCCTTTGAGCACCCGGTATACTTTCCGAAAAGCTCCGCCATGCACTCGTTCATCGTCATGCCGACAGCGAGGGCGTGGCCGTGGTCGCGGTAGGCCGTGATGATGTGGTCGTGGTCCCCGAGCAGCGCGCACGTGCCGATCGCCGTCGCCTCCTGGCCGATGTAGAGATGCAAAAAGCCGCCCATCTTGCCCTTCTGGTAGGACTGCAGGGCGGCCTGCTCGAACTTCCGAATCCGGACCATGTCGACAAACGCCTTGCGCTTGTCGCTTTTGCTCATCGCCTTGTTCACTGGGGCATCGGCGTAGCGCCGGAGTTCCGCCGGGCTTTTATCGGCGGACGCGGCCTTTTTCTCCGCCGCCGCCTTCTTGGCGGGCGCACTCTTTTTCGCGGGCGCGCCCTTCCTCCCGGCGGAACCGGATGACTTCTTCGCGGCGCTCTTGCCCGCCATCTTTTTCTTCGCTGTTTTCGTGCTCACAGTGCTCCTAGGATCGCAAATCTCAAACAAACAGACGAATCCACGCCCTACCGGGAGTCAACCTTGAACATGACTCCGACAGGGACCCGCGCCCGCGCGGAACCGCGGTTTTCGCTCGCACCCGCCCCGGATTTTCGGCTCATTGGAAAGTTTTGCATCATGATCGAACTTCAGGAATTCAAGCTTCTCCACGGCGAGCGCGCCCTTTTCAACGGATTCTCCGGACGGATTGCGCCACACGACCGTATCGGCCTCGTGGGCGTCAACGGCTCGGGCAAATCCACCCTTCTGCGCATCCTCAACGGTGAAGCCGACCTCGACGGCGGGCGCGTCGAAAAACCCGACTGGGCCACCATCGGCTACCTCCCGCAGGACGGCATCCAAGCGCGCGGGCGCACGCTCTACGCCGAAGTCGAGACCGCCTTTGACGACGTCCTCGGCCTCCAGGCCAAGCTCGACGCCGCGACCGAGCGCATGTACGAACTCGATCCCGCCGAGGAAGCCTATTACGAGCTGATCGACACCATGGGTGAATGGGAAGAGCAGCTCGCCGACCACGAGCCCGAGCGCATGAAATCGCGCATCGAGCGCGTCCTCACGGGTCTCGGGTTCACGCCCGGCGACACGGAGCGCGACACCGGAGAATTCTCCGGCGGCTGGCAGATGCGCATCGCCCTCGCCAAGCTCCTCCTCCGCACCCCCTCCCTCCTCCTTCTCGACGAGCCCACCAACCACCTCGACCTCTACTCCCAGCACTGGCTGGAGAGCTACCTCAAGGGCTACCGAGGCGCGCTCATGGTCATCTCGCACGACCGCGCCTTCCTCGACGCCGTGACCAACACCACCTGGGAGCTGAAATTCGGCAACCTCAGCATCTACAAAGGCAACTACACCTTCTACGAAAAGGAGAGCAGCGCCCGGCTCGCCACCCAGCGCAAGGCCGCTGAGACCCAGAAAAAGGAGATCGCCCGGCAGAAGGAGTTCATCAACCGCTTCCGCTCCAACCAGAAAAAAGCCTCCATGGTGCAGAGCCGCCTGAAGCAGCTCGACAAGGTGGAAATCATCCGCCCCGACCGCGAGGAGAAGAAGATCTACTTCCGTTTCCCGCCCCCGCCGCCCGCCAGCCACAAAGTCATCGAACTGAAAAACCTGCACAAAGCCTACGGCGACCTCCACGTCTTCCGCGGCCTCGACCTCGAAATCGAAAAGGGCGAGCGCATCGCCGTCGTCGGCGTCAACGGCGCGGGCAAATCCACCCTCGCACGCATCCTCGCGGGCGTCGAGCCCTTCCAGGACGGCGAGCGCAGCCTCGGCATCAACACCGTCCTCGGCTATTTCGCGCAGCAGCAGGCCGAAGAACTGAACCCGGAGAAAACCGTCCTCGAGGAAGTGGAATCCGCCGCCTCCGGCAATCCCGACGCCAACCCGCGCGCTGCCCTCGGCGCCCTCCTCTTCAGCGGCGACGACCAGCACAAGTCCGTCGGCGTCCTCTCCGGCGGCGAACGCAACCGCGTCGCCCTTGCCAAGATGCTCATGCGGCCGGCCAACTGCCTCATCCTCGACGAACCCACCAACCACCTCGATCTCCGCTCCAAGGAAGTCCTCCGCGACGCCATCCGCGAATACACCGGCACCGTCATCCTCGTCAGCCACGACCGCGACTTCCTCGACCCCGTCGTCGGCAAAGTCCTCGAGGTCTCCCCCACCGGCACGCGCATGCTCACCTGCAACGTGTCCGAATACCTCGAGCGCATCGACCAGGAGCGCGGCGGCAACTGACCGGACGCGATCCGCTCAGGGACAGGCCGGGGTTGCGGGGAAACCGCTTGCGCCATCGCGGGGGGACTGGCAGGGATGGTCGTTTTTGCAAAGGAAAAACGCCATGAAAGCAATGACGCCCCTTGAGGAACTCCGTCACTCCGCCTCGCACGTGCTCGCGACCGCGGTCCTGCGCCTCTACCCGGAGGCCAAGCTCGACATCGGACCGCCGACCGAGAGCGGATTCTACTACGATTTCGACCTCGACCACAAAGTCACGCAGGAGGATCTCGAGAAGATCGAGGCCGAGATGCGGACGGTGATCAAGGAGAACCAGCGCTTCGAACGGTTCGAGACGAGCCGGGAAGAGGCGGAGAAACTTATCCGCGAGCGCGGCCAGGAGGCGTACAAACTCGGGCGCCTCGACGACATCCCCGAGGGCGACACCGTATCCTTCTACCGCAACGGAGAATTCGTCGACCTCTGCGCGGGCACGCACGTCAGCTACACCAAGAAGATCAAGGCGTTCAAGCTGCTCTCCGTGGCGGGGGCGTATCACCGCGGCGACGAGAAGAACAAGCAGCTCCAGCGCATCTACGGCACGGCCTTCCCCACCAAGCAGGAGCTGGAGGACTACCTCGAACGCCTCGAAGAGGCCAGGAAGCGCGACCACCGCAAGCTGGGGCGCGAACTCAAGCTCTTCCACATCGACGAAGCCGTCGGCCAGGGGCTCATCCTCTGGACGCCCGCAGGCGCTATCGTGCGTCAGGAGCTGCAGAACTTCATCGCCTCCGAGTTGCGCAAGCAGGGCTACGAGCAGGTCTTCACGCCCCACATCGGCAAACTCGGCCTCTACCGCACAAGCGGGCACTTCCCCTATTACAAGGACTCGCAGTTCAGCCCCGTCGTCGACCATGAGGCGCTGGAGTCGCTCGCGCACGAAGGCTGCTCCTGCGCCGAGCTGAGCAACCGCCTCGACGAGGGCAAGATCGACGGCTACCTGCTCAAGCCGATGAACTGCCCCATGCACATCAAGATCTTCGACAGCCAGCCGCGCAGTTACCGCGATCTCCCCGTGCGCCTCGCCGAATTCGGCACCGTCTACCGCTGGGAACAGTCGGGCGAACTCAACGGCATGACGCGCGTGCGCGGCTTCACGCAGGACGACGCCCACCTCTTCTGCACGGAAGATCAGCTCGGTGCCGAGATCGAGGGCTGCCTCGAACTCGTCAAGACCGTCTTCACCACGCTGGGGATGAAAGATTACCGCGTGCGCGTGGGCCTGCGCGACCCCGACTCCTCCAAATACACGGGCGAGCCCGCCCTCTGGGACCGCGCCGAAGCCGCCCTGCGCGAAGCTGTCAAGACCCTCGGGGTCGACTACGCCGAGGAGCCGGGCGAGGCCGCCTTCTACGGTCCCAAAATCGACTTTGTCGTCAAAGACGTCATCGGCCGCGAATGGCAGCTCGGCACCGTGCAGGTGGATTACAACCTCCCGCGGCGGTTTGAACTCAGCTACGTCGGCGCAGACAACAAGGACCACGTCCCCGTCATCATTCACCGTGCTCCCTTCGGCTCCATGGAGCGATTCACGGGTGTGCTCATCGAGCACTTCGCGGGCAACTTCCCCGTCTGGCTCGCGCCCGAGCAAGTGCGCCTGCTCCCCATCACGGACGACCAGCTGCCCTTCGCCGAAGAGCTGGAGCGCACGCTCAAGGCTGCCGGCATCCGCTGCTCCGTCGACCGGCACTCCGACAAGTTCGGGGCCAAAGTGCGCCGCGCCGAACTCGACAAAATCCCGCACATGTTCGTCCTCGGCAAAAAGGAGGTCGAAACGGGCAAGATCACGCTGCGCAGCCGCGTGAACAAAGCGGCCGAGGGCCAATACACCGTCGACGAAGCCATCACCCTCGTCGGCGGGCAGATCCGCGACCGCGCCCTCCCCGACGGTTTTTCGGGTTGAGGAATCGCCAAAGCCTGCGAAGGTGACCGGCATGGATGGTCGAAAACCCGACTGGCTGCGGGCCAAGCTGCCCACCAGCCCGGAATACCGCGCGGTGCGCAACCTCGTGGACGAAAACGCCCTGCACACCGTCTGCCAGAGCGCGCAATGCCCCAACATGGGCGAATGCTGGTCACGCCGCACGGCGACAGTCATGATCCTTGGCAACACCTGCACGCGCAGTTGCACCTTCTGCGCCATCCACACCGGCCGTCCCACCGAGCTGGACCTCGGCGAACCCGCCCGCGTCGCCGCCGCCATCCGCAAGATGGGCCTGCGCCACGCCGTCATCACCTCCGTCGCGCGCGACGACCTCAAGGACGGCGGGGCATCCGTCTGGGCCGCCACCATCCGCGCCGTGCGCTACAAGAACCCGGAAACCGCCGTCGAAGTCCTCATCCCCGACTTCCGCGGAAAGCTCGACCAGCTCGACACCGTCCTCGACGCCGGACCCGACATCCTCAACCACAACATGGAGACCGTCCAACGCCTCCAGCGGCCCGTGCGCAAAACGGCCTCGTGGGAAATCACGACCAAGGTCCTCGAACACTCCGCCAAGCGCGGATTCACGACCAAGTCCGGCATCATGCTCGGCATCGGCGAAGAGGAGCACGAAATCGAGCACTGCATCCGCCACCTGCGCGACACCGGCGTCGAAATCCTCACCATCGGCCAATACCTCCAGCCCTCGCGTGAACACCGCAAGATGTTCCGCTGGGTCACACCCGAGGAATTCGCCCACTGGAAAACATTCGGCCTCA
The DNA here is from genome assembly GCA_007134215.1 of Opitutales bacterium. Classification (GTDB taxonomy): domain Bacteria; phylum Verrucomicrobiota; class Verrucomicrobiia; order Opitutales; family Oceanipulchritudinaceae; genus SLLG01. The sequence continues at coordinate 9,922 of SLLG01000258.1, read as the reverse complement.
AACTCGGCTACAGAACCGTCGAGAGCGGTCCCCTCGTGCGCTCCAGCTACCACGCCGACGAACAGAGCGCCTACCTGCGCGGGGAGGGCGGGAGCGACGCCAGGACGGAAGCCGTCGCGGCCTCCGCGTAGCACCGGGCCCGCGGAGGCCGCGGCCCGGCAAAAAAACGCACTCCGCCGAATCAAACAGCGCCGCTACGGTCGCGACAGGAGCACCCGGATCCCGAACCCGTGCAGCCGCCGGTCATACCTCAACGCCGCTCGGATAAGCCGGGTGCACACGGGCGCCGCGCTGCTAGTCGAACCGACCCGTCCGCCGTAGACGGCTGCCATCCTGGCGGCCAGTCCGGGGCGCCCGACCCGCCCGTAAGCGTGGGATCCCCCCCGCCTGAACGGAGAGACATTGCCGTCACCCCACTGCAATCGCCGCCTGTGGACGACGCGAGCACGTGAATGATAGCTGCCTGTTTTTCGGATTTTCTTTTTACTTCTCTTCTAAAATTTTGAATTTCTCAGAGATAATACAGTTTTGCGAAGCAGCGGAAGTACAGGAGCGAGCGTGGCAATGTCGCAATTCGGCCTTTCTTCTGACGCATGCGGGACTTGTCCGGCGCGGCGGATTTCCGTAATATCCCCTTCCGGTTGATAGCTGCAAGTTGTTGACACTGGAACACCCAACTCCCCGTGTCCGGATGCCCGCGAAGGCTCCGGATCCTTGAATGACCCAACCCCTCCAAAGTATGATCCGTATCCCCGTCTTCCGCATCACGCGGTCCGTAGCTGTGTTTCTCGCCCTGCCCCTCGCGGTCTCCGCGTCGACCCTCGAATGGCAGGGCGGCGGCGGCACCTGGGACACCGCAAGTTTGAACTGGCTGGACAATGGCGCACCGGTGGCATGGCCCAACACGGGCGGCGAGTCTGCAGTGTTCGGGGGCACGGCGGGCACCGTCGACGTCCGCGCGACGCTGATCGCCGACGGCGTCGACTTTGCCAATCCGGCTTACGTTCTATTCATTGACCAGCGCAACCTCGGCAACGGATGGAGCCTCGAAACGACCCGCGACATCACCGGGGGCGGCGCGCTGCGCTTTCACAACAACTCCCTTGGCGGGGGGGACCGCTACTCCAACACCCTCATGGCAAGCGGCCTGCGTTTCTCCGGCGGCGGCCCCATAGCGGTCGACGCCGACTTGCGCGGCCTCAATCTCAACAGCTCGCAAGTCCTCACGGTCGCGGGCGACGGCACTAAAGTCACGTTCAACGGCTTCTGGGAAGGCGACGGGGGCAACATGTTCGCGCACGTTTTCCTCGTCGACGGCGGGCACTTCATCATCGGGGAAGAAGCGCACCTCGACTTCGTCAATGACGCCTATTTCACCCGTCAGCTCTGGGTGAAAGGCGACGGTACCGACGGAATCATCGAATTCGCCGAGGGCTTTGTCGCCGACCTCACCGAAGGCGGCACCGTGCCCGACGGCATCGGCTCCATCCGCCTCAACAACGCCACCGTCGTCACCAACCACACGCAGAACATCCCGGTCAATTTCCGTCCCCGGCCCGGCGACGAACCCCAGACCAACGGCCATTTCGTCTTCGAGAACACCGCCGGGTCGCGCTGGATCGTACAGACCAACCCGCAGTCCTACGCGGGCGGCGTGTGGATCCGCGCCGACGGCACCATTGAGACGCGCGAGGACCTGACCCACACCGGTGTCCGGGAGGAGGACACGACATCCAGTTTTCCCTACCGAGCGGGCAACGCTTTCCAAACCAACGCCGACGACCTCGTGATCGAGAAGGAAGGCCCGGCGAATCTCATCCTCGCGGGAGAACAGGCCTACCGTCCCGGCACCTACATCCGCGTGAATGAGGGCGCGGTCGTTTTTGAGACCGACCCTGCCGCCGGCACCTTCCACAACAGTATCAACAGCGCCGTCGCCGAGGCCGGACCCGACCTCAACATCGAGGTGCGGTGGGGAGCAAAAGATGGGATCAACGAGCCCTATTCCAACCTCAACGCGGGCCGCGCCGAATTCACCGCCCCGTATTCAAATCTTTACTCCGTCAGCAACCACGAAGGATTCGTTGTCATCGCGGGCGAAGTCGAGGTCGAGCAAGGGTTCACGCAAAACCACCAGGAGTTCATCGGCAACAATGCCCGCCCGAACCGCCGCCTCGATCCCGAGGCCGGCTACCTCGTTTTCCGCCTCGGCGCGGCGGAGACCGTCGAACTCAACGTCAAGGGCACGGCCACCCTTGGCGGCTTCCTTCAGATCGAGCGCGAGGAAGACTTCCTCCCAGCGCCCGGCACGGAGATCGACATCCTCTTCCACGGCGACCGCAGCGGGCAGTTCGCCGCCCTCAACGACTTTTCCGACCTCGGCGTGAAGGTGGAATACCTTGAAGACCGCGTGCGCCTCGTCACCACCCGCGAAGCGGGCCGCACGGGCGTTGTTGTCGACGAGGACTTCACCGACGGTCAGTTCTCTAATCCCGGATGGACGCTCGAAAACCGCCCCGGACAGGTCGGTTTTTTCGCGCCATCCATTGAACGTCCCGGCATCCCGCAGGCGCTCGTCCACCGCGTCGACCACCCGCAGTTCACATGGGGCGTCGCCTTTCTCGACACGCCCACCTTCCGCATCGGACCCGACGAAGTGCTCGTGCAGAAGATGACGACCTACTCCGACGTCGCGCGGGGCAACGCCCAATACTACAAAATTGAAATCGCCGCCCTGCACAAAGACACGCACGCGCCCTTCGGGCACAACCGCAGCGCAGAACTGAGCCGCAACTACTCCACCCAATCGGGCAACCAGTGGCAGATCTTCCCCAGCCTCTACAACGACGACATCACCCGCGTGCCCAACGCCCACCACTCCGGCGGGTCCACCTCAAGCACCCTCCTCAACGCCGACAACTCCATGCTCGTTTTCCGCCCTGTCGGTGACGGCTCCACAACCCGTGTGGAGGCGCTCGGGGCGAATCAGATCAACCCCAACCTGAACATCCCCTTCCCTCTCGAACACTGGAACACCCTGCAAGTCTCCATGCCGCGACAATGGGGCGGCACGGACAATGTCCTTGCCTCGGGCGTTACCCGCTCCGACGCGCAACTCGGCATGTCGTATGTGCACGTGGGCGTGACGCACCGCACCGACGCGACCGTCGACTACGTGACGGACGCCGCCGACTTCATCGTGTGGAACAGCTACCGGGGACAAAGCGGCACGCACCTGCAAACGGGCGACTTCACCAATAGCGGCTCCACCGGCGACGCCGATCTCGCCCTGCTCATCGAGCACCTCGGCACCGTGCACGATCCGGATTTCCGCCGTTCTCTCCGCTACGAAACGCTCGATCTTCCCGGCAGCGGAACGCCGCCGGAACTCGTCTACGATGCCGCCACCGGCGATCTCCGCCTCATCACGCACGGCAGCGCCGTATCCGCGCTCCGCATTCCCGGACCGGCGGCGACTGCAGCCGCCGTTTTTTCGGAGGACTGGTGGCAAGATCACGTTGTCGGGAACGAACAATGGGTCGACACGTCCACCGACGGAATCGAGGGCGACCTCGTCATCGCCACTTACGCCTCGGGTCTCGGCGATGAAGACTTCGGTTCCGCGCTTGTCGGCTACGCCGGAGGCGGCGCCGACGAGGTGGCTGTCATCGTTGAAGCCGCCCCGCCCGGTGTCACCGTCATTCTCGACGAATCGTTCGAGGATCTCGACAACTGGAAAGACCTCAGCACCGCCGTGACATGGGACGGTTCGCCGCCAAACGGCTCCGTCTTCCAGATCACCAACGGCGTCCTCAATCTCAACGACGAATCCCGCACGGTCCCCATGTGGAACAATCCCGGCGGCATCCGTTCGTATTCCTCAATTGACTACCAATTCCCGTCTCCGGTTTCGCACCGCACGAACACCATAACCATAGAGTTCAGACTCCGTTGGGCCTCCCTCTCGCAAACCGGTGAGAACGGGCGCATCGCCTTCATGCTCCTGCATGACTACCCGGAGGCCGGCCTCGACCTCACGCCCGAGGCCCGTGTCATGGACTTCTCGCAGCACTGGTGGGCCCGACCCGCCTACCAAGTTCGTATCCGCAGCGGAACAAATCCGTCGGACGCCGCGCCCTATTTCATGTACGGCGGCGGGACGGACATCGACGGCGAGTTCGAGACCGGCGGTGATCCCCCTTTCTGGCTCGCGGGTTTTGTGAGCGGGCCGGGCGGCGTCACCCCCGGCACCAACCCCACGCATAATTTCCCCAACAGCGGATGGTACATGGGCACCTCTGCCCCCGCTTCAACGACCTTCAAGCGCTACCGTTACGTCGTCCTGCCCAACGCACAACAGCTTTGGGTCAACCACGAAGACGACGGCGAGAACTGGGTCCTCGACATGGAGATGCCCCTGCCCTTCGAAGAGGATGCGCCGACCGATCCCGAGCCGCCGCTCTACCGCTATTTCGAACAACTGGAGGGCCTGCGCATTTACTTCCGCTCGCCGGGCGCGGGCGCGGCCGCCCCCAACACCTTCGTCGACTACGTCACCATCACCGTCGAGGGCGACTACCACATCGTCGATCCTCCCGCAGCCGACTACGCCGCATGGGCGCAGGACGTGTTCGGCATGGACTACGGCGATCCCGCGACCGAGGAAACCCTCTGGGGTCCCAAGGCTAACCCCTCCGGCGACGGCATCCGCAACGAATTGAAATTCGCCATGGGACTCGATCCGATGGAGCGCGCCGAATCCGCCCTCCTCCGCCTCGCACGGGAGCCGGACGGAACCCTCGTCTTCCCCTTCACAGTGAGCGACGCCTTCAGCCCGGCGCAGTGGAGCCTTGAGATGAGCGAAGACCTCGGCGCGGCCCACGCATGGGCACCGGTACCCGGCGGATGGATCATCGAAACCGGTTCCGGCGACGGGCACACGCGCTACGAAGCGAACATCGGCCCCGGCGAAGCCCCCGAATCCGTCTTCCTGCGTATCCGCTTCGACCTGTAAGGGCTGAATTCAAGGAAGAGGGAGGATCCTGCCCGCAACGTGACACGGACACTCCTGTTCGTGCCTACAGACGTGACACGGCCATTCCTGTTTATTCCCGCGGTGCCGCCGCTTCCAATGGACAATTCTCCCGCGTCCCGTTTCCTTTTCATTCCATGGGTATCGTGTTCGACATCACAAACTTCGGTGCGCGGGGCGACGGCGCGCACCTCAATACGCAGGCGATTCAGTCAGCGGTCGATGAAGCGGGGCGCGCCGGGGGAACGGTGTATGTGCCGGCAGGCACCTTCCTCACCGGTACGATTGAACTGAGATCGCGGGTGACGCTCGAACTGCATCCCGCGGCCACGCTGCTCGGTTCCCCGCGTATCGCCGACTACCGGCAGGCGGCGGAAAGCATCGATGAAGACCGCCGCCCGTGGCACCTTCTCATGGCGCACGGAGCGGAAGCCGTCACCGTATGCGGAGGCACCATCGACGGCAACGGACCGGCCTTCTGGGAACCCACCGCCGGGGACGATCCGATGACGGTGGTCCCCGCCCGCGAGGCCGATCCAGCCCGCGCCGCGCTCACATGGATCCGCGCGAACAAAGCGGAGCGGCCCAGCCCGATGATCGACTTCAGCCATTGCCGCGACGTGCGGATCGCGGATACGAGGATCACGAACGGCGCGGGCTGGAACCTGCACATGCACTGTTGCGACCGCGTATGGATACGGGGGGTCGACCTCGACGCCAACCTTCTCGGCCCGAACAACGACGGTTTCGACATCACCGGTTGCCGCGATGTCATGATCAGCGACTGCCGCCTCAGCTGCTGCGACGACGCCATCGTTCTGAAAACGACGAAGGACAGCCGCAGCGTCGAGCGGGTAACGGTGACGAATTGCGTGCTGCGAACGCGCTGCGCCGCCCTCAAGCTCGGGGCGAACGAATCCTTCCATGATTTCCGCCAGATCACCTTCAGCAATTGCGTTGTGTACGAAAGCAACCGCGCCGTCGGTCTGTATTCCCTTGAGGGAGCGGTGATCGAGGATCTCACCATAAGCAACATCGTCTGCGATACGAGAGCACCCTTTCTCTTCAACCGTCCGGTCCACCTCGACGTGCGCCGCAAGCGCCCGGACGCCCGCCACGGCGCCATCCGCAATGTGATCCTCAGCCAGTTCGTCGCCCGCACCGACGGGCGCATCCTCATGACCTCGGAGGATCCGGACGGTCTCGACAACATTGTTCTCCGCGACATCCGCCTCATCTGTCCCGTTCTCGACGATCCAACGCCGGGCAAGGATCCCGCCGTGGGCGGCACCCAATTCTCCAATCAGTCGCTCGAGGCCCGTGCGGCGAAAGCTGCGGTCGTCGTGGAGAACGCACGCGACCTCGTCCTCGAGAACATCTCCGTGCGCTGGCCCGACGGCAGCGGAACCGAAGGCTGGAACCCGCCGCTCAAAGCCGCCAACGGCACGACGAGGCTTTTCGCCCCCGCCGAGTTCAGGGAGACGGAAGAGCCGCCGTTTCAATTTCTGTGGGCGCGCGGGCTTGCAGGCGGTTACGGCCGCTGCCCGGGGGCAACCGCGGCCGCTCCGGGCGTCCCGCTGCACGCGCTGGAAAATTGCGAAGGCTGGACGTGGCGCGAATGAGCGGCGGTCTGGATCAATTTTCCGGAGCAAACGGCGCTTCGATCCAGCCCGGCTCGTCATCGTAGAGGTAGAAGAGCCGGTTGTCCGCCGTATTCAAGCCGTAGTACATCCACGCGGAGAAATCGTGTGCGTATACAAATGGGTACACGTCCCCGCCGGTCCGGATCCAGCCGAGCACAACATCGTAAAACCATGCGTCGCTGCCCGAGGCACCCGGCGCCGCCCACCACCATGTCTGCTCGTGCGGTAGAATCCAACGGACATCCGCCGAAAAGTCCGGTGCCTCGAAATCGCCCAGCCACGGGGAAACGTAGACCCCGTCCCCGCGGACCCCGAACGATCCCATGACATCGACAAGCGCGGCGGTCGCGCTATCGCCGGCGGTGAGCCGGACCGTCAGCACGCCACCGTCCATCTCCAAATCGCCCCGTGCACCCCCCGGCGCGATGACCACTGCCTGGTCCAGCCCCTGCACCGTTCCGCCGGCTGATACCAGACTGTAAACAACTTCACCTTCGGCGGGAACGGCCGCGCCCGGAACCGCGATCCGCGCGCCCGCCGCAAAGACGAGATCCTGGTCGACCCGCACCGGCGCGGTTCCGGTGCCGAGGCTTGCGGCAAACCGCATTTCGCCGGAGACGGTCACAGGTGCTCCACTGAAAACGGCACCGTTTTCAGCCGCGTGTTCGACCGTCCAGCGCCCGTCGACGTGCAACGGCACCGAAGAAAACGTGCCTTCGAAAACACCCTCCGCGCCGGATTCAATCCGCAGCGCGCCGATCTGCGAGCCGCCGGTAGTGAGGCGCACCGTGCCGGATTCGGCCCGCAGTTCGGAGAGACCCGAGAGGAATCCGCTGAAATGCCATGCGCCACCGGCCCGCTTCGTGATGCTGCCCCCGCCCGTCACGACTCCGCGGAAAGGAGCGTCCGCGGACGCCGTGCCCCCGCCGATGACGAGACGCGTTCCACCGCGGACGAAGAGCGCATCCTCGGTGCTTCCGCCGAACAAGTCAGCGACAACTTGCTCTCCACCGATGTCGAGGTCGACCGTGGCGCTCATAGTCGCGTCCACGAATTGCATGGGTCCGCTCCCAAGGGCGGAGCCCGACTGCACGCGCGTAATCCCGTTTTCGATACGGGTGCCGCCGGTGAGGGTGCTCTCCCCGCGCAAAACGAGGTCGCCGCCGCCCGAGCGCTTGAGCGTTCCGGCCCCGGAGAGCGCCCCCTCAAGGACGAGGGTTTTGTCGATGCCGTTTACATGGACGGTGGTATCTTCCGCGATCACCACGCCGCTCTCCAGCGTCGCGGTATGCTCACCGCTCCCCGGGTCATAGCGCAGGGCACCGAGGATTCCGCGCTCTTCGCCGACGGTGATCGCGCCTCCGCGCCCGTCTCCCGCGAGCGTGAGAGGGCCGCCGAATCGGTAGCGCACATCGTCTCCGCTCGTCGTGAGCCGCAGTTGCCCGCCCGCCTGCACATCGACGGAGGCCGTCTGCGCGAGCGCGGCGGACTCGGAAAGAGCGAGCACACCCTGTCCGACGGTCGTCGGACCAGTATAGGCCTTGGGCCAGCGCGTGAACCGGAAAATGCCCTCGCCCGTCTTGGTGAAGCCGCCAGCGCCTGTGATTTCGCCTTGGAAACGTGTGTCGATCTCCGCTTCGCCCTCGACGACCTTGGCCTGATCGACGGTTAAGACGGTTTCCGGGGCAAGATGAAGCGTCAGCGTGTTCTCGGCGCCGGGATCGTCCGGATCGGGCGAATCGCCGTCGAGAAGCGTGACGGTCTGGTCACCTGCGAGAACGAGTGTCCGGCGGTTCTCCGGTGAGCCGAAACGCAGCGGACCTTCGGGCAGACCGTTGGTGCGGACGACCTCGACGGTGCCGTTGGTAATCTCCCAGCCGCCGGTGTTGCGGACGAGCCCTTCGAGACGGAGCGTACCCTCGCCGGTTTTGCGCAGCTCACCGATGCCGCTGATGTCGCCGGTGAGGACGAGCGTTCCAGCGTTCCGGGCGTGAAGACGCGAATCACCCATGACCTCGACGGAGTTGACGACAGTCGCAACGTCGCCGGGCTCTCCCGCCTGCTGACGGAGGGCACCGTTGCTGCCGTCGTCCATTTCGTGCCCCGCGCTGTTGATACGGATGGAACCCGCCCCGAGGGCGTAGGCCACCACGCCGGAGCGGTCCAGCATCAGCTGCCCTCCCGGGTTGACGACAATCTCCGACGCACCGCCGATATCGGCAAAGCCGGTGAGCCGCAGGCGAGCGGCGTTGACGAGGATGCGCCCCTCCGTGGCGATACGTCCGAAGTCCTCCACACGGAGCTCCCGCTCGATCTCCGGCCCCTGTCCGGTCCTCTCGCCCGAGTAGGCGACGTGGTCGCCCGGATTGAGGATGAGATCGCCCACGCCGAAAATACGGGACTGGTCGCGCACGCGGAACGGTGCACCGGTGTTGAGGAGATAGACCTCTGTATGGCTGTCGAGCCGGATGTCTGTCGCCTCGCGGATATTCATATCGTCACCGTCGCTCGCCGCATCGCCGAGGTGGACGATCCGTGCGTTGCGGGCGGGGTCACCGCTATCGAAGACGAGAACACCGCCGCTGCGGAAGGAGCGACCGACGCCGGCGGAGACGTTCTGCACCGTCAGGTCGCCGAGGGTGAAAGTGCCGCCCACATCGATATTGTCGTTACCGGATTCTCCCTCCGGCTCGGCGGTGCCCACCCAAATGCGGGCACCCGCGCTGTCCGGCGGCGATCCTTCGGGAACCGGCAGTTCCTGCAGCGTGTCGCGGTAGATGTCGCGGTTGAGAATGAGGACGCTGTTGTCGCCTTCGACGGCGGCGTCGACCTGCGCACCGGTACGCCACATAGCCGCATTGCCCCAAGCGTCGTTGGACCCCCAGCGTTCGACCCAGACAAACTCGGCGTCGAACGGACTGAGCAAAAGGTCCGGCGGCAGACCGGTGGGCAAGTTCTGCGGGAGGCCCGCCGACGTCCCGCAGGCAAGTGCGGCGGCGGCGCACGAAGTGAGGAATATCCGGCGGGCAGTCCGTGCTCCGCGAAAGGGTTTCCGGCGAAAAGAGAACATGGCCGCCGGTTGTCACAGAAAACGCCCGTCAGATCAATCACCGAAACAAGCGGACGATCCGCGAGGCGCATTCAACCGCACACAGACACGATCCGGGGAGCGAAGCGACGGCATAGCGCAGACCCTGTCCATGTGCCGATATAGGGGGGGCCACCGTTTGCCTTCGGCGTTGCCATG
>SLLG01000254.1 GCA_007134215.1 Opitutales bacterium | reverse complement strand
GCTGGTTTTTGAGATTTACCGACCGACCGAAACAACTGCCCCACACCGGCTCCGCCCGCGTCCGCTACACCGGAACGCCCGCGCCGTCGTCCGTGATCACACCCGACGCACTGATCACACCCGACGCACCGGGTTTGCGTCATCGGTATTGGACAAAACCAAAGCCGTGCCTATCCTCGCCGGAAATGGAGTTGAAGAGAGATTCGCTGACGATCACCGAAGAAGTGCCGGTCGACGCCCGATCCGCTGAAAAGCAACCCACCCCGGGTCTCTGTGAGCGCACGGTGCTCGGAATGCTTCGTCGGCTCCCCCACGGCTGCCTTCACCTTGACCAGCTGGACGGCTCGCGCGTGACCTTCGGCGCGGAAGAGCCGGGCGTTCCAGCGGCGCACCTGCGTGTGCTCGACGCCGCCTTCTACCGAAAAGTCACCTTCTACGGCGAAGTTGGCTTCGGCGAAGCCTATGTCGAGGGGCTCTGGGAAACCGACGACCTCACCCGCCTCATCGCCTACCTCCTGCTCAACGTCGAACACACCCCCGACCTCTCCGGCAGCCGCGTGAAATCGTGGTTTTTCTCCTTTCTCGGCGGTCTGAACACCCTCCGCCACAAGCTGCGGCGCAACTCAAAAGCGAACAGCCGTGCCAACATCGCGGAGCACTACGACCTCTCCAACGCCTTTTACGCCCTTTGGCTCGACCCGACGTGGACTTACTCCAGTGCGTTTTTCACTCCGTCGACGCACACGCTCGAAGAAGCACAAGAAGAAAAATACCGGCGCCTTGCGCGGAATTTGCAGCTCCGGCCCGGTATGAGCGTGCTGGAGATTGGCTGCGGCTGGGGCGGATTCGCCCTCTACGCCGCGCGCGAGCACGGGGTGAGCGTCACCGGTATCACCGTCTCGCGGGAGCAATTCACCGAGGCGCGCAGGCGCGTGGAAGCGGCGGGCCTCACCGACCGCGTGGACATCCGTTTTGCCGACTACCGCGACATCGACGGGCACTATGACGCCATCGTCTCCATCGAAATGCTCGAAGCGGTCGGGCACGAGTTTCTCGACACCTTCTTCAAGCGGTGCACGCGGCTTCTCAGCCGCACCGGGCGCCTCGGGCTCCAGGTCATCGTCAACCCCGACTCGCGCTACACCTCCTCACGCAAGCGGGCCGACTGGATCAAGAAGCACATCTTCCCCGGCGGGCAACTGCCGTCCGTCGCGGCGATGAACGCCGCCCTCAACCGCGCGGGCGACCTCTTCCTGCAGCACGCCGAGTCCTTCGGCCTGCACTACGCGCGCACCCTGCGCCTCTGGCGCGAGCGTTTCCACAGCGCCGTGGAGGACGTGCGCTCGCTCGGCTTCGACGACACCTTCATCCGCAAGTGGTCCTACTACTTGAGTTACTGCGAGGCCGCGTTTGCCATGCGCAACATCAACGTCCTGCAGCTTGTTTACGCTCGGCCCAACAACACCGATCTTTTCCTTCCGGGCGAGGAAGCGAGCCGCGACCATATCCCGTGGCCGCCCGTGCGGGAGGGTTGACAATCACAGGAACCGGAGAAAGACACAACGGTGCCGGGCAAGGACTCGGGTCCCACCTGTCCATCCGGACTTTCACGCCGCCATGCTCCGAGTTTCCGCACACGGTAACGCAACCGGACCGCTCACCGCGGGGCCGACGGCAGCGGGCGAAGCTGCCCCTCCGGCGCGACCGCACTACATGCGGCAAGTCACTTCCGACGGCAGAGCCGTGCTCGTCGAGGCGCAGATCATCGACCTGCTCTACACGCAGTCGGTCAGCGGCGTATTCTTTATGATGCTCGACGAACCGGTCGAATGGAGCGACGCCGTCGACAAACAACAGGTCCTCGAACATTGCTTTGCCAACTTAAGGATGAAACGGGCGAACCGGGCGATCCTCTCCCAATACCGCGCGCGCTATGATGAATTCATCGGGTTGACACCGTACGATTTCTTTAAGCACGACATTGCCCAGGGTCACCGTGTCTGGCGGGATTTCTTCGACAAAGGCGCGATTCACGTCGAAACCGAAGAAAAACGCTTCGATGGAACCACGATTCAGGTGGAAGGGCACTATACCTGCCTCTACACGGCGGAGGGACTTGTGGCCGGGCTCTTCGGTGTGCAAAACGACATCACCGAACGCAAGGAATACGAGGCGGAGATCAACCGCGCGCGGCAGCGCCTCGAGTCCATCGTGAAAACACAAAGGGAGATGATCTGCCGCTTTCTCCCCGACACGACGCTGACCTTTGTCAATGAAGCCTACTGCCGCCTTTTCGGAAAGCCGGAAGCTGAGTTGATCGGCACGCCCTTTCTCGATCTTGTTCCGCAGAAGGACCACGATCCGATCCGGCGGAGCCTCGCCGCGCTCGGTCCCGGCAACCCTGTCCAGACCTACATCCACCAATCCATCGGCAAGGACGGCGAACTGGTTTGGCAGGAGTGGACGGACCATGTTGTTCTCGACGGGCAAAACCGCGTGATTGAGCTCCAGGCCACCGGCCGCGATATAACGGAACAGAAGGAATTTGAGGAGCAACTGCGGCAGGCAAACGCGGAACTCCGGTCCGCCACACAGAGAGCGCGCACGCTGGCGAAACGCGCCGACGAGGCGAGCCGCGCAAAGAGCGCGTTTCTTGCCACAATGAGCCATGAGATCCGGACACCACTCAACGCGATCATCGGCATGGGCTCGCTGTTGCTGGAAACCGGGCTCGACCCGCACCGGTGGGATTGTGTGCAGACCATCGTGAAGAGCGGCGAAACGCTTTTGCGCGTCATCAACGACATCCTCGATTACTCGAAAATCGAAGCCGGCCGGCTGGAACTCGAAACGGAAGTCTTCCGCACAATGGATCTGCTCGATAACTCGCTCGGCATGATTTCGGCGACAACCCGCGGCTCCGGCGTCGAACTCACCCACTACATCGACCCCGCTACCCCGGCGGAGTTCGTCGGCGACCGGACGCGCCTCCAGCAGGTGCTCACCAACCTCCTTTCCAACTCCGCGCGCTTCACGGCAAAGGGCGAAATCCATGTCTCCCTCTCTGCCCGGCCCCGCGCCGACACCGACCTCTGGGACCTCGCCTGCGCCGTGAGTGACACCGGCCCGGGGATCGACCGGAAGACGATGGGCCGGCTCTTTCAACCCTTTACCCAAGGCGGCGACCCCGACACCCGCAAATCCGGAGGCGCCGGGCTGGGGCTTGCCATCTGCAAACACATCGTCAGCCACATGGGCGGGACCATTGACGTCGACAGCAAACCCGGCCACGGCTCCACCTTCCGGTTCACCGTGCCGCTGGCAACACAACGCCCCGGCTACAAGGTCTACGTCCGCCAACGCCCTGCGGCGTTCGCCGGAGCGCGGATCCTCATCGTCGCAGACAACGCCAATATCAGACGCCTCCTGGGAACGCTCGCGGACGTGCTTGGAATGAACACCACCACCCTCGCTTCGCCGGAAGACGCCTTGCGCGCGGCCGCCGCGGGGCAGGCCTTCGGCATCGCGGTAATCGACCACGGACTGCCCGGACTCGACGGCATTTCCCTCGCCCGCGGCATGCGCGAGTGCGGTGCACGGTATCCGCTCATCCTCCTGACAACATCCATGCCGCAACCCGGCAACCGGACCGCCGACGGGCTCTTCGCGGAAACCCACTTCAAGCCGGTGCGCACGGGACGCCTCTCAAAAACCATCCGGACACTTCTGGAGGACGGCGACGGGACACGTCCAGCGTAAGTCCCGCCACACTCCCGCTCAGGCCAATTCCGCCAGTTCGTTGAGGGCGCGGAGATCAAGCTTCCCGGACGCGAGGCACGGAATCGCGTCCACACGTTTGATGGTCCGGGGGATCCACAAATTCGGCAGTCCGCGCTTCGTCAGGCGCGCGCGCAGGGCGTCGGGCTTGATTTCGACCGCCGCGAGCACGACAAGCGCCTCACCCTTCCGGTTGTCGTAGACACCGGTCACGGCGACGAGCGGGGACTCCGAGTCCTGCAGGCCGAACGCCTCGATGATCGCCTGCTCCACGGTTCCATGCGGCACCATTTCGCCGCCCAGCTTGGAGAACCGGCTCAACCGGCCTTCGATGTAGAGGAAACCACCGTCGTCGATCCGCGCGAGGTCTCCCGAGACGAACCAACCGTTGCGGAAGCACTGACGGGTCGCGACCGGATCGTCGAGGTATCCGCCGAAAACATTGACACCCTTCAGTTCAAGAATGCCCAGCTCGCCCCGGCGCTTCACCTCCCCCGTGGACGGATCGACCACCCGCGCCTCCATGCCGGGAAACAGCCGCCCCACCGAGCCCTCGCGGATCTCCGCCGCATTCCCGCCGCGCGCGGGCAGGTTGCAGCTCACAACCGGCGAGGTCTCTGTCAGCCCGTAGCCTTCGAGGTAGTTTCCGCCGAAAGTGTCCTCCCACATCCTGTGAAAGCCCCGGGGCGTCTTTTCCGCTCCGCCTACGACGAAGCGCAGGCTCTTCAACTTTGAGGGCTCGACCCGTTTGAAATACGGCCGGAGGAACGTCGGCGTGCCCATCATCACCGTTACCTTCTCCGCCTCGACCGCATCGGCCACGCGGCGCGTTTCCAGCGGCGAGGGAAGCGTGACGATCCGCATACCCGTGAAAAACGGATACCACACCGTCACCGTGAAGCCGAAACTGTGGAAAGTGGGCAGGCAGGCCATCATCGTCTCCCGTGCGTCGAGGAGGCCGCAGCTCTCGATTTGCAGGCAGTTGCCGATGATGTTCGCATGCGTGAGGGCGACACCCTTGGGATCGCCCGTGCTGCCGCTGGAAAAGAGCAGGCCCGCCTCGCGGTCGCCGCCGTCCGTCGGTACACCCCACTTGCGGATGAGCCAGGAGGCCGGGAGCAGCCGGATGGCGAGCAGATTGAGAATGATGTCCATTTTGCGAACACCTTTCCGCTCCTCCGCCAGATCGATGCACGCCTCTGTCCACGGAAAGTCCGGCACTTTCTCCTTCACCGCGCCGGCCGTGAGGATCGTCCGCAGCCCGGCTTTCGCGATACACTTCTCCGCCGCCGCACGCCCGATCGTGAAGTTCAGGTTGACGGGCACCTTGCCGAGCATGGCGAGGGCGAGATTCGCCACGAGCGTACCGATGCCGGCGGGAAAAACCACGCCCACGCGGTTCTCGCTCCCGAGGCGTGGACGCCAGCGCTCCGCCATGACGCGCGCCACGGCAAGGAGCATGGCGCCGGAAAGCTCCCGCCGGTCCAGCGTGCGGTCGACGACGAAGGTTTTTCCGCCCCGCCGGGCGAGGCCGCGCACGGCCCGGGCGGCAACGTGCCCGCGCAATTCCGGTCTCGCCGCAAAGTCACTGTGTCCGGTGTCGAGCACCGCCGACGGCTCGTCGTCACTCATGGAAAAACGGGGATGGGATTTGGAGAAGCGCGCATTCCACTACGGAACCAAAGCAAGCACACCGCCCGTCCGAGACAACGCCAAAATTTCCGTTCAAGCCTGCGGCGCGCGCCGCGCGGCCCGCCGCGCGCCGCGGAACACCGGTTCCACCGCCGGCCACGAATCCACCGGCCCGTAGCGGATTTGAAGCAAATCCGACGTCACCGCGTCACGTTCCGGCCCGCCGTTTTTCCCGTCGCCGCGGGCCTCACGTATCCGCCGCAACAACCGCCCCGCTTTCGCGCGGGTACGCGCGTTCCCGCGCAGAACGTGCACATGCCCGGACAGCCAGCGCACCGCGACGCGCAAGGCCACCCAGACAATGACAGCAATCGCGATGTTGCGCACGAGAATGAGAATGTGGCGCAAGTCCCATGGACCGCCGAACCACTCCCGCAGGGCCGAAAGGGCGGAACGCAGCGCGGCCTCGACCGAATCGCGCATGCTCTGCACCATTGCGCCGAATCCCGAAATGAGCTGCCGCTGCTGCTCGCGGTCGAAGTTGACGACCCGCCGGTACCAGAGCACCCGCAGGCTGTCCATGTAGGCGGCCCACGTACGGTCGGCCTGCGCGTAAGTGCCGCCCGCGGCGGCCTCCTCTTCCGGTTGCCCGACCGCTCCGGGCAGACCGGCGGGCGTCGGCTCGAAATGCAGCCACCCGCGCTCCGGGTCAAATATCTCCGCCCACGCGTGGGCGTGGCGGTTGCGCACCATGAAATAGTTCTCGAATCCGTTCCAGTCACCACCGTGGAAGCCCACGACGACCCGCGCCGGAAATCCCGCCCGGCGCGCGAGGAGTACAAACGCTCCAGCAAAGAGTTCGCAGTGCCCCGCCACATCCGAATCCAGCCACCGCGTGAGGATGTCGCCGTCACCCTCCGGAATATCCGTGCGCAGGCTGTAGCCGCGCCCGTGCTGCAAAAGCGCCACCGCCCGCCGCCCGAAGGTATCCGCATCCATTGGCTCCGTGTCCCCGCCCCTTACGTCGCCAACGGCTTCGTCCAGCACACGGAGGCTCGCCTCGTCGCCGGGCAGCCCGAGCGTCGTGCGGGGGTATACCGCCTTCTCGCCGCCGCTGGCGCCGCCCTCCCCGGCCATGAAGCGGACGAGCGGCTCGTCCGCTTCATGGAGCGGAATGACATCCGTGCGGTGAAGCCCGGTGAGCTGGTAGAAAAGCACGTTGCCGGGTGCCTCGCGCATGGCGGCTGTCCCCGTCGCGTCGCCGACAACCACATCGTGGCGGCTCTGGAAGCGCGCATGGCCGAACGCTCCGGGAAACGGCAGAAACCGGCTCACCCCGCCCTCGAAGTAGATTGTCCACGGACTCCCGCCACGGGACTGCCGCAACACGGCGGGCGCGGCCACCAAGTTGCTCGAAACGTTCCGCCCCCGGTCCCGCAGCGACTCCGAAACGGAGAAACCCTCCGGCGTATATTCGTCGAGCACGAGCATCCGCCAGTAGGGTGTGCGCCGCGGGCGCACGGATCCGACATCGGCGCGGAAGGCCACCGAGTCGTCATTCATTATGCTCACGATGTCACCGTAGGTGATCTGCTCGCTGAATCCGGTGTAGGTGCCGCGCGCCTGCATCGTGAGAAAGGGCAGCGTCTGCCCCAGCTCGAAGCGTGGCAGGGAAAGGAAGAGAAACGAAGCCGAGAGCATCATCCCGGTGAAAAGCACGCCGCTGAAGAGAACGAGGCGAGTATCGAAAAGCCCGCGCACATCGCGCAGAAACCGTTGCCAGCGGAAGCGCTTCCATACCTCGCCGGGGACCTCGTCCTCCGGTGAAAAACTCTCCGAAAGATTCACGACGAAGAGAAAGAGCATCACCAGCGGCGTGTACAGCGCCAGCTGCACGGCAAAGGAAATCTCCAGGGTAAGCACACCGGAGACCACGACGAGGATAAGCGTGAGAACAACGAGCTGCAGGTCTTCGCGGCGGGTGCGCGGCTGAAGGGTGCGCAGGAGCGCGAGGAGAATCACCATCCGGATGAGCGGCGGAACGAAATCGCCCCCCGCGAGGATGAAGTCGCTCACGACGAACACGACAATGACCGGCGTCTGGATGCGCCAGAACCAATCCGGCAGGGAAGCCGCCACGGGCGGCCATACCACCGCCGCTATCATGAGGATGGCCGATCCGCGCACCATCCAGTCGAGGCCGAGGTCGAGCGAGAAGATGTTCCACAGCGAGAGCAGCCCGAGCAGCCCGCCGAGGATCCACTTCATGCGGTAGAGATCCGCGTAATCAAGCTTGGCCAACCGTGATTCCATCAGACTGACAAAGGACGGATTCGCTGCCTTCCGGCCGGAAGGTCAGCACGGTGGCATACCGCGGCTCCTCGCCCGCCGGTCCGCAATCCTCCGGATGCAGGCGCGCGAGCGCATCGAAGACGGCGTGGAGTTCACCGAGATTATGCACGGGGCGCGCCCGCTCACGCGGAAAGACCACTCCCTGCAACCGCCCGGCGCGGTAGAGATCCTCCACGACCGTGGCCGCGAAGGAGCATAATTTCTCGAACTGCGCGGCCCGCCGCCACTGCCGGGCGGAGCCGCCGAGCGATACGACATAGGCGTGCCGCGTCTCCTCGAAGTCCTCGCGCACGGTGAGCCGCCCCTGCCGCGCCGTCGCGCGCCAGTGGATTTGCCGCAGGGGATCGCCGGGCCGGTAATCCCGCAGGTTGCGCAGGTCGGCACCGTAGCCGGCGCGGTGCGAGAGACGGCCCATGGGCCGCGCCGCGCGGGCGCGCGAAAATGTGAGGGGGGCGTCGATCTTGGCGGGCCACACGAGGACGGGGTGCTCCATGGGAAATTCGATCGACTTGCGCAGAAAACCGAAGGGAAATTTCGATACCAGCCGGCGGAGGATGACCACTTCCTCGCCCCGGCGCGACGGCTTCCAAAGCCACTCCAGCTTCACTGTGTCACCCGGCACAACACCGCGCCGCAGGTGAAGGGTCTTTTTGTCTCCGCCGACCTGGGTGTCGATCTCGAAGGCCATGCTGTAGAGAGGCAACCAACGGTGGGCGTTGTGGATCTCGACCGCCACCGGCGCGGTTTCTCCCGCCCGGAACGGCCCGGAGACGGAGAGGCGCCAGCGGCACCCCTTGAAATTCAGCCACGAGAGCACCCCGCTGAGGAGCAGGCTCGAGAGCAAGAGCGCCAGAGCGATGTAGAGAATATTCTGCGATGTGTTGAAGGCTGCCGTGCCGATGCCGAGGCACAGAAGGATCAACACCGCGCCCGCCCGTGTCGGCAGTGTGCGGTGGCCGCGCGGCGGCTTGAACAATTGCACGGCGAGACGCACGGCGCTCCAGAACGGCCGCCGTCGCACGAAAAAGCCCGGATCACGCCACTCCGTGCGCGTCTCCGGGGGCGCGGGGGTCGCGCCCTCCCGCTCCACTGGCGGCACCTCGCTCATCAAACCGGTTGCGGCACGCGTTCGACAATCTGCCCGAGAATTCCCTCCACGGCGTGCCGTTCCTCAATGGCGTCGCCGCTCGCGCGGCGCAGCACGAGCCGGTGCGCCAGCACGGGCAGGACCAGCTGCGCGACATCCTCGGGAATGACAAAGGAGCGGCCCCGCAGAAGCGCAAGGGCCTGCGCCGCCGTGCGCAGGGCGAGACTCGCGCGCGCCGAGGCGCCCGCACGGAACTCCGCTTCCGTCCGCGTCGCCCCGATGATCCGCAGGAGGTATTCCAACACACTGTCCTCGACGAACACCGCCGGCACAAGGTCTTGGAAATCCGTCAACTCCCCGCCCGTCACCACAGGCTCTATATCGATCTCGTCGTAGCGCAGGAAGCCGCCGCGCAGGATTTCCATCTCGTCCTTGAAATCCGGATAGCCCATGTGAAGACGCATGAGAAAGCGGTCCATCTGGCTCTCCGGAAGTGGAAAGGTGCTCTCGTAATCGACCGGATTCTGCGTTGCCACGACCATGAACGGACGTCCGATGGGGAGCGTTTTCCCATCCTGCGACACCTTGCCCCGGTCCATCGCCTCGAGAAGCGCGCTCTGCGTCTTCGGTGTGGCGCGGTTGATTTCATCGGCCAGCACGATGTTGCTGAAGACCGGGCCGTGCTTGAACGTGAAGCCGCGTTCCCGGTCGTCATAGATGCTCACGCCGATGACGTCGGACGGGAGCAGATCACTCGTAAACTGGATGCGGCTGAACCCCGAGTCGAGCGAGCGCGCGAGGCAATAGGCGAGCGTCGTTTTCCCCAGCCCCGGCAGGTCCTCAATGAGCGCGTGCCCGGAGGCGAGCAGGCACACGAGCACGTTCTCAATCGCGGCATTCTTGCCTTTGATCACGCGGGCGATGTTGGCCTTCATCCCTTCCATCGCGTCGCGGATGCGCGGGGCGGGTATCGTGTCGGTTTCCATATTTACACCGGAGCCTACCGGTCTTTCCCCCGAAGTCCAATCCCGGTCCGCCGTTTCGGGTAAATCACCCATAAAAAAACCCGCCGGAGGGGCGGGTTGACAAAGTGTTTAAAAACGGAGCCGGCCGATCAAAGAGTCGGGAACGGGAAATTCCCGAATCCGCCCGCGAACGACTCCCATCCGCTGGCCGAAGAATCCGAATAGAAGAAGAAAGACTGCGCTTCTTCCGGGGTCGACCAGAACCAGACAAAATAACCGTTCTGCTGGAAATAGGTCCACTGCGTGCCCTCCGGGTTGGCGACGGTGTCGTGCCGCACGTAGCCGATCCAGCCGAGATCGAGGTGATACACCCAAGGGAAGGCCTCGTAATACACCCAGCCGAGTTGCGAAGACTCCGCCCAGCGGTCGTTCGCCGCGCGCAGGTAGCCGATGCGCGGATCCCACACCCATTCCCCGACATCGAGGTCCAGCGGCGGGAACGTCGCGTCCGGATCGACGATGTCCGGAATCCCGTCGCCGTCCACATCCGGGAATCCGGAAAGCTCGACGGCAAAGAGGAGCGAATCGTAATCCACCGAGAGATCCGCCGATTGCAGGGCTCCGTAGAAACGCCCGCCTTCGCGGAAGAGAACGGCTTCGTGGAAGTTATACGTGTTGCTGCCGTCCGCCGTCAGGGTGACCGGCGCTTCCAGAACGAGCGTCTCCGTGTCCACCACGGTGTAATTCACGGTGCCGGTGATCGCTTGGCCGTTGCGCGAAAGGTTCAGCGACATCGTTTCCGTGTCCGGATTATACGTCGACGTACCGGAAGCACCGCCGATCGTCGTGTTCGGTGTCTGCGGCCCGAAACCGTCCCACGACCCCTCCCGCCGGATCACACCGACAATGGGCGACGCGACCGAACCCTCCGGTAGAGTGGTGTCGGGCAACTGCATGTAAACCGTGCCCACGTCAAGCCGCGTCCCCGCGTCGAGGTTGATCGCCTCGTAACCGCTCTCGAAGACATCCGATCCCGCGTCGAGTGCACGCAGGCCGCGCAGGAGGACGTGCGTCGCCTCGCCCGCCGAGGCGGTCCCCGCCATCGGAGCAACCCGGAACTCAAGGTCCATGAGCACCGAGTCAAAGGATGTGAGCGAGCGGAACGGCTCGATCCCCGCCGTAAACGACTGGGCGGCGTTCAAGACCGGCGCAAGGAGCAGGGCCGGAAGGATTAATCTGGGAAGAAATTTCATGATACTGATTGGGTAGGTAAGGTAAATTGCGGACGCGCCAACGCGAGCTTAAAACGACTGAAGGACACATGCCGACGAAAAGCGATAGCGAAACCGCGAAGCAAACATTCTTCGGAGGACGAAGGCCGCAAGGGAGTTCTGCTTCGTGGCAAAGTGTAAAAAACACGGAACAAGAACCCGTTCCGGCATTCAAAAGAACTGTGCGGAAACTCTCGGAGAGGCGCCCGAAGGTCAAACGCCGCTGTCGGTCAATTCGTTGAACAACCCTAATTCAGCAGCTGCCCCCGCATGATCGCCACGCTCACGCTGTAAACGAAGAGCAGGGCGCTGAGGACGAAGATGGCGAGGTTCAGCCACTTGCCGAGCATCGCAACCGACTCGCCCTGGAGGCGTCCGTGCCTCCGGTGGATGCGCTTGAGCGCAACCACGCCGAAAATAAAGCCCGCCAGACCGCAAACCGTCGAAAGTCCGCTCGAGATAATCACCTCGCGGAACCGCAGGCTCGTCCAGACGAGCAAGTTGATGAAAAGAAACGCCATGCTCGCGAGCGCGAGCTTGGAAAAACGCTCCTTGTCCCGGTCGCGCGGGCGGCGTTGCGGGGGACGGGCTTGTTGAGAGGTTTCGGGAGGCATCGGTAAAAAACTTTGAATGAGACCAAACGGCATGCCGGGGGCAAGACGAATCTCCTGCCTCGACTCCGTCCCCGCAAGGATTATACCCTCCTATGCATGAAAAAGAAAAGCCACACCGGCGCGGAACCTCCGCGGCGGACTCCCGGTAATCCGGAAGCCCCCGCGCCGCCGAGGGTCCGGCCAACGAGCCCGCGCCGACTTTGGCTCATGCGCCTGACCGCTCTCTTCCTCATGCCGGCCATGCTCCTCGGCATGCTCGAAGCGGGCCTGCGTGTGTCTGGTTTCGGCTATCCCACGCGGTTCTTCCTGCCGCAAGCGGACGGGGAGCGGAACGGGCTGCACACAAACGACCGTTTCACCTTCCGCTTCTTTCCCCGTGCCCTCGCGCGGTCGGTCGTGCCGCAACGGCTCGAGGTGCCCAAGCCGCCGGGGACTTATCGGATCCTCCTGTTCGGGGAGTCGGCCGCCAACGGCGATCCCGATCCAGCCTACGGATTCGGCCGCCACCTCGAAATTTTGCTCGCGGAGCGCTTTCCTGCCTTTGACTTCGAGGTGGTGTGCACGGCCGTCACCGCCGTCAACTCGCATGTGATTCTTCCGATTGCGCGCGAAAGCGCGCGGCTGGAGGCCGACCTGTGGATCGTCTACATGGGCAACAACGAAGTCATCGGCCCCTACGGACCGGGCACAATCTTCGGAAACCGCGCCCCGCCCCTGCCGGTCGTGCGCGCCGGAATCGCGGCGCGGGGCACGCGCACTGGACAGGCAGTCAAGGTGCTTGCCGAGCGGTTCGCCGAAGGCTCGGCGGGCGGCACACCCGCGTGGGAAGGCATCAATCTATTTGCGGAAAACCTCCTGCATCCGGACGACCCGGCGCGGACACGCGTCTACGAGCACTTCCGGAGGAATCTCGACGACATCCTCAAGGCGGGCAACCGGGCGGGTGTCCCGGTCCTTCTGAGCACCGTGGCGACCAACCTCAGAGACTGCGCGCCGTTTGCCTCGCTCCACTCCGAAAAACTGCCCGCCGTCCGTCTCGCGGAGTGGAACACCTTCTACGAGAGCGGAAAAACCCACGAAGCCGCCGGTGCCTACCGCGAGGCATTGGCGCAATACCGGCGGGCGGCCGCCGTCAGTCCGGGCTTCGCGGAACTCTACTTCCGGATGGGCCGATGCCATGAGGCTCTGGAGGAGTTCGATGAAGCCCACCGCGCCTACACAAAAGCCCGCGACGCCGACGCCCTCGCTGTCCGAGCGGATTCAACCATCAACCGCATCCTCCGGGAGGCCGCGGCAAGCCACGCCTCCGTCCAACTCGTGGATGCCGTGGAGCGGCTCGGCCCCGCCGCCACCGGAGAAATCCCGAGCCGGAACCTCTTCTTCGAACACGTTCACTTCACGCCGGCGGGCAACGACCATGTCGCCCGGATCTTCGCCGACGCGGTCCTCGATATCCTCCCCGCCCGCATGCGGGCGTCCGACACCGGCGAATGGCCGGGCCCCGCCACCATCCAGCGGTTGCTCGCCGTCACCCTCTGGGACCAGCACCGCCTCTGGACCGAGATGGCGGAGCGGCAGTCCCGCCCGCCCTTCACCGACCGCCTCCACAACGAGACCAAAGTCGCCTACTGCGAGGCCCGCGCCGCACGGCTCTCCACCCTGAAAGACCATCCGATGAACCGCGTCATCTACGAGAGAGCCCTCGAAGCCAATCCGGACGACTATTTCCTTCGCGCCCGCTTCGGGTCTTTCCTCCAATTAAACGGATCCCCTGAAGAAGCCGTCGCGCACTTCCGCCGAGCCTCCGAAACCTATCCCCGCTTCATCGGCGCACACCAGGATCTGGGCGTCGCTCTCCTCCTCCTCGGCCGTTTCGAAGAAGCCGAGGTGAGCTTCCGGCGCGCTCTCGCCTTGAACCCCGCCTACGAACGCGCCCGCTTCGCCCTCGCCCTCATCAAGGAGCAGTCCCGCCAGCCGCCGCCGATCCCCCGCTGACGCGCATCCCCGCCTCCCCCTCTTTAGTCAATAAATTTATATGTAAGATGTTTTAAGTTCTGTCCCAGCGGGTTCGTCCCCCCGGCGAGAGACAACAGGCTTCTTTTCCGCCCGCAGCGGTACGCTAAGGGCCTTGACGAATTCCGGCGGCACAGCTCAGATGATGGCTTGATTCCGGTCCGCGCGCCGTCTCCGGAAACAGCGGCGCCGTCCAAGCCGGGCACGATTCCCACCCAAAAACCGAATTCCCCGCCATGACACTTCTACATCCTTCGGCACGCCGGTTCGCGTGTGCCGCCCTTCTTTCTGCCGTCTTCTTTGCCACTTTCCCGCTTTTATCTGCCGCAGCCGTTACGCCGCCCACCACCGCCGTTTCCGTGCGAGACGGCGAGGCGGTGCTGCGTTTCAATACCCCGGTGACAGCTCCCGGTCTAGAGCTCGGCGCCGAGTGGTCCACCGACCTGCGCACGTGGCACACGCAGGGCATTATCCACGCCTTCGAACCGTCCGCGGAAGGTGTTATCCAGCGCGAGGTCACGCTTCCGGCGACGGATCATGCGGGACCAACCGCCTTTTTCCGACTGCGCCTGCGCGATTTTGGTGAATCCGTGACGGCGGACACCGGCACACTCAGCCTGCCGCACTGGTCGGGGCAATATCGCTGGGAAGGCAACCCCAACCACAACCATCCCTACTCCCTTGACTGGGGCACGCAGAAACTGGAAGACGAGCCGCGCACCCTCGACACCGTCGTCCTTGAGAACGAGTACCTGCGCGTATACGTCCTCCCGGAGATCGCGGGATCCATCCACCGCGTCATCCACAAACCGACGGGCGAGGATCTCTTCTTTTACGAAGGTAAAATCAAAGACTTCCTTCCCTTCTGGGACTCCGGGGTGAAGGTCTCCTTTCCGTGGCACGAGCACGGGACCGGCACCGATCAGCCCGCCGCCTACTACATCGACGAGGCGGACGACGGCACGGTATCCATCCACCTTTGGATGGAGTTCAGCCGAAACACTGCGCAATACAATCGTCGTATGTTCGGACGCTACACGAACATGACGCTCGGACAATCCATCACTCTGCGCCCCGGCGAAGCCCTCGTGCATGTCGCCTACCGTGCCCTCAATCCGGCGCCCTACCCGCAGGGTGCCCGCATCTGGAACGACGCCTTCTTTCCCCGCGAGCAGCGTCGCCGCGCAGCCGTGCAAGGGCACGAACCGGGCGACGGATCGCCCTCCACCACCCGCCTCATGTTCCCCGCCGCCTACGTCAGCGATCACGACGGCCGCGATTTCCGTATGATGGCTGCGGAAGAACTCGCTGTCGCCCAATATACCGACCTGGAGCACAACAGCGTCTTCGCATGGAATGTGCAAAACGGATTTGCCGGTGTGCATTATCCGCTGCCCGCCATCAACCGCCTGCGCTTCACCGACCCGCACAACGCGCCGGGCCTCAAACTCTACGTGCAACGCGAGGGCGGCAGCGGCAATCCCGGCAGCGCATTCGGCCACATGTGGAACTTCATCGAGCTATGGGGCGGCACGGACAACGTCTTCGAATCACCCGAAGGCTGGCTCGAAACCGGGGAAATCCGTGAAATCGCCTTCCAATACGGCCTCACAGCAGGCATCGGCGAGATAGACTACGGCACCCGCCACGCCGTCCTGGTCCTCGACGAAGACGCCGGCACCGCCACCGTCCTCACTTTCCGCAACCGTACCGGCCTCACCCTCAGGCTCGACGGTTTCGCGCTTGCGGAAGACTTCGCCGCCGGACCGGTCGCGCCCGCCGTCATCCGCCTCAGCGGGAGCGCGGACGGCGAATGGACCCTTCTTGCCGACGGTGGCGACGAACTTCTCCGCTTCACCTCGCCCCTCGTTCCGCTCGTCGACGAAGCCGCGAACGACCACACATGGCAATACCTCTGGACGCCCCAGACCGGTTTCCAGGGCCCGGAAGTGGTGCAACGCATCGGCGACCAGGAACTGCGCGGCAACAGCTACCGCAACGCCACCACGCGGTTTCCAGAAGGATCCACCGAGCGCGGCCGCCTTCAACTCCGCGGGGGCAACCTCTCCGGTGCCGTCAACACTCTGACCACCCGTACCACCGACGCCCCCGAAGACGGCGCGGCCTGGTATTACCTCGGCGTCACCCGCCTCGAGCAGGGCCAGACCACAACCGCCCGCGGTCACTTTGAGAGCGCTCTCGCCGCCTCCCAGCCGCACGCCCCGGCAAACTACTTCCTCGCCCTCCGCGCCATTGCCGACGACCGCCCCGGCGACGCCGTCGCCAAGCTCGCCGCCCTCCTCACCGCGCGGCCCGCCCACTTCGAAGCCGCCCTCCTTCGCGCCGGACTCCTCGCCGCCCAAGGCGACGCCGCCCCAGCGCGCGCCCTCCTCGCCCGCGAACCCGCCGATCCCCGCCTCTGGGAGGTCATCGCCCGCGCCGAGAACGGCGACCCCGGCTCCGAAGCTGCCGAAATCCGCGACCGCCTTCTCCTCGAACCGGGCGCGCCCCGCCGACTCGAGGAATTCCTCAAAGCCCTCGACGACGGCGCCTACCTACCCCCGCTGCGGCTCAAATGACTGCGCCGCCCGGACAGCTGCGCCGGGCGCGTACTCCCCCGCACCGCGAGTCCGGACATGCCAGAAAAGTGAACAAACGATCATTTACTCTTGCCTTCCGCCGCCGAGTCGTGTTTACCCCTTCGCCCCGATGCCATTGGACACTGCGCAGACGACAGACCATAGCCCGCAGGACCTCCTCCGCGAGGTGTTCGGTTTCGACACCTACCGTCCGGGGCAGGAAGCCGTCATCGGAGCCCTCCTCGCGGGACGCAGCGCGGCGGCGATCTTCCCCACCGGTTCCGGCAAGAGCCTGTGCTACCAGCTGCCCGCTCTGCTCCTGCCGGGGCTGACGGTTGTCGTCTCGCCCCTCCTCGCTCTAATGAAGGACCAGATCGACGTCCTCCGCCAACGCGGCGTGGCGGCGGAGCGGCTGGACTCCACCCTCGGCGAAGACGACTACCGTGCCGTCACTGCGGCCGTGCGCTCGGATCATCTCAAGCTCCTCTTCGTTGCCCCCGAGCGGCTTTCCAACGAACGCTTTCTCAACCTCATCCGCCGCTGCCGCATCAGCCTCCTCGCCGTCGACGAAGCGCACTGCATCTCCGCGTGGGGACACAATTTCCGCCCCGACTACCTGAAGCTCGCCCGCGCCGCCAAGGAGCTGCGCGTCGAACGCGTCCTCGCCCTCACCGCCACCGCCACGCCCCAGGTAGCCGAAGACATGGCGGACGCCTTCGGCATCGCGCGGGAAGACGTCATCAACACCGGCTTCCACCGGCCCAACCTCGAACTGCGTGTCACGGCCTGCACCGACGCCGAACGGCCCGCCCGGCTCCTCGAACGCCTGCGCGCGCGACCGCCGGGGCCGACCATCGTCTACGTCAGCCTCCAGCGGCACGCCGAGGAAGTCGCCGCGCACCTCGCGTCCGCCGGCATCGAGGCCCGGCCCTACCACGCGGGCATGGCGGCAGCCGACCGCGAGGCCACCCAGGAGGCCTTCATGAGCGGGCAGGTGCGGATCATCTGCGCGACCATCGCCTTCGGCATGGGAATCGACAAAGCCGATATCCGCTACATCTACCACTACCACCTGCCCAAGGGCTACGAGAGCTACATGCAGGAGACGGGGCGCGCCGGGCGCGACGGCAAACCGTCCGTCTGCGAACTCTTCGCCTGCGCGGACGACCGCGTCACCCTCGAGAATTTTGTCTACGGCGACACACCCGACCCCGACAGCCTCGGCGGACTCGTCGCCGAGCTGCTCGAATCCGGCCCGGAGATCGACATCGCTGTGACCGACCTCTCCCGCCGTCACGACATGCGCCCGCTCGTCGTCAACACCCTCCTCACCCGCCTCGAACTCCTCGGCATCCTCCGCGCCGAAGGCCCCTACTACGCCGACATCCGGTTCGCCCCCAAGCTGGCCGGTGCGGAAATACTCGCGCAGTTTCCGGAAAAACAAAGCGCCTTCCTCCGCACCCTCTTCACCTGCTGCAAAAAAGCCTCGAAATGGGTCACCGTCGACATGGAAGCCGCCATGACCCGCACCGGCCAAGAACGCGGCGTCATCCTGCGCGCCCTCGAAAGCCTCCAGGCCAAAAATCTCGCCGAACTCCAGCTCGCGGGCTACCGCCTGCGCTACCGCCGTCTCGAGACCGTGCCCGACGTTCCCGCCCTTACCGCCCGCCTCGCCGACACCTTCGCCGAACACGAGCGGCGCGAAATCGCGCGCATCGACGACATGCTCGCCTACGCCGCAAGCGACACCTGCCTCACCGCCCGCCTCCTCCGCTACTTCGGCGAAACCATCGGATCCTGCGGCCACTGCGGTATCTGCCTCGGCGATCCGCCCGCCGACCCCGGACACGCACGCCGCATAGCGCCGCCTCGCGCCATCCCCCCGGAGCTTGCCGCGCTCGCCCGCGAACACCCGGCCGCCCTCGGCAGGCCGCGCCAACAAGCCCGCTTCCTCTGCGGCCTCAACTCTCCCGCCGTTTCCGCCGTCCGCGGTCTGCGCGGCCACCGCCTCTTCGGCACCCTCGCCCACACACCCTTCGCCGACGTCCTCAGCGCCTGCGCCGACCGGCACGCGCCCAACTGAACCGACAAACGCAATGAGCGCGGAGAAACCGGGCGCACGCGGTTACGGATGCCCCTACTCCGCCGCCTCTCCGGCCGGCAGAGTGAAGCGGAAGGTCGAGCCGGTGCCGACCTCGGATTCGACGGTGATGCGCCCTCCGTGCAGTTCGACAAACTCCCTGCAAAGTACGAGGCCCAGCCCGGACGACGCCTCACCGTGCGTCCCCGGGCGGCCCGTCTTGTGATCGAGCGAAAAAATATGCGCGCACAAATCGGCCGGGATGCCGACCCCCGTGTCGCGCACACCGATTTCCAGCATTCCCTCCGCATTCGGCGCGGGCGCGGTGAACACCTCCACCCGTCCGCCCTCATCAGTGAACTTCACGGCGTTGCCGATCAGGTTGCGCAGCACTGTGTCGAGCATTTGCGGGTCCGCACACACACGCGCGCCCTCCGGACAAACGTTGGAAAGCCGGATTCCCTTGCGCGCAGCCGCTCCCCCGCAGACATTGATGCAGCGCTCAACGACAGGCACGAGTCCGCAGAGGGAGGCACGCACGGTAATGGACCCCTCCTGCAAGGCGGCCCACTCGAGCAGGTTTTCCAGCAACTCGTACACGCCCGAGGCAGAGGACTGCAAAATGTCGAGATACTCGCGGACTTCCGCCGGATCCAGGGCGGTGAATTCCTCGCGCAAACTCCCGAGGAGATTGAGAAAACCGTGGAAAGGCGAACGTAGGTCGTGGGCGATGATGGAGAAAAGTTTGTCCTTCACCGCGTTGGTCTCTTCGAGACGCCGCATCGAACGGTTCAGTTCGGCGATCAGGTCCGTCTTCTCGCGCAGGGTCTCCGCCTGCGCGTGGCGTGACCTCTCGAGGCGCCGCAGCAGCGCCCGCTGAACCGATTCGGATTTCGCCCGCTTGCTGATGTCGGTGAGAAACACGACATTGAGCGATCCCATGGACGCCGCCCGGAACTCCACCTGCCGCACTGTGCCGTCCGCGCATACGACGGGATACTCCAGCGGCGGGCAGGGCTCGCACGTGGCGGCAGAGTGCCGCATAGCGGCGCTCCACCGCTCGCAGACCATCTCCCGGAGGGCCGGGTCCGGATAGGCCCTTGGCCACCAGTCCCGCACTGTGGGAATCTCCTCCAGCGTGTACCCAAAAAGCTCCGTAAATTGCGGGTTTAGGTAGAGCGTGTTTTCCGCCGAGTCTGAAATAACAATGCCCACCGGCGCAATCTCGGCGCACAGGTGAAAAACGCTCCCCGGCTCGCGGAAGGCGCGCCCGGTCCCGCGGTAGGCAGGGCCGCCGGAACTTTCCGTCTTCGAACCGGAATCGGGTGCATCAGACAACATGACGGGTTCAAAAGGTTACACGCCGAGTGTCGACCGCGGCGGCGCTGACGGCAAGCCTGTTTTACGTTTACCATTTAAATTCACATGGATTTACCGGAAAATCCCATCCGCGTTGACCGAATGAATAACCGGGACCGCCTCCGCCTTTGCGGTTGCGCCCGCCCGTCGCATCCATGGAAATCGGCGCACAATTCCATGCCAAATCCGCTCGTATCGCTCCGTAACATCCGCCTGTCGCTCGGCGGCCCGCCGCTCCTCGACGACGCCGGACTCGAAGTCTATCCGGGCGAACGCGTCTGCCTCATCGGCCGCAACGGCACCGGCAAGTCCACCCTCCTGCGTATCCTCGCCGGCGAAATCCCGTTTGACAGCGGCGAGCGGCACCAGCCCGCCGACACGGTCATCGGCTACCTGCCGCAGGAAGTCCCCGACTCCCTCCCCGGCTCAGTCGAGGACGTGCTGCGCGCAGGGGCCGGACCGGACCTCGCGGATTGGGAGCTGGAAGCCCGGCTCGACAAGGTGCTCGGCGACATGCGCCTCGAGGGCGCCCCGCCCTTCACAACGCTTTCCGCCG
Organism: Opitutales bacterium; assembly: GCA_007134215.1. Taxonomy (GTDB): domain Bacteria; phylum Verrucomicrobiota; class Verrucomicrobiia; order Opitutales; family Oceanipulchritudinaceae; genus SLLG01. The sequence continues at coordinate 1,796 of SLLG01000254.1, read as the reverse complement.
GCATGAAGCGGCGCGCCCTCCTCGCCCGCTGCCTCATGCGCGGGCCGGACCTGCTCCTCCTCGACGAACCGACCAATCACCTCGATATCGAAGCCATCGGATGGATGGAGACCTTTCTCGCGGGTTATCCCGGCGCACTCCTCTTTGTCACGCACGACCGCGCCTTCCTCAACAAACTCTCCACCCGCATTGTCGACATCGACCGGGGCAAGCTCATCAGTTGGGACTGCGACTACGGGACCTACCTGCGGCGCAAGGAGGAGTGGCTCGACGCGGAGGCCCGCCAGAACGAGGTCTTCGATAAGAAACTGCGGCAGGAGGAGGCGTGGCTGCGCCAGGGCATCAAAGCCCGCCGCACGCGCAACGAGGGGCGTAAGCGCGCCCTCCTCGACATGCGGGAGGCGCACCGGAAACGCCGCGCGCGCGAGGGAAGCGCCCGCATGGGGGTGACCGAGGCCGCCCGTTCCGGCGCACTCGTGATCCGTGCAACCGAAGTCTCCTTTGATTACGGCGGCGCACAGGTCATCGACGGACTCGACCTCGAAATCGAGAGGGGCGACCGCGTCGGCATCGTCGGGCCCAACGGCGTCGGCAAGTCAACCCTCCTCCGCATCCTTCTCGGCGAACTGACGCCGCGCACCGGCGAAGTTACGCACGGCACAAAGCTCGAAATCGCCTACTTCGACCAACTGCGCAACCGCCTCGACGACGACGCCACCGTGCGCGACGCCGTCGCCGACGGGCAGGAAAGCATCGAAATCAACGGTAAGCGCAAACACGTCGTCGGCTACCTTGAAGAATTCCTTTTTACGCGCGACCGCATCCGCGGCCCCGTGGGCAACCTTTCCGGAGGCGAGCGCAACCGCCTCCTCCTCGCCCGCCTCTTCACCCGGCCCTGCAATGTCCTCGTCATGGACGAGCCGACCAACGACCTCGACATGGAGACGCTCGAACTCCTCGAGGACCTCCTCGCCGACTTCGGCGGCACCGTCCTCCTCGTCAGTCACGACCGCGCCTTCCTCGACAACGTCACCACTGACCTCCTCGTCATGGAGGGCAACGGCACAGTCCTCCCGATCGCGGGCGGCTACGCGGACTACGAACTCCACAAAAAACGCGCCGCCCCGCCTCCTCCCGCCCCCGCAGCGCGGAAATCCTCCCCCGTCCGCGCGCCGAAGCCCCGCAAGTTCCTCAACCGCGAGCGCCGGGAACTCGAAAGCCTCCCGCGCGAGATCGAAGACCTCGAAGCCGAACAACAGCAGCTCACCGAAAGCCTCGCCGACCCCGGCACCTACCGCGAACGGCCCGACGCCGTCGAAGAAGCCCGCGAACGCCTCCGTGATATCGAAGAATCCATTCTCGGGAAATTCACACGCTGGGAAGAACTCGAAGCCCTCCGCAAGGAACTGGAGGCGTGAGACCGCAGACGCCGGCCGCCTCTTCCATCCGTGGGACCTCCCGCTCCTGTCCTCAACGCACCACGTCTCTACGCAAGTCGCGCAAACTGCACAGTCCGCCCCAGTCCGCGAAGCGCATCCGCTTCGGCGGTGTCTTGCGCGCCGCCTTCCGCTCCCGCAGCCAGTCCTCGATCCACCCCTTGCTTCCGATCACTGCTCCGTCCGTCATATAACGCACACGGCAGCGTAATAGCTCCGCCAACGGCACCTGCCCGCCCGACTTCAGCACCTTCTCCACCCGCTCATGGTCGATCACCCCGTCGGTCTCGCGGCGGCGGCCCGCTCCCTCCCAATACAACAACTGCCGGTATTCCGACAAGGCCGCCTTCAGCTCCGCCT
>SLLG01000338.1 GCA_007134215.1 Opitutales bacterium | reverse complement strand
TTCAGCGAGCAGCCGCGCCACGAACGTCCGCACCGCCCAACCGCATCCGTGCCTCGCTGAAGCTTCAGCCTACGCGGCAAACCGCGCACGCGCCGCCGTAGGGGTCTAGAAGCTGTAGCGCATGCCCACCTGCGCAGCCCAGCGCGAGGCCAGTCCCGTCGGGTGGAAGTAGAGGTCGCGCTGGGTCAAATCGCGGTAACGGTAGGCGTAGTAGCCGTTTTCGCCACCCTTGCCGGTGCGCGGATTCTGGAAGGGAAAGTGTGCGGCATCGCTGAGCACATTGACATGGTTGCCGCCGCGCGGACGTTTTTCGAGGCCCCACGAACTGCGGAGCAGGTTGCCGAAGTTCTGGATGTTGAACATAAACTCCACGCGGTGTCCTCCCCACAACTTCACCTCGTGCGTGATGTTCAGGTCGAACTGGTGGATATTGGGCGAGCGGCCCGTGTTGCGCGGCACAACCTGCCCTTTGTAGGCCGCAAGGCCGGAATTGCTCTCCACAAATTCCATGAAGGCCACGCCCTCCGTATCGCGGAACTGATTGTTGCTGCCCCATGAGACGAGGGGGTCGTCGAGGCCGCTGGGAATGTAGAGGAGGTCGTTGTCCATGACCCCGTCGCGGTTTAGATCAAGATTCAACCCTCCGGTATGATAGCTGTAGGGGCGGCCGCTGCGGCCGTCGTAGACCAGCGTCGCGCGCGTGCTCTGGCGCTCGCCCCATCGGTGCCGGTAGGTGAGCGAGGCAATCACCCGGTGCCGCGTTTCGAAACTCGATGTGCCGAGAATATCGTCGTTCGGGTTGAAGGCCGTGTTGTTCGACCAGTTGGCGAAGGCTCCCGCCGCTGTGCCGTCGGTCACGGTGAGGGCACGGCTGTAGGTGTAGCCGATGCGCCACCCGATGCTCTCGCGGAGGGGACTGTCGACCTGGACCGTGTACTGGTATCCGCGGCCCTTCGTCGTATTCCGTAGCTCAAATACGTTACGGTAGCCGGGCTCGCGCCAGCGGTAGGACGGGTCGACACCGACCGTTGCATTCGTGTACAGCTCCCTGCCGTCAGGAAGAAGGCCGTTGAAGAGATCACGCTCCTCCAGGCGCAGATTTTGATTCACATAGTGGATGTCGTAGGCCGTCCACGACCATGCGCCCTCGATCGTCAGCGTCATCCCGGTCTCGGGCACACGGAAGTCAAAGGCGAGGTTCGACTTCCAGTCCGTGGGCATTTTGAAATCGTCGGAGAGGTAATTGACGTTCACATCTCCCGTTTGGCTGGGATCCCCGGATCCGTCAAAATACGTTTCGTTCATCCACTCCGCCGTCGCTTCGGGATCAAGACCGACCGGCGGGCTGTCCTGACGGGCGCCGGTTAAATAAAACAGTTTGGAGACGCCGTTGTCGACGTAGGTGGATGCAAGCCACACGTGCGGTGCCGTCCCGTAGAAGAGCCCGGCGCCGCCGCGCATCTGCACGCGCCTGTCATCGTCAAAGGCGTAGTTGAACCCGGCGCGCGGCTGGATGACATAGTTGCCGTCGACCGTGTTCTGGTTCGTTGTCCCGAAAATCTCTTCAAAGGAGCGGGGATTCTCCTCGAGGGAAGCGCGGGCCTCGGGCGGGGCCTGGTTGACAAAGGGAATGTCGATGCGGAGCCCAAGATTGACGCGCAGGCGGTCGGTTACGTGCCAGTCGTCCTGCACAAACAAACCGAGCGTGGTGAGCTTGAACTCCGCCGCCCCGGTCAGCCCCGGCGCCGGCACCTCCATCTGAAATCCCGCCGCATTGCTCGGATCAAGCGGAATACCGTTGTTTTCGAAACCCATGGCCTCGAGAAAAAAGCGGAAGTTGTCAAAACGCCACGACCCCAGTGGGTTGGTAAGAAAGACGTTCCGGTTGTCCACCGCCTCGTATTGGACGCCGAAAGAAATCTCGTGGCGGTTTCCGCTCAGGGAACCTTTCCAGTGTATCAAGGTCGTATCCACCTCCAGTTCACTCAGCTGGTTGGCACCGAAAAAGAGTGTGACGTTGTCCGGGCGGTTGAGCGGCCCGTCATAGCGGTTCGGCACCGCCTGGATACTGACATTGGGCAGGATTTCATCGTAATCGCGGATGCGGCTCTGCGTCTTGAGCGATAAGCGCAACTCGGAGCTGAAGCTGTCGCCGAAGCGGCTGAACAACTCGAGCGTGTAGTCTTCCAAGAGGCTTTCGAAGGTGTACCACGCGGATGTGAAACTGGTGTTCGGTGCCCCCGGAAAGACGGGGTCACGCCCGACAACACGGTTGTAGCGCGCGGAGAGGCGGTGGTCCTGATTGATGATCCAGTCCAGCTTGAGAAAGTATTTGTCGTCCTTCAGGGAGTTCGCGCCCGGCTCCCGGATTTCACCGATGTCAAACGGCGTCTGAAAAAAGCGCGTGGCGTCGCGGATCTGTTGCACGACATCCGCGTCGGGAACAACATTCACCTCTTCGCCGACAAAGGTCTCCTCTACTTTTTCATAGAGGGCGAAAAAGAAAAGCCGGTCTTTTAGGATCGGCCCTCCCAGAGTGGCTCCCGCAGTGTATTCGCGGAATTCAGGGAAAGTCACTACTATATCGGAATCGACTTGATTCAGGCTGCCGACCATCGAGTCGTTGCGGTAAAACCCGAATACACTGCCGCGGAACTCATTGGTGCCGCTGCGGGTGACTGCGGAGACCGACGCCCCGGTGAATCCCGCGCGCTCCACGTCATACGGCGAAAGGCGCACGGAGACCTCGGCAATGGCTTCAAGGGAAAAAGGCTGTTTCAATGCGGGCAGCCCGCTCGGGCTCAGACCGAAGGTGTCATTTGTCGGCACGCCGTCGATGAGGAGCGAGTTGTAGCGGGTGTTCTTGCCGCCGGCGGAAATCTGCCCGGTGTCGCGGTCGTAGATGGCGATGCGCGGATCCATCCGCGTGATATCGCTGAGCGAACGCGTCACACTGGGCAATGCGGCGATGGCCTCGCCGTCGAGCGTGGTGCCGGACCCCATGAAATCCGATGAAAAAAGAAAACTCTGGTCGCGTCCCGTAACCTCAAAGGCATCAAGCTCGAAAATGTCGGCATCGTCGTCGGCGAGCGTCACATCCAGCGTCCGTGTCTGTCCGAGAGCAAGGTACACATTCCGCTCGCTCGCCGGCATGTAGCCGGGCGCGGTGACCGTGATCCGGTAGGGCCCGCCCACGCGCAGACCGAGCAGACGGTAGCGGCCGCTGCTCTCCGTAACCACGGTTTGGACGGCCCCCGTCTCCTCGTGCAGGACCTCGACCGTCGCACCCGCGACCGGACGCCCGCCGAAATCGAGCACGCGGCCACCAAGGCCGGAGGAAGTGACGCTCTGCCCCCAAAGCGCGGGAAGGAGAGACGTGAAAACAAAAGCCAAAATCAACGGCAGGCACCGCGCGTGAACGGGACGGGCTGAATTCATGGACGGCAAGGATTCGAAAAAAAACCGGAAGTTAGACGGACTGAAAAAAGAAGAGCCCGGCCCCGCCGGAGCGGAGACCGGGCTCGGAAACCTTATTGCGGGCCGAGGAAGAAGTTATCCGTCGAACCGTCTTCGTAATAAAAGGTTCCTTCGAGATCGGAACGGCTCCAGAGGTGGCCGAGCGCCTGGCTGTAGAGCCACGCGCCGGTTTGCATCTCCGGGTGGCCGCCGGTGTGGTAGAGCCATCCGAAGTCCGGATGGAAAATCCACGGGTAGAGCGCGACATGCACATAATTCACCATGTCGTGATAAGCCCACGACGGGGAAAGCAGGAACGTAGCGCCAAGCTCAGGATGATCAACCCACCCGGCGTCGAAGTCGAAGGTCTTCGTGACGAGAAAGTCGTGCACTTGTATGGTCGCCCCTTGGCCCGATTCCGGACCTTCCGAGGTGTAGCGGAAGGCAATCCGCACCGTCTCTCCGGCCCATGCGTCGAGGCTGACCGGCCCGGACTCAGTAATCTCATACCCCGACTCGGACAGGCTTCCTCCGAGAGCGGTCCATGTCGCGGACTGCGGATTGCCGCCCGTGTAATCGGTCGAGAGGAGCACTTCGAGGTCCGGTCCGGCGAAGTTGCGGGCGGTCACATACTCGAAAACGATATCGCTGGCTCCCGACAAATCGAGGGCTGGCGAGATAAGCCAGTCGTCACTCGCGACATCGGCGCCGAAACCGCTCATCTGTGCGAATCCGTTCTCGCCGAAACGGCGGTACTCCCAGTCCTGGTTGCTGGCGAGGCTCACGACGAGGAACGCCCCGAGGTCTTCTTCGAAATCCTCGTAGTAAACAAAGGAACGGCTCTCGGAGAGGACACGGACCGTGGATTCGGTTTCCAGAGTATCGGACTCGTTGGTAATCGTGAGCGTGCCTCCCGTGCTGCCCTGCGCCACCGTAACCCTCAACTCTTCATCGCTGATCACCTCGAACGAAGCGGCAGAACCGCCCACGAGCACGCTTTCCGTCGTCGTGAAGTTCCGCCCCGTGACGGTGAACGATCCACGCGATTCCACCGTGCGGGGGCTGAAGCCGTCGATGATCGGTTCCGTCGGGCTGTTCAGGTTCGGTCCGCCCGGGGTGTCGGTGCCCCCGTCGAGGCTGTAAATGCCAATGTTCCAGCGACCATCGTTCGCACCGCGATAGACATGGGCCGGGACGAACACGCCGCGGTCCGGCCCGATATTTTCGAACCCGAGTACCTCGCCGTAGGCATACTCGTCTCCCCCTCCAATATCAACCTCCGCATTGAGAACCTGCTTGAGCCCGATAGCATCAATCGTCTCCTCCCACGGCAACGGATCGATGAGCGTCCCGTCGTTGTTCGGGTCGAGGTCCACCGCAAGGTCGCCGTATTGGTCGGGCATGTTAAGGACTTCAGGCCCTGTGTAACCGCGAACGAGAATATGGGTCACATTGTCGTTATTCTCGAACTCAAGATTGGGCACAACCTCGCCCCCCCCGGCGAGAATCTCGCTGATCGGAATGAGGTTAAAATTAGCGATGGCCACGAGAAAAAAACCGCTCTCCGGGATTTCGTACCCGGTGAGGTCCATGGCAAACTCCACCACGCCGGAACGGTAGTCCGGAGGGTTGGGGTCGGGGTTATTGAAGTTGGAGTGGTCGCCCAAGACAAGGTACCAGTGGTCGTCGAGGCTGTAGCCCGGAGTTCCCTCCAGTTCGAAGTATTCATCCGTGTCCGTGCCGGGCTGCATGATACGGATCTCGCTGATGCGGACCCAGGGCTCCTCGTCCGCATAGGCGGCGGGGGCTATGTAGAGCGAAGCGGCGGCCAGTACGAGGGCGGCGGCCTGCGTGGTGTGTATGCGTTTCATCATTTTGGTTTTTCGGGTTTCCTAAGTGTGTCGGTTAGAGAAAAGTCGGGGTCACAGCTCGCCCTCATGCCGGAAGGCTTCGCTCGACCAGTCGTAGAACCAGCGCTGGGGACGGGCGGTGGCGTCGATGAACGTGATCCATGAATCCGCCGAGACAGAATAAAAGTGCGGCTGCACAAGGCGCCCGGTGAACAGCCACCCCAGCCTCGGATCGTGCACCCAAAGCGCTTCCTCGTCCTCGGCCGAGACCCACAGGTCACCGTGGTGTTCCTGCGCGATGAAGGGGTAGGCACTGTCGTCGACCCGCCCCCACCAGTCCGTTGTCCGCGACCCGTCTTCGCCTTCCTCGAAATAGGCGAAGATCGATCCGCTCTCATTGAAAGTACCCACCGGGTCAAAGACCACGCCGGTGGGATCGTTCACCGGGTAGTTCATATTCACGCGCAAGCGGAAATGGCGGGTGCGCGCCGCTCCCGGCAGACCGAGGTCGGACACGCGCAGATCGCGCGCAAAGTCCGTCGAGCCGGTGACCAATACCTGCGCGGAGGTGTAGCTATAGGTCTGCCAGGAATCCTCGGTCAGCGGCGTCTCCGAATACTCCACGAAGTATTCCATGCCGGAGCGGTCATGCTCCCTCAGTTCCGTAAAGTGAAAATAGGAGATACGCCCGGAAGATGTGCGGGCGACAAAGGGGAGGTTGCCGCGCTCGCCGGTTCCGGGCAGCAAGTCCTGGCTGAACTCAAAAAGCATGGGCACCGGCGATTCGTCCGCAAACAGGAGCGGATCGGTCCACTCCGGATCGTTCCACACCTCCATGGGGAAGTGCATCGCTTTGTACGATCCCCATGTGCGGTAGAGATCCGCCGTGTAGAGAGCGTCGGCGAGGTCGGGGTAGTCGATGAAGGGATTGCGGTTGCCTTGAATGATGAGCCGGTTGACGACCCTGAATCCGTCATGGATGAGGTGGTTGCGGCGGCGCTCGCGTAAATCGGGCGGAAACATGCGGTTCCACTCGAGGAGCGCGGGAAGATTGCCGAAACGCCGGATGTCCGGCGAAAAACCGTCGCGCGTCGTTCCGAGCGAGAGATTCAATGTCCCCGTGTCGCTGCCGTCGTAGCGGACGTCCATATACATCATGAGCCGCCCCACCCGTCCCTTGTCCTCATCCCGGGGCTCGAAGAGATTGCGGGAAGCGTCGACTTTCGATCCCGGCGCGTTGGAGACGGGATTGCCGTTGGGCAACCAATCGAAAGAGTAGTTGCTACGGGCAGAATTCACACCCGGATTTGCCGGATACAAATGATGGAAATCGCTGAACGCGGGACCACCTTCGGAGGCACCGAAGGACCGCGGCCACGTGTGCTCCCGGTTCCACTCACCCCAGTTGGAATTCTTCGGCACGGAGATGCCCGAGTAAAGCAAGAGCAGATTGTCGGGGTTGTCCGGATCCTC
>SLLG01000245.1 GCA_007134215.1 Opitutales bacterium | reverse complement strand
GAGCCGGCGGTGTAGGATTCCACGCCGATGCCGAAGAGCTTGCTTTCCACAGCGTCGATATTCCATTCGCGGGAAACGTCGGCGGCGAAGATGGTTTCGAGCGACTCGAGGAGGCGCGCGCGGGGCGCGGCGCGGTCGGCGGGGGTGTCCTTGTAGCCATCCGGGATCCAGATGTTATTGACGACGGGCTTGCTCAGTTCGTGGCCGATGACGGCGCCGATTTGGCGGGCGGCGATGCAGTGGTCGACCCAGAACCGGCGCACGGCCGGATCGCGGTGGGCGAGGGTGAAGCCGTCGGCGGCGCGCGGGTGGGCGAAGCAGGTGGGGTTGAAGTCGATGCCCCAGCCCGCGGCTTTGGCCCAGTCAATCCACGAGCGGAAGTGCTCCGCCGTGATCATGTCGCGGTCGGCGCCTTCGGCGTTGTCGGTCGCGTAGATGGCGTGGAGGTTGAGGCGCAGCGGCCCGGGGATGAGTTTGCCCGCCGCTCCGATGTCGCTCACCAGCTCGTCGAAGTTGGTCGCCCGGCCCGGTTGGTTGCCGGTGGCGAGGATGCCCGAGCCCGCCGAGTCGCCCGCGCCCTCAAAGCCGCCGACATCGTCACCCTGCCAGCAGTGCATCGAGACCGGCGTCTCCGCGAGCGTCGCCAGTGCGGCCTCGGTGTCGACGCCCAGCGCGCTGTAGCGCTCGCGGGCGTAAGTGTAGAGTGAGGATTGGGGTTCGGATGCGGGTTCGGGCATGGCACGCAGTGTTCCAATGCTGTCGGGCAAGCGGCAAGCGGAAACTTGTTTTCGACATTAGAATTAAAAATGTGGAAAAACGGAAGAAAACGACATAATCGGTGTTTTCTGCTTGAGTCGCGGCTCTACCGCCGATTGGCTCCGATCCATGAAGACTTGTATGCGCCGGATTGGTTTCTCTTGGAATTCGCGGATTAGGCGGATCACGTTTTCACTGCTCTTCCTCTTTTCGGGAGCTTGTGCGGGCGCGGAGGAGAAGGGTCAGGTAATGAGTGAATTTGATCGGTTACAGGAACGTTTGCGAAACACCTATCAAGAGGAGGTGGCCGATGTTCCGGTTGAGCGGTATCTGCGGAAGATTGAGGATACCGGAGAGTTTTCGGATCTGGACTACAATGGCTTGGAGGATTTTCGGGAACACCTGCGGCGCGTGGTGGTGCTTGCGCGGTGGTCCGCGAACGAAGCGGAAGAGCCTCCGTCGTCAGCGGTCACCGCCCTCCATTGGTGGCTTACAGAGGATTATCTCGATCCCAACTGGTGGTGGACGTACATCGGCTTTCCTGAGCAGATCAGTCCGGTGACGGCGCTGTGGGGCGATTTTCTGGAGGCCGAGCATCCCGCCGTCTTTCGCAAGCTGATCGCTTATCACGACCGCGTCTACAGTTATTCACAGACCACGCCTCGCGGAGACGGCGCCAATCTCGCCGACATGAGTTACTATGCAATGGTGGGGGCCATTATGGCGCGGAATGCCCGCCGCATGGAGCAGTTGAAGGAGCGGGGATTTGAGCGCGCAATCCGTTTGGTGGGGCGTGAGGAGCCCCTTGACGGCTGGCGTCTGGACGGAACCATGCTTGCGCACGGGCCGCAGTTGCACAACGGCACGTATGGCAGGGAGTTGGCGAATTCCGCCACACGTGCGCTCGTCCTGCTGCACGGCACGCGTTGGGAGCTTGAGCGTTCAGCCCTTGAACTCATCGAGGGGCAGATGCTCGATGCCGTGCGCCACATGACCTACGGCAATTGGTTTGACTACAACGCGGTGGGGCGGGCCCTCAGCCGACCGACAAGCGCTTCATTGGGGATCGGTTTCATTGGCGTGATCCAGCGCTTGCTTCAAATGAATCCGGACGACCCGGAAGAGTTGAGCCGCTTGCTGGCAAGAATTGAGGGAGACGCGGTGACACCCGAAAACTATTTTGCCGGAACACGCGCATTTCCCGTGGGAGAGTTTCTTTCCCATGTCCGCCGCAGCTACTACACGTCGGTGCGGCTTGTCTCCGAACGCACGCGCCGTAATGAGGTCCTCAACAACGAGGGCCGCCGCAACCGGTATTTTGGCGACGGGATTCAATTCACGCTCGTACATGGCGACGAATACGATAATTTGCCTGCTGTGTGGGATTACGCGCGCCTGCCGGGCTTGACCGCGCGCCAAGTGGAGGACTTGCAGCCCCCGGTGACGTCGGGTGAGCCCGGACGTGCGGATTACGCCGGGGTTCTTGCTGAAGGCGGGCTCGGAATTGCAGCGATGCGGTTGGATGTGGATTCGCTCACGGGTTGGAAGAGTTGGTTCTTCATTGAGGAGGGAGTCGTCGCGCTGGCGAGCGACTTTCGCAACAGCGATCCCGAAGACCGCGCGGGCGTGTGGACCACTCTGAACCAGACACGCGCTTCCGAACCCGTGCATGGAGGGCGCGGAAACGGAGCAAGCATTCAATGGACGGGAGAAGGCGCAAAACGTGTCGCGGAAAAGCCCGCATGGTTCTGGCACCGGGACATCGGGTATCTTGTCATGGCGGGCGACGGGGATCTGGAGGTTTCGGTGGTGAACCGGACGGGCGACTGGTCGGATGTGGGCACCTTCTCTGGCGAGGTCCAAGCGGACGTGTTCACCTTGGGCATCGACCACGGTACGCACCCGGCGGGGGGCGGCTATGCCTACATGGTCTTGCCCGCGGTCTCGGCCGAAGACACCCTTGCGGCGCTCGCTGATCCCGTGGTCGAGGTTCTCAGCCGTTCGGAAGCGGTCCACGCCGTGCGGCACCGGCGGAGCGGAGCGATTTTCGCCGCATTTTTTGGCGCGGCGGAGTTGCGCTTTGGCGAAGGCCGCGTCCTTCGCGCCGATGGGCCCTCCCTTGTATTGCTGCGGGAAGTCGGGGACGAAACGGTCGCAACCGTTGTCGATCCTACTTATACGCGGACCACCGGTAGTTTGCGGCTAATCCGAAGCGCCGACGAAACTTCCGAAGATTCGGCGGACTGGATTTTCGACTTTCCGGACGGCGAGTTCACCGGATTTTCCGTGTCCCATCGCTTCCGCACCCGGAACTGAGTCATGCAGTGGAGCCTGCGTTGCTGATGTTCAGTGCCTGTTTGGCCTTGCGGCAGGTCTTTGGATTGTCGCATCCGGTCACAAAGATGACGGTAGGCGTTGAAAATGAAGGAAAAATGAAAAAATTACCAAAAGTGATCATTTCGCGCTTGCACTGGGTCCCTCCGTCGTGTCACTATTGTTGCTCTTGAAGGAAAATTAACCAAAGGAATCATAATGACAGCTTGGAAATTACTCGGTATTACCTGCATCGTTGCCCCGCTGACGGCGTCGGCATCGATTTTTTTCACGGACTTCGAGTCGGACGCGGTGGGCGCGACGACGGCGGCGGGCGAAGTCGACGGGTTTTTCGCGAATCGTGCCGGAGGAGTTGTCCGCGACAGCTCGAGCGTCGCGCCTTTCGGACCCGAAAACCAGTATTTGGAGTTCTCGGGAGCGAATTCACGGGCTATCGTCTCTGCAGCCACCGTTTCTGACTTTGCCGGTGCCCTTGTCGAAGTGTCTATCGACTTTTTTGATGCAGGCAGCGGTACAGGAGGGTTTGGAACTCGATTTGGGCTTGGCACCGGAGAGTTTGCCGACACTCCGGATTTAAATGCTTCTGGAAGCCTGTTTTCAATTCGTTTCCGCACCAGCGACCAGACCGTAAACATTGATGCGAACACAAGTTTGGTTTCCGGATCGGTTGGCGGTTACAGCGTGGAAACGGCATATCGTGTTCAGTATATATTTAATCTAACATCGGAGGACCAAGCAGTATCGACGCTGGATGGTAATTCTGTGAGTTTGGAGCCCATGCAGGCAGCATTCGGCATGCAGGACTTGGCAACCGGGGATTTCTCCAACATTGCCGTGCTCGCTTCCTCAGGGACAGTGAACAATCACATCGGTCTTGTCTTTCGCAACTTCTCCACCGATGAGACCATCGCATATTATGACAACCTGTCCGTCATCCCCGAGCCGACGACCTATGCGGCGATCTTTGGTCTGGCGGCCTTGGCACTTCTGCTCGTGCGGCGGCGGTTGAGCGGCCGTGCGGTTCGTTAGTCAATTCACGAAGGTGAACATATGCGAATTAATTCTTACGAATATCGCAGGCCCGCCTTCCGTATTTCTGTGAACTTCAACTCCAAAAAAAGAAAGTAAACTGATGAAAACAATGATTATCTGCTCTTCGTTTGCGCTTCTCCTGCCCCTTGGCTTGGCAGGCCAGTCGCAAATCTTCGCAACGGATTTCGAATCGGATTTCGTGGGCGCGACAACGGCGGCCAATCCCAGTGATGTGGCGGGATTCCGCGGGAACTTTCCCGCCGCTATTGTGCGCGACAGTTCCGATGTGGCTCCGTTTGGTCCAAACAATCAATACCTCCAGTTCGGTGGCGACGGGGTGTCGTTGTTCGACGGAACCAACTACAGCGCGCGGGCCATTGTCACGGGCGCACCCTCCTCCGCCTATCTGGACACTGTCCTTGGCATTTCCTTCAAGTTCCATGAAACGACACCGAACTCCTGGGGCACCCATATCGGTGTGGGTACGGGGGAAAACCCTTGGAACCCCGAACTGAATGCGGGGGCGGGGATGTTTGCCCTGTCCTTCCGCGACGGCGACGTAACGCTTGGCGCAAACACCGGCGTGGCGTCCGGGAATCTTCCCGCCTACAGCAAAGGACAGAACTACGAGATCATCTATTACATGAACTGGACCGGTGCGGCGGAAACGGTGCCGGCGCCGGACGGGAGCATGCTGACGCTCGACAACAAGCAGATCGGCTTTTGGATGCGGGATCTGGACTCCGATACCCTCACAGGCACGGTCGTCCTTAATTCCTCTTTCGGGGATCCGTCCGACAGCATTTCGCTCGTCTTCCGTAACTTCAATTCGACGCTCGCGAACCAGAATGTCGTCTACATCGATGACCTTGCGTTCACCGTCATACCGGAACCTTCCACCTATGCCGCTCTCCTCGGGCTCGGTGTGCTGGCTTTGGCCTTGGCGCGGCGGCGGGCGCGGGCGCGGGGATCTGAGTAGAAACCGCGCTCCACGCGAATTTACGGGGCGCGGACGGGATGGATTCCCTGTCCGCGCCCCCCTTGACACCCAACGGCTCTTTTGCTTTTATACTCTGTAGGTATCCTGACTCCTGAATTCGATGACCCTCCGTGTCCTTAGTGGCATTTTTGCCGCCTTGATTTGTGTCTCCTTGCAAGGACCGCTGCGTGGAGCGACGTCACCTTCCACGTGGCAAACGTTGCAGGACCGGCTCTTTGATCGTTACCTCGATGCCGGACCATCCGCCACCGATGTTGAGGATGTAATGTCCGTCATCGACGAAGACGGACAGTTCACCGACCTTGACTATGAGGATACGCCCTTGGCGGACTTTCGGGAACACCTGTCGCGAGTCAGCCTCCTCTTTGCCGCTTATTATCGCAGCGGAACGGTTTACCAAGGTGATGCCGACGTCTTCGCGGCGGGTGCCGAAGCGTTGGAATGGTGGCTGCGTGAGGACTATAGCGATCCAAACTGGTGGCATACGTATATCGGCTTCCCGGCCCGCCTCGCCCGTGTTACTCCTATCGCCGGGAGAGATCTGCACGCTGATTTTCCGGAAGTCTACACGCTTTTGATTGCCTACCACCGGCGGGTGCTCGACTACCTGCGGGGAAACCCCATGGGCGGAGGCGCGAACCTTTCCGACATGGGCTATTACTCTCTCCTCGGCGCGGTAGTCGATGAGGACGAAGCGTGGGTGCGGGCGCTCATTGCGGAAAGCTTCGAGCCGGCCATTCAAATCCTCGGGAAAGACGACGATTTCGAGGGTTGGCAGGTCGATGCTTCGATGCACGCGCACGGCCCGCAGTTGCATAATGCCACGTATGGTTACGAGCTTTTGAACTCGGCGACGCGCACCGTGCATTTGCTTTTCGGGACCGAGTTTGATTTGGGCGAAGAGCGTGTGGATTTGCTCCAATGGCAAATTTTGGAGGGCGTTCAGCGAATGACGTTCGGCAGATGGTTTGACTACAATGCCACGGGGCGGGGAATCGCGCGTCCATCTTCCCCGTGGTTCGCGAACCGGATGGCGAACCTTGTTCCATTCATACTGGAAATGGAGCCGTCGCGTCCGAACGCTTTGCAGGCGTTCCGGGAACGTGTCCTCAACGGAGGCCCTTCACCCGGGAACACCTTCCATGGTGCTCGCTCATTTTACCGTAGTGATTTCCTCACACGCTTGCAGCGAAATGCCTATACGTCTCTCCGGATGGTCTCGAACCGGACATACCGCAATGAAATGGGAAACGATGAGGGTCGTAAAAACCGCTATTTCGGCGATGGGGTGCATCTCACTCTCATCCATGGAGATGAGTACGACACCGCACCCGTCCTTTGGGACTACGCCCGAATACCGGGTGTGACCGCCCGCCAAGTTTCCAACCTCCGCCCGAACAACATTTGGGGTGAACGCGGCCGCGCCTCCTATGCGGGGGGCCTCACGAACGGAAACCGCGGGCTCGCCGCGATGGTGAAGGATTTCGACGGGCTGCGGGGCCGGAAGTCGTGGTTTCTCACACGTGGGGGGACCGTTGCGCTCGGCAGTGGCATTGGCGTCGTTCACCCCAGTCTCCGTGATGACGTCTTCACGTCGGTCAACCAAACGCAGTATGAGGGTGGCGTCTGGATTGTTCCAGCCGGTGAAGACGGGGAAGAGGTGGCATTGCCTTTTGAACGGGATCTGGAGGGCGAGGCCGTTGTCTGGCACCGGG